>JADJQX010000001.1:2317500-2617500 GCA_016712525.1 Myxococcales bacterium
TAGCTGAGCTAGCTCCGAGCTCGAGAGGCGACCGACGTTGGCGCCAAGTGTCGGACTTTCCTCGTGATTGAGAAGCGGGGGAGGGGGTGGGGCTTCGTGTGCGGGTGGGAGGAGCCGCTCTGCTGAGGGACGTCGTTCTCGCGCGGCCGCTCGAGGCAACGAAGGAGCTCCCCCTCCCTCGCGAGGGTGACGTGGACCTCCCCTGGTTCGTATCCTCGGTCGCCTCCGCCCCCGCCGCCGAGCCGACCGACGTTGACGCCAAGTGGCTGACTTTCACCGCGATCAGGATCGCGGGGCGTGGCGGGCCCCCCAAGCTGGCGAAGGCCCACCCCTCCCTCGCGGCGGGCGAGCCCCCGCTCGCCGAGAGGCCCAAAATCCCGAAGCGTGACCTTCGCAGGGCTTCGCGGTAGCCTCGTCCTTCTCCAAAGCCCACCCCGAGGGGAACATGAAACGCCTGACCATCAGCGCCGACGCCTGCACCGAAACCCTCGTCTTGCTCATCATCATGGCGTGGGCCGACGGAAAGCTCGAAGACCGCGAGAAGGAGGGCGTCCGCGCCGCCGCCAGCGTCTTCAATCTCTCGAAGGAGCTCCGCGGCCGCCTCGACAGCCTCATGGAGAACCCGCTCCCGGTCGACGAGCTGCTCGTCGAGGCCCTCTCCGATCGTGAGCGCGCCTTCGCCTACGTGGCGGCGGCGTGGGTGTCGGGCGTCGACAACGACGTCGATCCGAAAGAGAAAGAGCTCCTCGATAGGGTGGCCGATCTTTTCGGCTTCGACGACGTCCGCAAAGACGAGCTCACCACCATCGCTCGCGACCTCGAGCCCGGCCGCGCCTCCGAGGTGAACTGGGCCGCCGAGATCGAGCGCCTCTTTCGGGCCATTCCCCCGCGCCTCGAGCACAAAGCCGAAGGCGAAGACGTCGAGGTCGCGATCGGCTGACCGTTCCTTCAATCTTTTCGACGTGTTACGGGCGTGCCACTCGCAACGGGGGGGCGCGCCCGTTTCCTTTGGATGCACGAGGGCCGCGCCTGCTCGACCCGCCGAGAAATTCGATCCCGACCCGCCGAGCGTTATGCTCTCGCCGCCGTGAAGCTCCGCCTGTCCCGTCGCTCGCTGGCCATCGCGCTCGGGGTCGTCCTCGCGCTCGGGGGCATCGGCCTGCTCGCTACGCCCCCGATCGCGCGGGCCAAGGCGCGCAAGGCCGCCGAGGCGCAGCACCTCGACGTCACGATCGGATCGGTGAGGCCGGGTTTTTTCGCGGTCACGCTGAAGGACGTGCGTGTGGCGCCGGTGGGCGAGTCGGGCATCACCGCCACGTTCCCCGAGGTCCGAGCCTCCCTCTCGGCCGGGCTCTCCCTTCGCCGCGTCGAGGTCCACGGCGGTGAGGTCCAGCTCGAGGGCCCCCTCGAAGACCTCGAGAAGAAGCTCTCTCGATGGCGCGAGGCGCGTCCGAAGCCGACCCACGAAGCCGAGAAAAAGGGGCCCGAGCGTGAGGTCGTGGTCGACGGGCTCGCGCTCACGTGGGGCTCCCCTTCGACGGGCCACGACCTCCGCGTTCGTGGGGCGAGCGTCGTCGTCGACGGAGAGCGCCTCGAGGTCCGGGCCGAGTCGATCGAAGCGAAGGCCGCCGAAGGAGAGCTCGTCGTGTCCGGTGCGACCGTCGAGCTCGACGGGCAGCGCCGCTTGAAGCGCGTCGAGAGCTCCAAGGTCCTCGTCGCCGTCGTCGGAAAAGCGGCCAAGCCCGAGACCCCTGCGGCTGCGGTCGGAGCCGTCCCCGAGCCACCCCCACTCCCCGTCGTGCCCCCACGGAAGCTCGCCAAGGGTTCGAAACCATTGCCAAAAGCGGCTCCGGTCGAGGCCGGGCCGTTCGTGCCTTTGGTCCCGTTTCCCGATCTCGAGGCGCTACGCGCGAAGGTCGGTCTCGTCACCCGCACGATCGCGGAGAAGCTCCCCGAGGGGAGCGAAGTGAGGCTCCCGCAGGCGACGTTCGAGATGCGAGGCGCGACTCCATTCTCCGTGGGCCCGGGTGCGTTCACGCTCTTGCGCGGGAAAGAGTCGGTCGTCTTGGCGTTCCGCTCCACGGGCGAAGGGTCGGGGAGCACGCCGCTCTCGATCGAGCTCGTGTCGCCGACGGGGACAGGCGAACCTTCGCTCACGCTCGCGGGAGGGCCGATCCCGCTCTCGGTCTTGGGGCTCCGTGAGGGCGCGCTCGGGCTCGTGGAGACCTCGCGGGCGATGCTGTCGGCGAAGGGGAGGCTCGCGCTCGACGCGGCGGGCAAGAGCGCCACGTTCGACGGGGACGTGAAGCTCTCCGACGCCTCCATCAAGCAGCCGAAGCTCTCTCGCGAGACACTTCGCAAGGTGACCGTGGGCCTCTCGGGCAAGGGGCTCCTCACGAGCCAGGCGCTCCGCGTCGACGATGGTCGCATCGAGGTCGGCACCACCCACGTCGGACTGCGGGGCACGCTCGAACAAGACGCCTCGCACCTCGTCGCGAGCTTCTCGTTCGACCTGCCTACCGTGTCCTGTCAGGATCTCGCGCAGAGCGTGCCCGAGGGGCTCATGCCGACCGTGCGCGCGATGCGCTTCGCGGGGGCGTTCGGTGGGCGTGGGCGCATCGCGTTCGACACCAAGAACCTCGACGCCCTCGACCTCGACTACACCATCGACGATCGCTGCCGCGCCACCGAGGTGCCGAGCACGCTCTCCCGCGAGCGGTTCACCACGGCGTTCACACACACCATCACCCACCCCGACGGCACGCTCGGCGAAGCGCGCACGGGGCCCGGGAGCGGCAATTGGACCGAGCTCGGCGGCATCAGCCCGTACATGCCCGTGGCCGTGCTCACCACGGAGGACGGCAGCTTCTTCCGCCACCATGGCTTCAACCACACGGCGATCAAACAGAGCGTGGTCGCCAACGTGAAGGCCCGCAAGTTCGTGCGCGGCGCGAGCACGATCACGATGCAGCTCGCGAAGAACTTGTTCCTCGTGCGCGAGAAGACGCTCTCTCGAAAGCTCGAAGAGATCGTGCTCGCCGACTACCTCGAGCAGATCTTCCGCAAGGACGATCTCATCGAGCTCTACCTCAACGTGGTCGAGTTCGGCCCCGACGTGTACGGCATCACGCAGGCCGCGGCGCACTACTTCGGGCGTACGCCGCTCGAGCTCACCCTCTCGGAGTGCCTCTTCCTCTCGTCGGTGCTGCCCTCTCCCGTGCGCTCGCACCACCTCGCCGAGCACGGTGAGCTCCCGGAGCACTGGGGCAAGCACCTCCAGGCGCTGATGCGGATCGCCGAGCGCACACGCCGCATCTCGCCCGGCGAGCTCGAAGAAGGCCTCGCCGAGACCGTCGTGTTCCACAAGGCGGGGACCCCACGGCCGCCGCCCCGAGCGCCGCGCAAGATCCGGGGAGACCGAGATGGCGACCCCGAGCCCGAGGACGACTGGCACCGGCTCGACTAAGGCGATCTGGAGATCATGGATATTATGAGGCTTTTCGCGGCAGTCCTTGGCGCTGCCGTGCCCCGCGAGAGAAATCGTTGACACGGCGAACGAGGAGAGTATTCTCCGCCGCGCTCGATCACCAAGGTCGATGCACCCATAGCTCAGCTGGATAGAGCACTGGTCTACGGAACCAGTTGTCGGAAGTTCGAATCTTCCTGGGTGCGCTGAACGAAGAACCGAATCATGCGCGGCCCCAAAAGGCCGCGTTTTTCGTTTCGAAGGACACGCATGACCGACCTTCTCTCCGACGTCGACGAGGCCATGATGGCGCTCGCTCTCGCCGAGGCCGACGTCGCCGCGGAGACGGGCGAGGTGCCCGTCGGGTGTGTCATCGTGAAGGATGGCGTGGTCCTCTCGCGTGGGCACAACCTGCGCGAGGCTCTCCAAGATCCCACGGCCCACGCCGAGATGATCGCCATCCGTGCGGCTGCGTCGGAGCTCGGGACGTTTCGCCTCGAGGGCACGACCGCGTACGTGACCCTCGAGCCGTGCGCGATGTGTGCTGGCGCGCTCGTGCTGGCGCGGGTGCCGCGTGTGGTCTGGGGCGCCCGTGATCCGAAGGGAGGCGCGGTCGCCACCCTCTTCGGCGTGGGGACCGATCCCCGCCTCAACCACGTGTTCGCGACCCGGGAGGGCGTGCTCGCGGACGCGTCGGCCGCGCGCCTCCGAGCCTTCTTCGGGTCGCTTCGGGCGCGGGGCAAGAAATAGCGTCGAGAGAACCATGCCAACCTCGCAAAGTTTGCGATCTGCGCGGTCTCCCTGACCCGTGTGTCCGGTGGTCCCCGCCGGGAAACGACCGACGTTGACGCCAACTGATGGAAATGACTGAGTTCTTGGTGGTGGTACGCTCGGTGCTAAGGGGAGGGCACCGCACGACGCTTGCTTCGTAGAGCTTCGCTTCGTCGTCTTTCGTGCGGTCCTAGAACGAGCTTCGCTTCGACTTCTTTCCGCCCCGCTTCGCTTTTCTTGGTTTTGCGGTCGGGCTGGCCGCGTGTGCGTCGCCATCGTGTGGCGCCTTGCCTTGCTTGTCTTGAGGAGCTTCGGGCCGTGAATCGTGTCCTTCGGGGCGCGTCGAGCGTGACGAAGCCGTGGGAGCGAGCTTGACCGTGGCGTGGCACCGACGAGGGTCGCCGCGCCACGTTGCTTTCGAAGGGCAGCGGCTTTCGTCGCGAGGCACGGACCGCTACCTTCGAGGAGTGCTTCGACGCGCTCTTCGACCTCTCGTGATGTCCTCGGCTCTGGCGGTGCTCGCGACGCTGCCCTCGGCCGCGTCCGCCGTCGAGCGCCCGGGATGGCTCGGTGTCGCCATGGACGAGACGACGACCGGCGTGCGCGTGGCCCACGTGGTGCGAGGCTCCCCGGCCGCGCAGGCGGGGCTGGAGCGGGGGGATAGGCTCGTCTCGATCGACGGGGCGCCCGTGAAAGACGCCGCCGAGGTGGTCCGCGCGGTCTCGAGCCACGCCGCCCAGAGCGTCGTGCCCATCGTGGTCGTGCGCGCCGACAAGCGCCTCACGCTGCGCGCCGAGCTCCGTGAGAACCCGGGCTCCGAGAACGTCACGCGCATGGAGCACGTGGGCGCGCAGGCTCCGCCGTTCGACGGCGCGATCCCCATCGGCGCCGCCCCGAAGACGATCGCGTCGCTGCGCGGCCGCGTGGTGCTGGTCGATTTCTGGGCGTCGTGGTGCGGCCCGTGCCGCATGATCGCGCCGCGCCTGTCCGCCCTCCAGGACAAGCTCGGCGCACAGGGGCTTCGCGTCGTAGGCATCACGTCGGACCCCGTCGAGAAGGCCGCGACCTACGTCGAGCTCGCGGGTCTCAAATACCCCACGCTGGCCGACCCGGGCTCGTTCGTGTCCCGCGCGTACCACGTGAACGGGATCCCCTCGCTTTTCGTCATCGATCGGCGCGGCGTCGTGCGCGACGTGATGGTGGGCTTCGATCCCTCGCGCGACGCCAAGCTCGAGGCGTTGGTCACGGCGCTCCTCGCCGAGCCCGATCCCGGGGAGCCGCCCGCGAAGACGGAAGCTCCCTCGAAAGCTCCGTAGTGGCCGCCGACACGAGGGCGCTCGTTCGTGTTCTGAGTGAGCTCTCGTGGACCCTTCGCCGCGAAGGGTTCGCGATCGCGCCGAGCCAAGCGGTCGACATCGCGCGCGCCGTCGTCCTCCTCGGGTTCGAGCGAAAGAGCGACATCCGCGACGCCATGGCCGCGATCGTCGGCGTGCGGCCTCGGGAGCGGGCGCTCTTCGACACGACGTTCGACGCCTTCTTCGACGCAGGATCGCGCCTCGGCCTCGACGAGCGGCTCGTGCGCGCGGGCGCGACCCCCGAAGAGCGCGAGATGATCCGCTCGTTCCTCGATGTCCTCGCCGACTCGCACGACGACGCCGCCCTCGTGGCGCTCCTCGAAGGAGGAGGAGAGCTCTCGCGCCTCCTCTCTGCGAAGGGAACGCGGGAGCTCGTCGCGACGGCCGACTCGTCGCTCCGGTCGGGCGTCGTGCTCCATCGTGTGATCGAGCGCCTCGGGTACAAACGGGCCTACGACGAGCTCACCGAGCTCAAGGCGCGGATCTCGGGCGCGTTCGGTGAAGATCGCGCGGCGTTGCTCGACGCGGCGCTCCGCGAGGCCCTCGCGCGGACCCAGGCCGAGCTCCGCGCGCACGTGCGCTCTCGAGCCGAGCGCGCCGAACGAAGGCGCGTGCCGACCGGCCTCGACGACACGCCGTTCGAGGCCCTCGACGCCGCCGAGGTCGACGAGGTCCGGCGCGCCGTGCGAAGGCTCGTCGAGCGCCTCCGAGGGCGGAACGAGGTGCGTCGGAGGCGCGCGCGTCGCGGACGGATCGCGTCGGGGCCCACGGTCCGTCGTGCGTTTCGTACGCTCGGGGTGCCGGTGGCGCCCGTCTTCCGCGCCCGAAAGCTCCGCAAGCCGCGCCTCGTCGTTTTGTGCGACATCAGCGAGTCGGTGCGCGGAGCTGCCCGATTTCTCTTGGAGTTCTCGTATCTTGCGCAGTCCCTTTTCGAGGACGCGCGTTCGTTCGTGTTCGTCTCGGAGCTCGGCGAGACCACGCGCCTCTTCCGCGAGAAACCCATCGCCTCCGCGCTCGCCGAGGCGTTCGGTGGAAGGGTCGTCTCGGTCGCCTCGAACTCGAGCTACGGCCGCGTGCTCAAGTCGTTCGTCGCCGCTCACCTCGACGCCGTCGACCGAAGGACCACCGTGGTCGTGCTCGGTGACGGGCGCACGAACTACCTCGACGACGGCGCGCCCGAGCTCGCGCGCATCGCGGGGAGGGCGCGGACGGTCCTATGGCTCTGCCCCGAGCCTCGCGCGGCGTGGGCCCAAGGGGACAGCGCGATGGAGCGCTATGCCAAGCACTGCGCCGCGGTGCTCGAGGTGCGGTCCGCGAGCGAGCTCGAGCTCGCCCTTCGTCGTGTGGTCGGCTGAAGGACCGAGCTTCCCGCGCCGTTTTTCATCACGCTCATGGGCCATCGGTGGGGGGCGCGGTGAGCCGAACTTTTCCTTCGAGGCGCTTCGAGATCCAGAGGTGGTTGTGCGCGTCGACGATGACCGCCCCGACGCCCTCGAGGCTCTCGACGAGCGCGAGCCCCTTCTCCGGACCGAGCACGAACACCGCGTCGTCGATCTCGTCGGCGAGGAGCGCGGTGGGGGCCCAGATCGTCACCGAGCGGCATGCCTTCGCGGGGTATCCCGTACGAGGATCGATGATGTGATGGTACCGGCGCCCGTCGATCACGTAGCTCCGCTCGTAGTCGCCCGCCGTGCTGAACGCGTGGTCCGTCAGCGGGAGGAGCGCGAACGAGCCCTTGCCTCGAGGATCGCGGATGCCCGCCGACCACTCGGAGCCGTCCGGTTTTTTCCCTCTCGCGAAGAGGTCGCCGCCGGCCTGAACGAAGAACGACGTGAGCCCCGCCTTCTCGAGCACGGCGACCGCCTTGTCGACGGCGTACCCCTTCGCGATCCCGCCGAGGCCGATCTTCACGCCGGGCTTGGCGAGCCCGATCGTGCGCTTCTCGGCGTCGAGCTTGATGTGCCGGTAGTCGAGGAGCGGGAGCTTGGCCTTGATCTGGGCCTCGGTAGGGGGATGTGGGTCGAGGTCCTCGTCGAACTTCCAGAGGCCGTGGAGGCTTTCGAAGGTGATGTCGAACGTCCCGGAAGAGAGCTCGGCCGCACGCACCGACTCCTTCACGAGGTCGAAGGTCTCTTGGCTCACGGCGACGGGAGCCGAGCCCGCGGAGGCGTTGACGCGCGTGATTTCGCTGTCTCTCCATGTGGTCATGAGCCCTTCGACGCGCTTGATCTCGGCGAGCGCTTGTTCGAAGGCCCGGCCCACTCCCGCCTTGTCGACCTTCGGGGTCGTGTAGGCGGCCACGCCGATGTGGGTGCCCATCGCGGTCCCTTCGTTCCAGACCCGCTCGGGGACGAACGGCGCCGGCGGCGGCTCGGGAGCGCGAGGCTCGGACGCGGTGGCGGCGGGTTGCGGGCCGGCCGAGGCCACGGCTTGAGGGGGAGGCGGTTGGGTCTGGCAGCCGGAGAGAAAAACGACGAGCGCGGCGAGGGACCCTAACGCCACACGCACCTTCGAGGTCATGCGCCGATGGTAGTCAAACCTGCGCGAAAGTCGCGAGGTTATGCCGCTGGGCGCGGCGTTGTGAGATACTCGACCGGTGACGTCCGAAGAGAAATCGTTGGCGAAGGGCTCCCTCGAGGGAGATGGCGGTGGTGGGGCCGCGGCCGTCGACGAGCCGCACGCCCCTTCGCTCGCGCTGACGATCGGCGGCGGAGAGCTCGAAGGGCCCTCGCTCGCCCTCCAGCTCGGTGGTGGTGAGCTCCCTCACGACGTGCACCACGGCCTCGAGCCCGACGAGCGCGGCTCGATCAAAATCGAGATCCCGGCGGGGCTGCTCGCCGAAGGGTTGCCTGGGCCCCTCGCGCTGCAGCTCGATCGCGAGGCCATGAGCGAGACGCTCACGGGCGCGCTCCCTCCCGCCGACACGGAGGCGCCCCAGCTCAAGCTGCCGACGGGCCCCGAGTTCAAGGTGCGCGGCGCCTTGTGGAAGGCCTCGAACAACGTCGACGCGGCGAAAAAAGGCTCATTTTTGGGCGAGATCCTCGTCGCCATGGGCGCCGTCACCACGGCGGACGTGGACCGCGCGCTCGCGGCACAGGAGGAACGCGGCGGGCAGCTCGGGCGCATCTTGGTGTCGTTCGGCGTGTGCACCGAAGAGCAGATCTCGAAGGCCGTCTTCGAGCAGGTGCGCCTGCGCGCCGAGACCGGGTTCGCCGACGTGTCCACCGCCGCGCGCACGAACCCTGCCGCTGCGGGGCTCAAGGTGCTCTCGCGGCCGTGGCTCACGTCCCTCGTGCTCTTCGGCGTCGACGCGTTCTCGCTCGTTCTCGCCGCGTTCCTCGGCGTGGTGGTCGACTTCTTCCTCGCCGACGGGTTCGTGCTCTGGCGCGAGCTCTACGTCGTCGCGCCGACGCTGCTCCTCTGCCTCGTGGTGTACGCGTTCCTCGACCTCTATTCGCCCCTCGCGAAGAGCGCGCCGGACGAGCTCCGCGAGATGGTCCTCGGGACGTCGCTCGTGCACGCGGCGATGTTCATCTTGTCGGTGAGCGGCAACCTCGCCACCCGCTGGCACCTCTCGTCGAAGCTCGTGTGGTGGGGCGCGACCCTGGCGCTCGTGCCGCTCGTCCGGGCGATCGTGCGAGGTCGCCTCTCGCGCACGGGGTGGTGGGGCATCCCCGTCATCGTGCTCGGCGCCGCCAAGACGGGGCGCCTCATCGTGCGGACGCTCCACTCGCAGCCTCGCAACGGGCTGAAGCCCGTGGTGCTCCTCGACGACGACCGCGCGAAGCACGGCACGCTGCTCGCGAGCCAGGTGAACGGCCGCGACGTCGACGTGCACTCCATCAACGTGCATGCTGCAAGCTTCTTGACCGAGGCCTCGCGCGCGCGCCTGGCCGACGAGCTGCTCGGGCCCGACGAGTCCAAGGTCCCGAGCCCGCGCGTCGTCGGCGAGGACCTCGGCGAGATCGGCTCGTACCCGCCGCCGAACGCCCCGATCGACATCAAGACGCCGGGCCAGTCGATCCCGGTGAAGAGCTCGATGTGGCCCCGCGGGAAGTTCGCCGAGGTCGAGGGCGTGCCCCTCGTGGGCGACCTGTCGCTCGCGCCTATCTTGGCGAAAAAACTGAAGATTCCGTACGCGATTGTGGCCATGCCGGGGCAGCCCTCCGACACGCTGCTCTCGGTCGTCGAGCGCGTCGGCGGTCAGTTCTCGCACCTCCTGGTCATCCCGGATCTGTTCGGGTTCGCCACGCTCGGCGTCCCCGCGAAGAGCGTGGGCTCGGTGCTCGGCGTCGAGGTGAGGCAGCAGCTCCTCTTGCCTTGGCCGCGCCTCGCGAAGCGCATCCTCGACGTCAGCTTCACCGCGCTCGGAGGGCTCTTCGTGCTGCCCTTCCTCGTCATCATCGCGCTCCTCATCAAGCTCGATTCGAAGGGGCCGATCTTCTACATGCAGAAGCGCCTCGGGCGCGGCGGCAAGTACTTCAAGGCGTGGAAGTTTCGCACCATGCACGGCGACGGCGAGGCCCGCCTGAAGCAGGTGCTCGACTCGGACCCGGCGCTCCGCGAAGAGTACGAGGTCTATCACAAGCTCCGGAAAGACCCGCGCGTCACGCGGATCGGTCGTGTGCTGCGCAAGTACAGCCTCGACGAGTTCCCGCAGCTCTGGAACGTCATCAACGGCGACATGAGCCTCGTCGGCCCGCGGCCCTACATCGAGCGCGAGATCCCCGAGATGGGCGGCAACGAGAAGCTCATCTTGCGCGCGACGCCCGGCATGACCGGCATGTGGCAGGTCTCCGATCGCAACGCGTCGTCGTTCGCGTGGCGCGTGCAGGTCGACGTCCACTACGTGCGAAACTGGTCGCCCTGGCTCGACATTTACATCTTGGCGAAGACCGTCGGGGTCGTCGTGAGAGGATCGGGGGTGTGATGGCGAACGTGCTCTCCAAGGTTATCTCCGATGCGGTGGAGCTCACGCGTGCGGCGCAAGGCCAGACGGGGCGCGGAGGCGCACCCGACACCAAAGAGGTGCTCAAGATCGCGGCGAGCCAAGACGGCTACCGCGTGCTCTTCTTGAACCGCCTCCGCGAGGCCGCGCGAGGGCGTGTGCCGGGCGTGAACCACACGCTCCGCATGGTGCAGACGGCGCTCTTCGGCATCGAGATCGGCAAGGACGTGACCTTGGGTGAGGGCGTGAACTTCACCCACACGCTCGGCATCGTGATCGGGGGCGACGCGAAGATCGGCGCGCGCGTGAAGTTCATGGGCAACAACACCGTCGGCACCGCGAAGGACAACGGCTATCCCATCATCGAGGACGACGTGGTGGTCGGCTGCGGCGCGCGCATCCTCGGGCCCGTGCGGGTGGGGGCGAGGTCCGTCATCGGCGCCAACGCCGTCGTGCTCTCGGACGTCCCCCCCGACACGGTGGTGAGCGGTATCCCCGCGAGACCACACAAGAAAAAGCCAGACGCCTGACCTGGGCGCGTTGCCTGCGAAGCACGCCGCGAAGTCGCCCTGGCCGAGCTTTGGTGCTAAGCCTCTGCCGATCTAGCCTTCGTTCGAGGAGAGCCATGAAGACGTTCGCACCGCTGCTTTTCTTGTCGCTCGTTCCGTTCTGCGTCTACGCCTGCTCGAGCGACCCCGAGGGGACGACCGACGGCGGCGTCGACCCTGGCGTCGACTCGTCGACCACGCTCCCCGATGGCGCGACGCTCGAGGACGGCGCGGTCGCCGACACGTCCATCCCCCCCTTGCCCGACGGGGCGCCGCTCCCCGACGGCGCACCCGATCCGAACCCGCTCGCCGGCGTGACGCCGGTCGTCCACCTCGCCGCGGCCGACATCCAGCTCATGGGTGCACAATACATCGATGGCCTCATGTTCGGGGACGGTGCGCTCTTCTTCACCGATCCGTTCGCCGAGGCGTCGACGGGGCACATCTGGCGTCTCCCGCGTGTGGGCAACGCTCCCGCGACGGTGCGCCCGTCGGCTCGCACCGTCGGCCTTTGCTTCGACAAGGCGAACGGCGGCTCGATGGTGGTCACCGAGACGTCGCCCTCGGCCATCGCGCGCCGCAAGCCCGACGGCACGACCCGCGAGGCCATCGCCGGGACGTTCAACGCCCTCGCGCTCAACGCTCCGAACGACTGCGTGGTGGTCGCGAACAAGGGCATCTACGTCACCGATCCCGACTACCTCGGCGCGACGCAGCCGAAGGAGCGTGTGTACCGCATCACCGGGACGCCCGCGGTCGTCACGTCGGTCGCCGAGTACGATCGGGGCAAACACCCGAACGGCATCGCGGCCACGGCCGACGGGAGCACGCTCTACATCGGGCTCACGGGCGAGGCCGAGATCGTCAAGGTGGCGCTCGGCGCCGACGGCACGCCCATGGGCGCTCCGGTCGCCTTCGCGAAGACGGGCCCCGCGCCCGACGGCATTGCGGTCGACACCGAGGGCAACGTCTTCGTGGCGACGCAGGCCGGCGTCGAGGCGTACTCGCCCGCGGGGCAAAAATGGGGCACCGTCGTGCTCCCGGGCACGCAGAAGGCCACGTCGATCGAGTTCGGCGGCGCCGACAACAAGACGCTCTACGTCGCGTCTCTCGCGAACGGCCTTGGGGGTGCGGGCAGCCCCGCGATCCACAAGCTCGAGCTGCGTGTCGCGGGCGTGAACTGAGGGTTTCGTGGGGTCTCCCCCGCGGCGAGCTTGCTCGCCGTTTGGGGGAGACCGCAGGCGCGCAAGGCGCGGAGCGCCGAGCACCTGCGAGTGGGGGCACCCCTGCTCGTGGCTCGAGCGGCTTCGTCGGTGACGCGCGCGCTTCGAGGGGAGAGGGGGATTGGCTCAGAGCTTCGAGAAGAAGTCCCAGGTGGCCTTGTGGGACTCGGGCCAAATGGTGTGACCGAGGCCGGGGACGAGGCACCACACCACGGGCTTTCCTGCGGCGCAGCCATCGACCGACGCGCAGGGAGAAGGGGCGACGGAGGTCGTCTTGGTTTTGTCGGGGCACTCGTTCGCGCGGGCGAAGTGATCGAGCGTCTTCTGGCCTTCGGTGGGGCTGTCGTTCTGGCCGTGGAAGATGATCGTGGGCACGCCCGGCGTGGGGCAGGCGAGGTTGCCCTTCGCGTCGTATTTGGCGCCCGCAGCGCCGTAGGGGCCGCCCGAGCCGTTCGACGCGGCGGCGCGGATGACGTCGCCTTTCCAGCACGCGAGCTGGTTCGCGAAGTATCCGCCGCGGCTGAAGCCCGTCACGAAGATGCGCTTCTTGTCGACGCAGTGGGTCTCCGAGATGGAGGTCACGAGGGCGTCGAAGAGGTCGGCGTCGGGATTGTCGGTGGGGGCCGAGTCGAGGTTCCAGGTTTTGTTGAGGCCGTCCGGGTAGACGACGATCGCGTTGCCGCCCGAAGCCTCTTCGAGCTTGATCGACGATCGGATCTGCGCGCCGGTGCCGCCGTCTCCGTGGAAGACGAAGACGAGAGGGTAAGCCTTGGTGGCTTCGTAGGTGTCGGGCACGCCGACCGCGTACGTTCGCGCGCGCGAGGTGACCGTGAGCTTGAGGCCCTGAGTGAAACCCGGCGTGACACCGGACTTGCCGCAGCCGATGGAGCCGTCGGTCGGGACGGTGACGACGCCGGTCGCGGTGGACGTAGGCGCGGTGCCGTCTTGGCCTGCGTCCGTCGGGTCGGCCGGAGCAGGTGTGGTGCCCCCACACGCGAACACGACCGCGACCGCGCCGAGCACAAAAAGCGGATAGGTTACGCGGGCTTGTCGCATCATTCGACGACGATGAGATCGCCGGGCTGGAGGGTGACGTTCGTGGTCACTCCCGAGCGCAAGTCGGAGAACTTGAAGCGCACGCGCTGGGGGAGGCTCTTGCGGACGAGGAAAATCTTGTCGCCGTCGGCGTAGTCGTTGAGGCCGCCGGCGCTGGCGATCGCGTGCAGCACGTTGGTGCCGGGCTCCATGTTGAACGTCCCGCTTTGGCGGACCTCGCCCGTGACCGAGACGGGGATCTGCACGGGCTGCTCGAGCACGATCGTGACGTTCGGCTCCTTGAGCATGTTCTTGAGGCGCGTCTCGATCTCTTTCGCGACCTCGTCGGGGCGTCGGCCGCGGGCCATGACCTCGCCGACGACCGGGACGGAGATCTTGCCGTCGGGGCGGACGTGCTCGCGCGTGGAGAACGTGTCCTCGCGGAAGACGCGCACGTTGACGATGTCGGTGCTTTGGATGGTGGTGACGTTGACCGTCGGGGCCTCGGGCGGGAGCGTGGACGCCCACACGAACGGGCCCGTGGAGGCGCATCCGGAGAGCGCGAGACCGAGAGCAACGAAGGCCGAAAGCCCGAAGATCCTCATGGTGGACATCACCCCCAGCATACACGCATTCGTTTCCCTGGTGGAGACGAGTTCGAGGGCCGTTTTTGCCGAAAAAGTGGCGCTCATGGGCGCGCCTTTCGGGCGGTGACGTCGGGCTTGGGGGCCGCGACGAGCGATCGCGGCGGCACGCTCTCGGAGAGGACGCACCCGGCCATGATCTTGCTGCTCGCTCCGACGGTGATGGGGCCGTAGAGCGTCGCGCCGACGCCCACGTGCACGTTCTCTTCGAGCGTGGGCGCGCCGGCGGTTTTTCCCTCGGCGTCGAGGCCGTAGCCGAGCGTCACGTGCTGGAATAGGATGGATCCGCGGGCGACCTTGGCCGAGTGGCTGATGGCGAGCCCGAACCCGTGCACGATCATGACCCCCGGCGCGAGCTCGGCGTCCCAGTGGATGTCGGACGCGTAGAGGTGGCGCATGAGGCGGCTCGTGAACTGGGCTGCGAGCAGGTTCCCGCGGGCGCGGAAGAGGCGCATGAGGCGGTACGCGACCAGGATCTGGAGGCCGATCTTCTTGACGCTGTCGGCCGGCAAGCTGCCCCCTCCGCCCTCGCCTTGACCGTATTTTCCCTGGTAGGCGCGCATCACGGCGTGATCTTCGCGAACGGCCGCGACGAACGAGGCGTAGGTCGCTTCGCCGGGCGACGCGCTGCCCGAGCCGTCGTTCTTCACGTCGCGGAGGGCCTCGCGGAAGGCCTTGTACTCGGCGACCACTCCGCCGAGGCTCCCCGACTCCTCACGGACGCCGCGGTAGAACTGGATGCCGTACACCAGTGTGGCGCCGGCCACCGCGAGGCGCTCGAGCCCGAGCTTGTCTGCGCCGATGGCGGCGGTGACGGCGAGCTTCGCGATCGGCTCGGCGAGCTTGGGGAGGCCGAGGCCGAGGCCCAGGAAGGGCATCGACACGGGCGAGATGTGGGCGATGTGGCGGAAGGGGCTCGCGTCGGCCACGTCGCGATGCTTGCGCCCTACACGTACCGCGTATTTCCCGTCATTTTGGCTCCGCGCGAGCCATTTTTCGACCTCGGTCTTGTCGGAGCCGTGGATGCTCTCGCCCTTGTCGGAGAAGAGCAGCGTGGCGCCGGCCTTCTCGAGGCGGATGCCGAGCTCCTCGTCCTCGAGGGCGCGGAAGGCCGGATCGAAGCCTCCGACGCGCAAGAAGAGCTCGCGATCGACCGACACGTTGCCGGTGTAGACGCCGTGCCCGCGGAGCTTCGCGCGCCCGGCAAAGAGCTCGTCGGCTTTGTTCGAGAGCATGCGCGCGAAGAACTTCTCGAAGAGCGGCATGCTCGCGATGTCGGCGTCGGGTCGGAGCTGGCCGAGCACGACGGTGCCGGGCTTCTCGTGGTGCGCGAGGTGGCCTTCGAGGAAGCCTTCGCCGACGCGCATGTCGTCGTCCAGGAAGACGACCACCTTGCCTTGGGCGAGCTCGGCGCCGCGCTGGCGCGCTTTGGCGGCGCCCGCGTTCTCTTGCCGGTGCACGACGAGAGAGAACGGGTAGGCCTTCGGATCGAGCACGGTGCGCACGTCGACCTTCGAGCCATCGTCGACGACGACGACCTCGAACCTCGTAGGCGAGAACGACTGCGCCGCGAGGTCGCCGAGGAGCCGCTTGACGAGATCCGGGCGGTTGTAGTTCGCGACGACGACGCTGGCGACGACGCCGTCACCCAGGAATTCTTCGGCAGTTCGGGGGAGCATGGGCCTCGAGATCAGCGGTTCAGGACGTACGAGCGCACGAAGCTGCGAGGGTGCTTCGCGAAGTGTTTGAGCCACGCGGCCGCGTCGACCACGGCGGGCATGCGGTCTTCGCGGTCGAGCACGGCGTCGGTCACGCGGGAGCGGTTGTCGCGCAGCCACGTGCGCCACTTGTGGACCTCGTCGCGGGACATTTGGCCGCTCATGCCTTGGAGCGACAGGACGAGGTTCAGCATCATCTCGTGGCAGTACACGTAGGTGCCTTCGCCGCGCCACGCGGTGGCCTTGGCGAGCTCGCGCGACGCCTCGTCCGTGCGGCCCTCGCACACGAGCGCGATCACGTACGGGAGCGGGTTGCCCCGGGCGATGTCGAAGCCCATTTGGCTGTAAAATCGGGGGTTTACGTCGATGAGCATGCGGCGGTCGCCGTCGGCGATGAACTCGGCCTCGAACGCGCCGCGGTAGCCCACCTTGGTGAAGAGCGCGCGGAGCTGCTCGAGTACACGAGGCTCGGGCTCGCGCCCTTCGAAGCACAATCCGATGCCCACCTTGCGCGGACGTTGGAGCACCTTCATCGCCGAGCGCGTGACGAGGTGGTCGTCGTCCACGTACCCCGAGACGCTGAAGATGCTCGTCTCGGCGGCCGTGTGGTACGCCTGCAGCATGGGCCGCGTGACCTCGGGGTGAGGCTTCGCGAGGGCCGGGTTGAACCGGACGAGCGCGTTGTACCGCTCGAGGGTCTCGGCGAGCGCGGCGTGGGTCTCGACGAGGGAGCCCTTGATGCCGCTCTCGAGGTAGATCTGCGTCCGCGGCTTGATGAGCATCGGGAAGGTGCCCTTCTCCTTCGCGAGGGCGACGAGCTCCGCGTCGGTCTCGGCGTAGAGCGTCTGGGGCACGTCGATGCCGAGCTCGCTACACACCTCGGTGAGGCGGCCTTTGTCGAGCAGCGAGAGGGTGACCTCTTCGCTCGGGTGCATGACGCGAAAGTGCCGCGAGAGCTCGGTCCGGTGCGCGGCGAAGAGCCACGCGAGGTGGTCGTTGGTCGGGTAGAGCACCGTCCCGGGGTGCTCGGCGCCGAACCGGACGAGCCAGCCGAGCAGCGCGTCGACGTCCCCGAGGGGCGGGTGGACGAGCTTCTCTTTGACGTACTTGGAGTAGAGCGCGCGCCCGTTCGTGGATTCGTCGGCGACGTAGACGGTCACGCCGCGCTCCCCGAGGCAACGCACCGCGGCCAAGGTTCCGTAGTAGTCCGCGCCGAGCAAGAGCACCTTCATGACGCCCCATGAGACGCGAAACCCGCGCGCGGGGGAAGGGGCCTCGTCGCGGGCGACGACCCTTGCTAGCGTGAGAAGATGGCGTGCGGGCTTCGGAGCATGGTCCTCGTGGGCGTCGCCTTGGGCGCGGTGGTCGTGGCGTGCACCTCGTTCGGGTCCGACACGGGCGACGCGCCCGATGCCTCGGCCGACGCGGCGGTCGGAAGCGATGGGGGCGTCTCGCTGCCCGACGGGAGCTCCTCCGACGCCACGCTCGAAGCGGGCCCTCGGCGAGCGTGGAAGGCCATCTTCGTGAGCCGCGGCACGACGACGGGCGACTTCGGCCTCCGAGAAGACAGGTTCGGTCGCGCCGACGCGATCTGCCAAGGCGAGGCCAACGACGCCCGCCTCGTCGGCTCGTTCGTCGCGCTCGTCCGGCCCGGTCCGAGCGGCGCGCTCGTCGATCGCGCGAAGGTAGGGAATGGTGAGAGCGGAGAGCGCTTCGTTCCACTTCCGGGCGCCGAAAAAGGTCGACTCGGGATCCGGCTCACGCCGCTCGACGTCCCTTCCTTCCAGGTGCGCGCCTACGCCGACGGTGCCGAAGTTCGCGAGCCGATCTTCGTGTGGACGGGCGGGATCGACCCGCAGAGCCGCCCGGGCACGTGCCGCAAGAACGACGCCGAAGACTGGCGCGACTCGACCGAGGATGGGTTGGGTCTCGTCGGCGACCCGCTACAGAACGGTAAAGCGGCCCTCGAGCTCGCCGGAGACTCTGGCTGCGACGAGTCGCATCACCTCTACTGCGTCGAGCGCTGACGCGGGCGGGAGACGAACCTCCCTCCCGCGCGCGTGTGTGCGGCGTCAGCCGTGGAACTTCTCTTTGAGCTTCAAGAACGGGCTCTCGAAGAACTTGAAGCTGAGCTGGCCCGCGCCCCAGATGAGCGTGATCGCGACCGTGATGAAAGCCACGTTGAGCCCCACCTGCGCGCCGACGCCCATCTTCTCCTGCGCCGCCTTCAGGTAGGGCACCGCGAAGGCGAGCAGCGGCCAGTGGAAGATGTACATGCCGTACGACACCTTCCCACACGACACGAGCACCTTCGACGACAGGAAGCGGCGCATGCGATCGGAGATGACGTCGTCCGAGCACATGGATACGGCGCTCGCGAAGAAGAGCGAGAGCAAGAGGTAGCCCGCGGCGATGACGCGGCGATCGTAGCCGTTCAGCCCCTTGGCGACGACGTGGAGCCCGAGGATCGCGAGCCCGGTGAGCACGAAGATCGGGAAGCGGAGGCGCCGCCACAGGTGCGAGAGCGAGTGGGACGACTCGCGCTGCAAGATCGCGACGAGCGCGCCGAGGAGGAGCCCGTCGGCGCGAGAGAAGGTCGCGCGGTAGGCGAACTTCACGATGGTGAGCGGATCCCACATGTGGCTCTTCAGCGTGAAGCCCGCGCGGAACACGATGCAGGCCACGATGAGCCCGACGGTGAGGCCGATGAGGCGACGCTTCGGCGTGAGCAGCGCGATCGCGGGCCAGACGAAATAGAACTGCTCCTCGATCGCGAGCGACCAGAAGTGAGCCGTCCAGCGCAGCTCGTGGTCGTCGAAGGCGAGCGTGTAGTTCTGCATGTAGAGCCAGTAGGCCGGCCCCGGGATCCACCCGCCGAGCGCGAGCCCGATGATCGAGCCCACGATGATAAATGCATAATACAACGGAAAGATACGGAGCACGCGCCGCATCCAGAAGAGCTTGAGGCGCGTGCCGATGGGCTTCTTGGACGGGGCGACGAGGCCGCGCGTGATGAGGAACCCCGAGAGGACGAAGAAGAGGTCGACGCCGATCCAGCCCGTGAAGAGGAGCCGCTTCACCTGCGTGACGACGAAGCCGCCCTCGGGGAACTCCCACGCGAAGTGGAAGACGAGCACGAGGAGCACGGCGATGCCGCGGAGGCCGTCCAAGGTCTGGATGTGGTTGTGCCCGTCGGCGCTGGGCCCGGGCGTCGGCTCGGGGGCGTTCTCCTCGAGGGAGGCGAAGCTCTCGCCGTCCTTCGAGGTGGCGAAGACGAGCCCGAGCGCGAGCAGCGAGAGCACCGCGGCGATGCCGAGGTCGTTGCCCTTTACGGGCTCGGGGAAGGTGAATTTGGCCTTGGTGAGCACCTCTTCGAGCTCGGCTACCGTGTCGACCGTCGCGCCGACGAGCGCCGGGTCGACGCCGGGGGCGCCGTCACGGAGGAGCATCTCGTTCGGGAGCTTCTTGAACCCGAGATCGTCGATGTACTTCTGCTCGGCGTCGTTGAGATCGACCGGCTCGACGATGAGCTGCGATTTGCGGGTCCCGAGGCTCCACTCGTAGTCCCACTTGTCGTGACCCGGGGAAAATACACCCTTCGGGAGGAGCCTCGCGATGTGCTTGTCGTTCTTGCCGAGCAGGTCTTCGGTCGGCCTGCGCGAGAAGTACGGGGTGGCGCCGGCGGCGGCGACGGCGATGCGGTGATCGTCGGGCGTGGTCGCGCGGAGGAGGAAGCCGAGGCGCGTGTAACGAGCCTCGTCGAGGTACTGCGCCGCGTTCTGCGTGGCCCAACGCCCGAGCGCCGTCGCGTGCGACGGGAACCACACGAGGGCGACAGCGACGAGCGTGGCCGACACGACGGTGGGCCGCGTGGCGACCCGTGAGCGCAAGAAGCCGAGCGCCTCGACGATGCCCACGCGCAGATCCTCGAGGAAGTAGAACGCGAGCCCGAGGCCCACGAAGGCCCCGCCGAGCGCGAAGGGCGTCTTGCTGAAGTAGATGGTGCGCGCGACACCTACCTCGGGGCGCAGCTTGCCGTAGACGTTCAGGGCGACGAGCACGAGGCCCATCGCGGCGATGCCGAGAGCGAAGCGCTTCGCGGCCTTCTCGTGCTCGTCGGCGCCCTTCTTGACGAGGTCGTCGATGCACACCGCGACGAGCACGATGAGCGCCGGCATGCCCACGCACGCGTAGCGGTTCGCGTAGAGCATCCACTCCCACGCGTCGCCTCCGACGTACGTCGCGTAGCCGATTTGTGCGAAGAAGAGGGCCCCGAGCAGCACGCGGCGGCGCGTCGCCTTGTCCTTGTAGAAGGCTTTGTCGGGAGCACCGAGCCGCGCGGCCACGATCGCGAGCGGGACGGCGAGGTGCATCGCGAGCACCTCGAGCGCCACGTACACGCCGCGCTTGATGCGCGCCGAGAGCGGGATGCCGATGAGCTTGAGGTACGCCGTGTTCGGCAGGCGGTCGTGGAAGTACTTGATGCGGAACGCCGTCTGCGCGCCCACCGCACCGCCCGCGCCGGCGGCGAGCGCCACCGCGAAGAGCACGCGTTTTTCGGCCGTATAGAGGCCGTAGAGGCCGATGAGCCCGATGGGGACCACCGAGTCCGAGCGCAGCAAGAGCGCGCTCGCCGTGAGCACGCTCATGAGCACCGTCCGGCCCATGGAGAACTTCTCTTCGTTCTCGAGCACGAGCCAGAGGAGCGTGTTCACGAGCAGCGTGAGCGCGCCGACCTCCATGCCTCGGAGCGTCCAGAAGACGAGGGGATAGTCGAACAGCGTGGCCGCGAGCACGGCGAGGGGCACCCAGGACGCGTCCGTCAGGCGCCGCGCGACCTTCGCGACGACGAGGCCGTTCGCCAGCAAAATGCACACGCCCGTGAGCATGATGAAGAGCGAGATCTTGGCCTCGGACAGGCCGAGCTTGTGCCCGACGGCCATCCAGAGCACCCAGAGAAGGTTCGTGAACCCCTCGATCGGCTCCTCGCCCACGTTCCACACGAGGCCGTGACCCTCGGCGAGATTGCGTGCATAGCGCATCGAAATCATGGCGTCCTCGAAGAGGACGAAGATGCGCGTGCCGGCGAGGACGAAGCTCGTGCGGTAGAGGAACACCGCGTAGAAGACGAGCGCGGCGAGCGCTACACCGAGGCGACTTTTGCGACTATCCACTGTGACGCGAGAATAGACCACCTCGCGAGCGCGTGAACCCGCTATGTGCCGAAGGGCCTCGTTTCGCGCCGAGCGCCTACGGCGTGCGCGTGGCCTCGCGCGGGGAGATCCCGAGCGCGTCGCGGAGGACGCCCTGCGCTTTCGCGAGGCCATGCTCGCGCTCGAGGAAGTCGAACGCGTTCTGCCGCAGTGTGCGTTGAAGTGCGACGTCTCCGAGGAGCGTAGCGACGTGCCGCGCGAGCTCCGTGGGGTCGTCGGACACGAGCAGCTCGCGACCCGACTCGACCGGGAGCCCCAGCGCGCCCGCGGTGGTGGTGACGAGCGGGAGGCCCGCGCGGAAGCCCTCGAGGAGCTTGATGCGCACGCCCGAGCCCCCGAGGATCGGCGCCAAGAACACGCTCGCGTTCGCGTAGTGCGGAGCGAGCTCCTTCGCGAACCCGTGCACGACGATGCCAGGCGCGAGCCAGTTCTTCGGCACGATCTCCTTGCCGTTCGCGTCGCGGGGCAGGCCGGAGCCGATGACGTCGAGGACGACCTCGGGGACGAGCCGCCGCACCTCGGGCCACGCTTCTTTCACGAACCAATCGAGGCCCGCGACGTTCGGGTGCCACGAGAGGTTGCCCACGTAGACGAGCCGCGGAGAAGCTTTGGGCTCCCACTCGGTTCGCTCGAAGCGAACGACCTGAGGCACGACGTGCGCTCGGATGCCGGCGAGCATCTCGAAGGCGTCGCGGTCGGTCGACGAGATCGCCACGACCGCGTCGGCCCGCCGCATGGCATCCCGTTCGAAGGTGCGCGCGCGTGCCGTCTCGAGCTCGGCCACGAGCCTCACGATCCCCCGCTTTTTCTCGGCAAATTGGGCAAAAAAGTCGCTCTCGACGTTGTGCTGGCCGAGCACGATCCGGACGCCCGGGACGAGCCGCGAGAGGAGCCGCTCGTAGACCATCATGCCCAGGTGATCGACGTAGACCACGTCGGGTCTTCGGGCGCGGCACGCCTTCACGATCGCCTTCGCCACGGCCACGCTCGCCCACTTGCCGGCGAGGTACGGGTACCCGGGCACGACCCTGAGCGCGGCGACGAGCGGCAGGTAGTGGGGGAACTTCTTCAGGTGAATGGGGTGGAAGATCGGGCCGAGGAGCCGAGCTTTGGGGAGCTTCTCCGCGACCTCGCGCAAGGCCTCGGGCGGAGAGGGCTCTTCTTCGAGGCAGAGGAGATCGACCGAACGAACCTCGGGGAGCGACTCGAGCAGCGTCAGGTCGGCGGCGGTGCGTACGCGCCCACCGCTCACGGCGGGGAACGGTAGCTCGGTGGTGAGGTAGAGAACGTGCATGGCGAACCGGCTCCTCGAGCGTGAGATCGAGGAGCCTACCTGGCTCGCGAGGCCAAATCAGCGGTCATGACGTCGGAAGGCCGTGGGCACCCCGCACGACCGCCGCGCTCACGTGGTGCGCTGGCTCGTCGGCGGCGTGCGCGGGATCTGGCCGAGGGCGTCGAGCATCTCTTGGGCCGTGCCGTAGCGGTCTTGAGGCTTTCGCATGAGGCCCTTGGCGATGACCGCCGCGAAGGCCATGGCGGTCGCGTCGGTGCGGCCCGTGGGCACGGGGGCGGCTTCGTCCGTGAGCTTCTGCCGGAACGACGACATGTCGAACGCGGGGTGACCGGCCACCGCGTTGAAGAGGATCGCGGCCACGGCGTACACGTCGGCGGCCTCGTTGGCGCGCCGGGCATCGACGATCTGCTCGGGGGCCATGAACGGGATCGTGCCGATCGCCGAGCCCATGGTGGTGAGCGCGCCTTGGGGCTTGCCGGTCTCGTCTTTGCCGTCCTTGAAGCGGCTCAGGTTGAAGTCGAGGATCACGGCGCGCCAGCCGTTCTGGATCGGGCGCAGCATGACGTTCGCGGGCTTGAGATCGCGGTGGATGATGCCGTGCGTGTGCATCTCGGCGACGCCGCGGAGCATGTTCTGCCCGAGGTAGATCGTGTCCTCGACGCCGAGCTTCGTGCGCTTGAACACGTTCGAGAGGAGCTCCCCCTGGATGTACTCCATGACGAGCGCGAACCCGAAGGGCGGCCCCACCACGAACTCGTACATGCGCGCGATGTGCGGGCTCGAGAGCTGCTTCAGCGCGCGTGCCTCGCGGCGGAAACGCTCGACGCTCTCGTGGGAGACCGCGGCCTGAGGGTGGAGCACCTTGATGGCGACCTTCTGGTCGAGGGCGCCTTCACGGCCCGCGAGCCACACGACGCCGAATGCCCCGACGCCGAGGGGGCGTTCGAAGACGTACGAGCCGAGGCGAGCTCCGGGGACGATCTGCACGACGAGCCGAGCTTATCGCGAAGCGCGTGTTTTTACCTGAAAAAAGCGCCGTCGCTCCGTCACCAGCCGACGATCGGGGTCAGCCAGCGAGATTGCGCCGGTTCCGAATCATGCCGATCACGGCTTTCACGTCGGCGACACGGACGCCGCGCGTCGCGAAGAGCACGATCACGTACACGAGGCCGTCGACCACGAGGGTCGCGTCCTTGAGGTGCGGCGTGAGCGCCTTGTGCGTGCCGTAGGCGGCGCCGTAGGCCGCGAGCGAAGCGACGAGGGCGAACACGAGGCGTTTGTCGATCGCGCGTCGCCCGAGCGTCGCCAAGAAGACGATCGACACGTAGAGCTCGAGGAACGTGAAGCAGAAGGCGTCGCCGATCCCGGCCCCGCCGACGCCGAGCTTTTTGTGAGCCCACGGCACCACGAGCCACATCAGGATCGGCTGCAGCATGAGCCGCGAGAGCGAGATGAGCGTCACGCTCCACGAGCGCTTCATGATGATGAGCGCCGTGGCGAAGAGCACCGCCGCGTACGTGAAAACGAAGGAGGGGGCGAGCTGCTGGAGCGCGGCGGCCGCGTCGAGGTATTTCGAGCCGGTCGTGAGGCGCACCCAGAACGGCGCGCCCAGGCTGATCATCATCGTGGCGGGGATCGCGACCACGAGGATGCCCTCGACCGCGCGCCGCAGGATCGCGAAGAACTCGTCTTCGCTGCGTTTGAGGGCGCGTGTGAGGAGAGGTGTGATGACCCAGCTCTCGAGCGGGGCGAGGAGCATGGCGAGCGAGGCGAGGTTCTGCGCGGCGCCGTAGAGGCCCACCTCCACCTTGGCGGCTTGCGCGGCCTCTTCGACGCCTTTGGTCGCGTCGGTCGCGAGCGACTTCAGGAGCGCCACGTCGAGCTTGTTCCCCATCGTGTACGAGATGGTGTTCACGAAGAACGGGATGCACGTGATGAGCACGGCCTTCGTGACCTTCGCGTCGACGCGGAGCTCGAGGCCGACCTCTTTGCGCACCGAGGGCCAGAGCACCATGGCCTTGAGGAGCTCCGAGAGGAACATCGGCAGCGCCAGGAGCGGGTACCTGTGCGTGACCTGCACGACCGCGACCACGCCCACGCCCCACACGAGCTTCGCGGCGACGTTGGCGACGGCGAGCTTGCCCACCTTGGTGCTCGCCTGGAGCAGCGCCGCGAGCGACTCGTTCGTCACCATGAGGGCTTGCGTGAGCCCGAACACGACGACGGCGAGGTGGACCTCCGGGTCGCGCTCGACCCCGAGCGCGTAGCCATAGAGGCTCAAGAAGAGCAGCGCCATCACGGTGAGCCGCGCGACGAGCACCCCTCCGAAGAAGTCGGACGCGTGCGACGGCTTCACCGACACTTCGCGTTGGATGTACGTGTTGAGCCCGAGGCCCGCGAAGATGAAGGCGAGCGCGGCCGTGCTCTCGGCCCAGGTGTACTGACCGAAGCGCTCTGGCCCCAAAAACCTGGGCAGAATGAAGCGAACACCGAGCGCCACGGCCCACGTCGCCATGAGCGACAGGCCGAGCTTCACGGCGTTTCGCATGGCCGTCGCCACGTCTTTTCGGGCGGCGTGCTCTTCGTGATCGTGGTGCTCGGCGCCCGCGGTGCCTTCGGGCTCGGCCTCCGTCGGTGCGCTCGCCGCGGCCCCGGTGGAGGCCTCGGGCGTGTCCTCGCTCATCGAAACCTCAGAGGCGAAGGGGCGGATCGCTCGCGACGGTGATCCCGCCGAAGAGCATGATTTGCTGGGTGTCGAAGCGGCGCTGCGCGTTCGAGAACGATTGGCTCGTGAGGCGCACGCCGATGTCGGCGGAGACGTGACGGGTGAGCTGGTACGCCACGCCCGTTTGCCCGGTGGCGAGCAAGTAGGTGGAGATCACGTCGGTGTTGCCGACGATGCCGCCCACGGTCGCTTGGGCGCGCAGCGTGGTCTTGTCGATGCGGTGGTTCACCGCGAGGATGCCCTCGGTCTTCTGCTCTACGTCGCCGGAGAGGAGGTTGATCCACGGGCCGAGCCGCCCGACGACAGCGAACCGCGTCTCGGACGTGCGGTGCTCGACGCCGTACGTGGTGCTCACCTCTCCGCGAGGGTAGAGGCGCGCGCCGAACGTCGGGTTCTGTGCCGTCTCCGCGCCTGCGGCGATCTCGCTCGTGGCCTTCTCGGACCACTTGTGGACGAACCGCTCCTCGGCCTCGACTCGGACGGTGGGCGAACCCTCTCGGCCGCCGTCGAAGAGCGCCGGAAACGTGTATCCTCCACCTATCGACGTCTTCACCGTGTCGACGGCGGAGGTCTTCACGTCGAGCGTGAGGCGACCACCGGGGCCGTACGTGAGCGGGATCTTGCCGCGGGAGACGTCGTCCGCGCCACCGAAGGCGCCCATCGTCGCGAGCGGCGTGAGCGTGACCCGCGGGGTGAGGCGGATGTTCACGAAGGCCTGCGTCTGCAAGAAGAGCAGGTTGAAGCTCGCCGCGCCGAGCGTGGGGATGATGGGGTACGGCGGCGCGGGTAACCCCTCGCCATTCCAGGGTTTTTGGACGAGGAGGGCCGTGTTCGAGATGGGGCCGTAGCCCCCGAACTGGTAGAGGCCCCAGTGGGTGCGCTTCTCGTCGTGCTCGAGCCCGAGGCCGATGTTGTGGAACGCGCCGAACTGCTGGGGAGGGTTCGTGTTGTTGAGGAACGCGTTGTTCACTTCGTCGGCCGTGGGGGTCGAGAAGCGGAGCGAGCCGATGTCGGTCGTGTCGGGGACGATGAAACGCGGCGAGTAGATCGCCACGAAGTGCGAGAACCCGTGCCGCCAGATGAGGTCGTAGCGGAGCTGCGGGGCGAGCTCGCTCTCGAGCACGGGCTTCGTGACCGGCTTGACGGCGAGGCTCGTGGTCTCGTTCGTGAACCTCCCGCGTTCCTCCACGCGGACCTGCGCGGCCACGGTGCTGAGGGTGTCCATCGGAGGGAGGAACGCGAGGGGAAGCATCGGGCGAGCTCAGTGGCCCCGGGCCGAGAGGCGCGAGGGGCCACGTCTTTTCAGCGATATCACGAGTCGCACGCCGTGTGTCGACCGGTTTCCAGCGCGTGCGCCGTTACCACTTCATCGTGCCGAACACCGGGATCCCGAGGCGATCGCGGACGTGGCGGGGCTCGAAGAAGATGCCCGAGAACCGATCGGCGATCGCCGCGGTGGCGAGCGCCGCGAGGACGGTGAGCGCGAGCCCGAGGAGGGCGGCGATGAGGCCCGATGGGCGCTTCGGCCCCGGGGGGAGCTCGGCCGGGCGCGTGACCGAGTAGCGGCGCTTGAACCCGGCTTCTTCGCTCTGGGCCTGGATGCGCGCGGCCTCGAGCTTGGTGGTGAGCTGATCGTACTTGTTGCGGGCCGTGTCGAACTCGGCCTGCACGTCGCTGATCGACTTGGGCCGTGCCGGGATACCCGCGTCGACCGCGGCCACGACCGGGATCGCGACTTGGCCGCCGGTGGGCTTCGGAGCTTCCTTCGGGGCCGCGTTCTTCTGCGCCTCGATTTGGGCGAGCACGTCGGCTTCTTGGGTCTTCAACGCGCTGAGCGCGGGCGGGTCCGCCTCGGCCGCGCGGATGCTGTCCTTCATCGCCTTCACGGAAGGGTGACCGTCGGCGTACTGCTGCTGGAGCTCTTGGAGCTGGTTCTTGAGCTGGCCGACACGTTGGGCGCGTTGGTCCTCGAGCGCCTGCTTTTCACCGCGAATCTGCTCGAGCTTCTTCACGAGCGCGGGATCGGCGCCGGGAGGGGGAGGAGCGGCCGCGGCGCGCGAGATGTACTTCTGGACGGTGGCGTCCGGCGCCTTCGTCGTGTTGATCTCGCGCTGGCGAATCGCAAGCTCGGTGGCCGCCGCGGCGACCTCGCCCTGCGCGCGGGCGACGTTCGACTCGAGGATCTTGAGCTGCTCGTTGATGGCGCCGATCTCGACGCCGTACCGCGCATCTTGGAAGTTTTTGATCGCGTTCGCGACGATGTCCCGCGCGGCCGTCGGGTCGGACCACTCGACGAAGATGCTCACGGTGGCATCGTCGACGTTGACGCGGAGCTTCGCGTCGAGCGTCTTCATGAGCGCGTCGAACTTCTGCTCGTCCGTGAAGGGCGTCCCGCCGAGCTTCGAGCCGAGCTGGTCCATGATGCGGCGGTGCGGCTGGCGCATCGAGTCCCACCGCTCGACGAGCTGCGCCTGCTTGATGAGCGCGAGGATGTTGTCGCGCGACTTGACCTGCTCCTCGAACTGCTTCGCGGTGGCCTTTTGCTCTTCGGGGCTCACGTACGCGGCAGCAGCGCCGATCAGCGTGGCGCGCGTGACGAGCACCTTGCCTTCGACCTCGTACGATTTCGGGGCGAAAATGGCCGCGACGACCGTCATCGCGAGACAGATCGTGGACACGAAGGCCGTGAGCGCTTTGCGCCGCCCCGCAGCCTTTGCCGCGTCGCGTGCGCGATCCATGAGGCTCGTCTGCTCTTCGTCGTCCTGCCGCCCGCCGCCACGACGACCTCCGCCGCCGCCGCGCCCAGGGATGTTCAGCTTGTCCGCGGTCTGGAATAGGGTTCCGTCTTTCGCCATCGCTCGGAGAGACCTCCGCGATCACGGTACCACACGCGATGACGCGCCTGGAACTTCCTCGCGGGTCGCGCTCCGCCAGCTGGCGTCACGTCCTCGGGCCCCTCACCCCGCCACCGGGAGGCCGCGGTCGCGCGCGCTCGCGGTTCGATCCACGCAGCGATAACCGCGCGAGCCTATTCGATGATTTCGATGTCGGGTGGGGTGGGACCCACGGGCTTCGGCAGGTCGGCGGGCTTCAGTGGAGCTGGCGCAGACTTGCTCGGTGCCGGCGCGGGCGCGGCGCCTTGGGGAGGTGCCCACGTGGCCTTGGGGGCGGCGGCCGTCGTGGCAGCGGGCGCGATGGGAGCGATGGCCGATGGCAGCGCGGACGGGGCCTTCGGCAGCGCCGTGGCCGAGACGCCGAGCGGCATCGGAGGCACGCTGGCCGACGCGGACGGCACCGTCGCCGAGGGATGTGAGCCGTCTCCCGCGGCGCGGCTCGCCTTCATGTACACGCCGGCACCGGCGACGAGCGCGACGAGCGCGGCGAGACCGAGGGCGACGGGCCACAAAGGACGCCGCGGAATCCCATCGGGCTCGATGGGCGTCTCGGCGCCCGAGGGGTACGAGCCATTGCCCGATTTCCCCCACTCGCCTGACTTGTCGAGGCCGGTGATGTCGATGTTGCTGCTCGAGGGAGGCTTGTCTTTCCCGTAGAAAAAGCCCGCGCGGCCCGAGTCGCTCACTTGCGGTACGGCGAGGTACTGGCCGCTCGCGGTGGCCATGGGCACCTGCCCCTCGGAGGTGCTTACGGTGGGGGCCACGAGGCCGTACGGGTTGTGCACGCCGATTTGGGTCGTCTCCAGGTCGGTCCGACGGCCGGGGACGATGTCGGGCGGGCCCGGCGGCGCTGGTTTGGCCTCGTACGCGGAGATGCCGAGCAACGTCTTCACCGGGATGCCCGGCTCGGGGACCGGAGGAGGAACGGCGCGCATCGCGGGCTCGGACGGGGCGCTGTCCATCGTCGGCGCCTCGACGTTGACGAGCGTCCCGTCGGTGTTGCGCTCGGTGGAGCTGAGGCGCGTGGTCGACGGCGGCGGCGGGCGCATGCTCGCGTTTCGCGCGAGCGAGGACGCCTCTTTCAAGGCGTTTCGCATCTGCGTGATGGTCTGCCAGCGATCGTCTTTTTTGAACTGGAGGGCCTGATCGACGACGGCGACGATTCCGGGGGGGAGCTCGGGCATGACGCTCCCGAGCGAGCGCGCTTTGGCCGTGGCCGCCGCGAGGAGCTTCTGCTGCGTGCCCTCGACCGGGTGCACGTGCTCGCCCGTGAGCATCGTGAACATGATCGCGCCGACGGCGAAGATGTCGGACCGCGAATCGACCGCCTCGCGCGCGCCGAGGGCCTGCTCGGGAGCCATGTAGGCGGGCGTGCCGAGCACCATGCCCACGAGCGACAGCTTGCTCACAGACTTCTTGTCGGAGAGCTTGGCGACGCCGAAGTCGAGCAGCTTGATTTGCCGGTCGGCGGTGAGAAAAACGTTCGACGGCTTGAGATCGCGATGGATCACGTTTCCGGCGTGCACGGCGGCCAGCACGTCCATGATGGCGTCGATGATGCTGATCGTGGTCTCGAGGCTGAGCTTCGGGCCCGCGGCCTCGCGGTAGTCTTCGAGGGTCTCGCCCTCGAGCATCTCCATGGCGAGGAACGGGCAGCCCTCGTCCGTCATGCCGTCGTCGAAGACGCGGACGATGCCGGGGTGCTTCACGACGTTGGCGAGGTACCCCTCGGAGAGGAAGCGCTCGACCACGGCGTCGTCGTTCGCGAGCTGGCCGTGGAGGATCTTGAGCGCGGCACGGGACCCGTTTCGGTGGGTCACGGCATACACGGCGGCCATCGAGCCCGCTCCCAAGAGGGAGTCGACTCGCCATTTGCCGATGACCGTTCCTATCCGCCGCTCTTCGAAGCCCATGACTTGAGGGAGACTGCGAGGGTACCACGGAGCGCCTTGACGCGCCGCATTCTCGCGGGCCTTCACAGTGACAATTCTGCAACGCCTGCGCCCGAGCTCTCTCGGACGCGCGTCAGCCTACCCCAACCTCGCCCGACCTCCAAGCTCGTGGCTGGCGAAGGTGAGCGTTTGGCTTAAATCGCTTCGCTCGGGTCGCGTTTCAGGCCGGAGCGTCCTGGCCCTTGGCCTCGAGGCGCGCCGCCGTGGCGAAGGCGAGCGAGAAGAGAATGAGCGTGAGGTAGCTGTTCCAGCCCTGGTCACCCCAGATTTGGGCGAGGGTGGCGACTACCACGCCGATCGAAGCGAGGGCCGCGGCGCGCTCCACGGGTTGCTCCGCGGTGCGGTACGCGCGGATGCCCAGGGTCATCGTGGCGGGGTAGATGACCCACAACGCGGTGAACCCGACGACCCCGCCGACCGACCAGATCCAGAGCACGCCGTTGTGGGCGATGTAGCGGTAGAGCGCGAAGAGCTTCGAGATGTCGTAGACGAGGAGCTTCTCTTTGTACTCCCAGCCGAAGCCGGTGCCCACGATGGGGCTCTGGCTCATCGTGTAGATGAGGTTGTAGTTCTCGATGTCGCGTGACTCGCTCGAGTTGTCCTTCTGATCGAGGACGCTCATGGCGAGCTTCGCGGGCTTCCACAGCGGAGAGTCGCCCTCGGCTTGGCTCCCCACGATGGTGTAGGCGAGCACGAGGCCCGCTACGACGAACGCGGCGCGCGTGACCTTGGCCTTCGTCGCGCTCGGCTTGAGCGACAGGTACATCATGGCCGGCGCGGCCCCGAGCGAGACGAACGCGAGTCGCCGGTTGTTGAGCGCCACGCCCACGAACACCGCCGCAGCGAGCGCGAGGCACCGGGTGACGACCCGCCGCTGCCGATCCTCGATCGCGTACGCAATGAGGCAGAAGATCGCGGTCGAGAAGAGGACCGTGTCGGCGTGGGTGGTGACGAAGAACCCCTCTTCCGTGCGGAATTTCCAGGCGAGCAGGAAATACGTCCCGAAGCAGAGCGCGCTCCTCGCCACGGCGACGGCCACGATGATGGTGCCGATGGCCGGCAGATCCTCGGTGCCGCGGAAGGCGTAGAGGAAGGCCATGGCCACGATGGGCAGCGTCAGGAGGTGGAGGATCTGGAAGAAGGACGGCTGGAGATTTCCGCCCCGCGCGAGGCCGAAGGCTTCGAGCGCGACCACCGCCACGAGGAAGGCCGTCAGCAGGTTCATGGCCTGCTTCGGCGGAGGCACGATGTCCTCGTTCCGGCGTGTCTCTCGCCTCGCTCGGTAGAGCAGGTAGAGCGCCCCGAAGAAGAAGAACGGGAGCGACATGCCCGGCACGCCGGCGAAGTCCTTCAGGGAGGCGTAGAAGGCCACGTCGGCGAACGCGAGCGGTGGCTTCCAGAAGGTGGGGATGTCGGTCGCGGCCTCGAGGAAGAGCGCGGCCGCCAAGAAATGACGGGCGCTTATGTGCACCGGGTAGCGCGTGAGCGCGTGCGAGAGCAGGCCTCCCACGACGAGCGCGGCGACGATGTTGAGGATGCGCGACTGCGTCCCGATCGTGTAGGTGACCGCGGCCGAGACCACGAAGAGCCCGGCGATGATGCGCAGCGTGGGCTTCAGGTGGTTGTCGTCGAACGGGTCGACGTCCTCGGCGGCGGCCTCGCGATCGCCGAACTCGCCGAACCGTTGGCCGATGCGCCGCTGCATCGCCTCGAACTGGAGCTGGGAAGACGACTTGGGGCGCTGCGGGCCGGGGCGGTAGTTGCTCACGAGCTCACCAGCACGTCTTCGATTGGATGGCCCGGACGAGCTGGCGGCCCGTGAGCTCCTGCGTCGTGGGGCTCGGGTGGCCGTCGCAGCCGAGGCCGTCTCGGGCGCTGCGCTGCTCCGAGAACTGCATGTAGTACACACGCGAGTCGCCCGAGCCCTCGACGATCGATCGAAGCGAGGCGTCGGCGCGGGTACGAATGTCGGGCCCGTTCGTGTTGCTGATCATCGTCGAGAGGGCGAAAAAGATGTGTGAATCTGGGTACTTGCCGCGGATGGTGCGGACGAGCTCCCGGCCCCTCGTGACGAACGTCGCGTCGTCGACGCCGAAGAGGTAGTCGTTCGTGCCGAGGTTCACGACCACGACCTGCGGCGCCGACTCTTTGGGGAACGTATAGGGGAGGGCGACCTCGGGGCCGCCGGGCACGCCGCGCGGGATGGTCGTCGCGAAGATCTCGGGCATGGCATCGGCGATGGTCCCCGCGACCTTCTTGGAGGGCTGCCCGCCGTCGTCGCCGTCGTCGTTGCGGGAGAGGCCCTTGCCCGACCAACACACCGTCGAGAGCTCGGCGTCGAGCGTCTCTGCGGCGATCGCCGCGTACGTGCGCGAGTGGCGCTGGGTCGCGAACGTGAACGGGCAGGAGCCGTCACTGCCGAGCACGCCGTAGCCGCAGGAGATCGAGTCGCCGATGACCTCGATGCGCCGCGGACGAACGCGCGCCGGCTCGTATTTTCCGCCTGCCGCGAGCTCGAAGCCCTCGAACCGCGCGAGCCCTCCGTTGGCCTCGAACTCGCGACGGACCTCGACCTCGTGGACGGCCGTCGGGTCGAGGCCTTCGGCGAGCACGTAGCGCGACCGCCCGGGGCGCGCCGCGAGCTCCGAGGTGACGCCGTCGACCTTGACCGTGAGCACGCGGGGCTCTCGCGCGGGGTTGAACGTGTCGGCGCCTTCGGGGAGCGCGATGTTCGCGGCCACGCCGCTGCCCGTGAACCGCGCGGTCATGCGCGAGCCGGAGTAGACGAACTCCCCGCGCGGCGAAAAACGGCCGACGAGGTGCGGCGCGGCGGGTCCCGTGAGCGTGCTCGGTCCTTCTTTGGGGCCCGCGGAGCAGTCGGCGGGGGCGCCCGTCACGTCGCCGTCGGGGCCGGGCTCGTCGGGGTCGACGATGTTCAGCACGCAGGCGCTCGATCCGAGCGCGGCGGCGAGGAGGAGGGGAAATGCGCCTGGGCGAAACACGTCTCTCGTACGTTAGCAGGGTTTCCCCCTTGCCGATCGAGCCAAAAAGAGGGTCCTATTCTCGGGGAGCGTCCGCACGCTCGTTCTCTCTTCCCTTCGGAGCGCGTCCATGGCCCATCGTATCGTTCGAAACGTCGGTCGCTCGGCGGCGGTCTTCGCCCTGGCCTCGGCGCTCGCGGCCGCCTGCTCGTCCACGCCCGACCCGGCCCCCGCCGACGCCGCGGCTCCCGATGGGGCGACCAGCTCGACCGACGCGTCGAAGCCCGACACGAGCGTGGCCGACACGGGAGCTCCCGACACGAGCCGCCCCGACGCCTCCGCCTCCGACGCGAGCGACGCCGCCCCGACGGACGCCGAGGTCCCCGACGCTGCCGACGCAGCCGATGCGGCCCCCGCGCCGATGGTGCTCACGAGCCTCACGCTGACGAACGGGGGCCGTTTCCCCGCGGCCCACACCTGCAATGGCGCCAACACCTCGCCGGCCCTCTCGTGGACCGCCGGCCCGCCCGGAACGCAGAGCTACGCCGTGGTCATGAAGGACCTCACCGTCCCGAACCAACACTGGACCCTCTACGATATCCCCTCGACTACGCTCGCGATTCCGGCGGGTGTGCCCTTTGGTTACATGCCCGGCGCCCCGGCGCCCGCGGGCTCCAAACATGGGTTCGTCACCTTCTCGACCTCGTCGTACGGGTACCTCGGGCCGTGCCCCCCGCGGCCCGGCGACCACGACTATGTCTTCACCGTGTACGCCCTCTCCGGCGCGACGCTCTCCGGCGCGGCCATGGGCGACACCCCCGAGTCGCTCGAGACGAAGATCAAGGCGCAGAAGGTGAACGCCGGCGCCGAGGCCTCGCTCGCCTCGAAATACAAGCAGCCGTGACGCGGTTCGTGCCGAGCCGAACGGCAAGTTGTCCTTTGGATGTCGAATTCCGGTAGAGTGGCGAAACCCATGACGACCCCGGGCTCCACTGGCCAGGCCGCAGCAGCGACTCTCGGCAACCCCGTCTGGCAGCGACTCTGGCTCCGCTGCCACCAATCCGACTGGCAGTCGCTCGCCCTCGTCGGCTCGAGCAAACGCGACCCCGAGGCCATGCTCGAGATCGCCCAAGGCCTCGCCCGCATCGGCAAAGAGCTCGGGCAGGAGCTGGCCGTGTTCGACGCGCGTGCCATCGGCCTCGTCGACATGGACGGCACGCTCCAACAGATCAAGGCGCTCACGGTCAAGGGCAAGCGCTGCTTGGTCGTACTGAACCTCGTCTCCGAGAACGCGACCACGGTGCCGATGGTGCAGAGCCTCGACGCCGCCTTGCTCGGGGTGTTCATCGGGGAGACCACGGTCGTCGCCGCCTCGCGCACGATCGACGAGTCCGGGCGCGCGAAGTTCCTGGGCTCGATCGTCCTCGAACAGAAATGAGCGCGGCATGAGCGCGACCCGCATCCGCATCGGGAGAGTGCCGATCGACGTGCTCTCGTTCGAGGCCGCGCTCGACGCCGTGCTCACGCTCTCGGATCGTGGCAAGGGCGGCTTCGTGGTCACGCCCAACGTCGACCACGTGGTGCTGGCCGAAGAAAACCCAGCGTTTCTCGCAGCTTACGAGGCCGCGAGCCTCAGCCTGGCGGACGGGTTCCCCGTCGTGGTCACCTCGAAGCTCATGCCGACGCGCCTGCCCGCGAAGGTGTCGGGCTCGGACCTCGTGCCCCCGCTCATGGCGCTCTGCGAGGCCAAGAAGAAGAGCGTGTACCTGCTCGGCGCGGGCCCGGGCGTGGCCGAGCTCGCGGCGAAGAAGCTCGTCGAGAAGCACCCGTCGCTCGTGATCGCCGGCGTCGACGCGCCCATGGTCGATCTGTCGAAGCCCAAAGAGTCGCGGGCGGGCATCGTCGAGAAGGTCGTCGCGGCCAAGCCCGACATCGTGCTCGTCGCCTTCGGCGCGCCCAAACAAGAGCTGTTCTGCCACGAAATCGCCGAGGCCGTGGCGCCCGCGGTGCTGCTCGGCATCGGGGCGACGCTCGACTTCATCGCGGGGACCGTGAAGCGCGCCCCGGCCTGGATGAGCCGCGCGGGGCTCGAGTGGGCCTACCGCCTCGGCCAAGAGCCACGGAGGCTCGCGCACCGGTATTTCGTGAGAGATCCGCAGTACCTCGGCATCGTCCTCCGGCAGTATCTCGGCGATCGTAGGGCGGGGCGGGGCTTCGGAGAGGTGCCCTGACATGCAGAAGCTCCTCCTCTTTTCGCTGCTCGTCGTCACCCTGCTGATCCCGCTCTTCGCGTCGAACGGCGTCACCACGAAGCAGGCCATCCAGCGCAGCGTCGGCGCGACGATCGCGATGTGCCTTCTCTACATGCTGGGCCTGCTCTTCGTGTACCCGGGGCTCGAGAAGCGCCGCCGCTGAGCCGAGCGGCCTCGCGCCTAAGCCCTTCGATTTCGCCCTCGAGCGCGAGCACCGGGCTTTTTCGGCGCGTCCCTCGTGGCTCGGCGCACCGCATTTGGTAGGCTCCGAGCCATGCTACCGCCCGATTTCGGGGCCGCGATCGACGCCGTCGTCGATCGCGAGGCTCCCGCTCTCCGGAAGCTCTGCTCCGACATCCACCAGAACCCCGAGCTGCGCTTCGAAGAGGTGAAGGCCGCCGCGTGGATGACCGATCTGCTCGCGTCGCGCGGGTTCGACGTCACGCGCGGGCTCGCAGGCATGCCGACGGCCTTCGCGGCCCGAGCCGGGCGACCGGGTGGGCCGAAGGTCGGGGTGCTCGCCGAGTACGACGCGCTGCCCGAGATCGGTCACGCGTGCGGTCACAACCTCATCGCGACCGGGGCGATCGGCGCGTTCCTCGCTGCGGCGAGCGTGGCCGAGCGCGCCGGCGGCGAGGTGGTCGTGTTCGGGACACCGGCCGAAGAAGGCGGCGGCGGAAAAATCAAAATGCTCGAGGCGGGCTGCTTCCAAGACCTCGATGCGGCCATCATGTTTCATCCCTTCGACCGCGACGTGCTCGCGCACCCCGCGCTCGCGTCGCTCTGGCTCACGTTCACCTTCCGCGGCAAGCCCGCCCACGCGGCGATCGCCCCGCACGACGGCAAGAGCGCGCTCACGGCGTGCCTCGATACGTTCCGCCTCGTCGACGGGCAGCGTGTGCACTTCCGCGACGGGGTACGCGTGCATGGCTTCGTCACGAACGGGGGCCAAGCCGTGAACATCATCCCCGAGCTCGCCTCGTGCGAGTTCGCGGTGCGCGCGCGCGACGGCGCCGAGCTCGAACGCGTCCGCGGGATCGTCGAACGGTGCGCGCGGGGCGCCGCGATCGCGAGCGACGTCCAGGTGGAGGTGGCCCTTCGAAAGGGCTACCGCGACATGCGCAACAACCTCGTGCTCGCGCGGGCGTTCGGCGCGCACCTCGCGGCCCGTGGCCGTAGGGCCGTCGAGACGACGAGCGCGGTCGGGGCCGGGAGCACCGACATGGGCGACGTGTCGCACGCCGTGCCCTCGATCCACCCGTGGCTCGCGATCTGCGACGAGGGCGAGAGCCTCTGCCACGAGCACAGGTTCGCCGAGTGCGCCGGCAGCGAGCGCGGGCTTACGACCGCCCTCGACGCCGCCAAGGCGATGGCCAAGACGGCCGTCGAGCTCCTCGTCGACGGTGAGCTGCGCGCCGCCGTGCGGGCCGAGCTCGCGGGCTAACGAGAGATGGGGGCCACCCGCGGCGGGCTCCCGACACCGGCCTCGCGTCGTGTGAGGTCTCTGTGGGGGAAGGTGGGTGTGGCATGGGCGATCGCGGCCTGTGCGCTGCTCGATTCGGGCTCCGCGGCCCGCGCCGACGAGCCCGCGGCCTCTCCGGGCACGGCGAACGTCGCTCCGCCGCGGCTCGTACGTGGGGGGGAGGTGCCTTACCCCGAGGGCGCGCACGGTGACGTGGAGATCGTGCTCGAGCTCGTCGTCGACAAAGACGGACGCGTGCAGGATGCACATTCCGTGGCCGGTGACGAGCCGTTCGCGAGCGCGGCCACGAGCGCCTCGCGCGACTTCGTCTTCGAGCCTGCGAAGCGCGGGGGCGCGCCGGTCGTCGCCAAGATCCGCATGAAGGTCGCCTTCGTCGAGGCGCACGAGCCGAGCGCGTCACCCGCCGGCCCGGCGCCACCCACGAGCGCGCCGAGGGCCGCGAAGCCGACCCCGATCGAAGAGGTCGAGGTCCGCGGCGTGAAGCGTGAAGCCGGCAAGACCACGCTCGGGCAGGCCGAGATCCGCGAGCTCCCCGGGGCCTTCGGCGACGCGTTCCGCGCGATCGAGATGCTCCCGGGGGTGGTGCCCATGGCGAGCGGGCTCCCGTTCTTCTTCGTGCGCGGGGCTCCTCCCGGGAACACGGGCTACTTCCTCGACGGCGTGCGCGTGCCGCTGCTCTACCACCTCGCGCTCGGCCCCGCCGTGATCCACCCGGGCCTCGTCGAGCACGTCGATTTCTACGCGGGGGCGCCCCCTGCGCGGTTCGGGCGCTTCGCGGGCGGGTTCGTGAGCGGCGAGGTCCGCGAGCCGGCGAAGCGGTTCCACGGTGAAGGCAACATCCGGCTCTTCGACACGGGGCTCTTGGCCGAGGCGCCCTTCGCGGGCGGGAAGGGCACGTTCCTCGGCGCCGGGCGCGTGAGCTACACGGCGCTGCTCTTCTCGGCGATCGTGCCCGAGGTCCGCCTCGACTACTGGGACTATCAAGGCCGCGTCGCGTACGACCTCACGCCGCTTGATCGTGTGTCCATCTTCGCGTTCGGGAGCCACGACTTCTTGGGCGAGGTGAACGAGGACACGGGCCGCGTGAAGACCGTCTTCGCGACGCAGTTCCACAGGCTCGACACCCGCTACGACCGCAAAATCTCGGGTGGTCGTATGCGCCTCGCCGTCACGCTGGGCGTCGACGAGTCGAGCCTCGGCGACGAGGTCGTGTCCCGCGATCGTATGCTCGCGACGCGCTTCGAGCTCGAGAAGAAGCTCTCGGACGACGTACTCTTCCGCGCCGGCGCCGACGGCACGTTCGATCGTTACGATCTGCTCGACGAGACGACCGGCTCGCGTGGCACGAGCGACTCGGTGCAGACGATCTACCCGCCGCGGAGCGATTTTGCCCTCGGAGCGCGCGCCGACGTCGTGTGGCGCGTCCACCCGCGGGTCGAGGTCGTGCCCGGCGCCAGGTTCGATCTCTTCGGCTCGGCGATCTCCGACGACGTGGTCGTCCTCGGTCCCCAGGCGGCGCGCACCACGGTGATCCCCGCCGTCGACCCTCGCCTCGCCGTGCGCACCAAGGTCTCCCCGAGCGTCACCCACGTCTCGACGCTCGGCCTCCAACACCAGACGCCCTCGTTCGTCGTGCCCATCCCCGGCCTCCAGGTCGGGCGCCTCTCGGAGGGGCTCCAGTCGGCCGTGCACGCGAGCCAGGGCGTCGAGGTCGCGCTCCCGTGGAAGCTCTCCTTGGCCCCGACGGTGTTCGTCGCGAATTCGTTCGGCCTCACCGACGCCGTGTCGACGTGCGGGACCGATTTCGACGTGGACGACCCTCGCTGCGTGAGGCGCGTGAGCGGGCAGACGTACGGCCTCGAGCTCTCCCTGCGGCGGGCCTTCGGTGAGCGTTTCACGGGGTTCTTCTCGTACACGCTCGCGCGCTCGACGCGCCTCACGCGGCCGCTCGGCTTCCGTCAGCGCGGAGGCGTGAGCTCGCTCGGGCAGCTCGGTTCGACCTTGCGCATCGCCGGCGAGTTCGATCGCACGCACGTCATGAACCTCGCGGCGTCGTACCTGCTCGGCGCGGGCTGGCGCGTGGGCGCGCGGTTCTACTTCTACACGGGGCGCCCATATTCCGAGGAGATACGCGGGGTTCCGATACCTCCCTACAACGGCTACCGGTACCCCGATTTCCACCGCTTCGACTTTCGCGTCGAGAAACGGTGGACGTTCGGCCAAACCGGCTACGTGGCCTTCGTGGCCGAGTGGCTGAACGCGACGCTCCGAAAGGAGGCCTTCTCGCTCGAGTGTGCGTCGTTCGGTGACAGCCCCGATCTCACGACGTCGCTCCCCGGCTCGCGCTGCAAGCCCCAAGAGGTGGGCCCGATCACGATCCCGAGCTTGGGCGTCGAGGGGGGCTTCTGACTACTTGTCGCCGAGGGGGCGGAGGCGCGTGACCTGCTTCTCGCGGCCTGCGGCGAGCGCTTCGAGCAGATCCGCCAGGCCTCGCTGGTCGGCGACGTCGGGGAGGCGCTCGTACTGACCGTCCCACAGCTCGAGCAAGACCCCGCGGTCGTCGAGCACCAGGCGATCGATCTGAGGCCAGGCCCAGCGCTTGAGGCGTGGCAAGCCGAACATGAGCACCTCGCGGGTCTCGATGCCCTCGTTCGTGACCACGACGCCGCGCATCCACGAGCGCGCCACGGTGCCGAGCGCAGAGACGAGGATGAGCATCGAGAGCGGCTGCGCGCCGAGCGGGCGGTTGCGGTCGCCCTCGACGATCCACACCCAGAGGCGGCTGTTGGAGCTCCCGTTGTAGGCCGCGACCACGATGGCCGCGACGACGAGCGCGAACGCGAGGTAGGCGAGCGAGGGCGCGCGCGCCTTGAACGGCGCGATGAAGGCACGCCGGACGGGCTTGTCGGGCGCGTAGGCCATGTCGAACCGCGCGACCGTGCCGTTCACCTCGGTGATCGAAGGTCTGTCGTCCTCGATGACGTCGGCGAGGTCGGGGAGATCACGCGGGGGAGGTTCTGGCGAGGCTTTTTCGCTCACGAGCTGCATCCAGGGGGGAACACGACGATAGCGCCCGGGCTTGGGTCGAGCGAGAAGGTACCGCGGAGGCGGAAAAATCCAGGGTTTCGCGCGACTCGTCAGGCGCCGTGGTCTTTGCGGTCGTGCTCTCTCCGGTGCTCTCGGACGCCGGCGATCTCGCTCTTCGTGGGGTTGATGACGAAGAGGCCGTGATCGGCGTCGATCATGGCGATGTCGCCGTCGGACGCCCAGCGGAAGAGCCCCTTCACGCCGACCACCGCGGGCACGTCGAGCAGCGTGAGGAGCGCCTTCGTGCGTGGGCCGAACGCGCGCTCCGAGAGGGCCACGCCCGCGGGCTGCGTGCGCGCCGAGACGAGCAGGTCGAACACGGTGAGCGCGTCGCCGACGAGGATCGCCTTCGACGGCAGCTCGGCGCGTTTGTCCGACACGGCGAGCATGGTGACCGCGTCGCACAGGTCCTCGACGTCCTTGGCGCGCTCCTCGAGGAAGGCGTCCCGCGTGAAGCTCGCGGCCGTGCGCGTCACCTCGCGGGCGACACGCGCGAGGGCCTGGGGAATGCCGCCGTCCTCGGCCACGAGCTCGAGCGAGCGCTCGCGGAACCGCATGTCTCCGAGGATGTCGAGGTAGGTGGAGAGGAAGCGCGCGCCGTCGCCGAGCCCCGTGACCCTCGCTTTGTCGGCGAGGGCCGTGATGGCCTTCTCGGCCACGTCGAACGAGGCGCGCAGGCGCCGCTGCTCGAGCTTCGACTCGCTCTTGTCGAGGGCGCGCTCCGAGGGCCGCGCCGCGGGGCGACGGAGGGCCGCGACCGCACCGAGCGCCTTGCCACGGACGAACGGGAGCCCGGCCAAGGTGACCTTGCGCGTGCCTCCGCCCGCCTTGCGATCGTGGCGCTCACGGCGCACATCGAGGAGCTCGGCCTGCGAGATCCCCGCCGCGAGGAGGCCCCCCATGAGCGACAGCTCGGCGATGTCGTGCTCGGTGAACGCGCCCGATCGTCGCTGGAGCACGAGCGCGCCGAGCGGCCCCCGCCGGCCTCGCACGGGCACCGCGACGAACACCGGGAAGCGCTCTTCGCCGAGCCCGTCGACATGCTTGTAGGATGCATGCGTGTGCGCCACGTCGGCCGAGATGGGCCGCATGTACTCGACGGCGCGCCCGGTGATGCCCTCGCCGACGGAGAGCCGCACCTGCCCGATGGCGCGCTCGAAGCCCACGTTTCCGCGCATGACGAGCTCGGCCCCCTCGCCCTCGAGCACGTAGAGCGAGCACACGTCGGCCCCGAAGATCTTCGCGATGCGCTGGGGGCCCTCGTCGAGCAGCGTGCCGAGGGGCATGGGGCGCGCGGCGAACGCGACGAAATCGAGCACGCCGTCGAGCCTCGCGTCTCCGCGGGCGTGGACCTTTTCGGTTTTTGCCATGGTGCGTCAATCTTCGCCCCGAGGGCGAGCGGCGTAAACTCCTAGCCGTGGTCGCGCCGCGAGGAAAGGGGCTTCGCGAAGGCCTTGCGCGGGGAGGAAAGCCGCTTCCAGCAGGCGATTTTCCCCGGTATACCGCGGCACATGTACGACTTTCCCTCGAACGAGTGGGCCCAGGCCTACAAAGACGCCATCAACGCGAACCCCGAGTACAAGGTTCACGGCAAAGACTGGACGCACGGCGTCGTGGCGTTCGTGGTGAAGGCCGATCCGGCCCTGCATATCGACCACGACACGGCGCTCTGGCTCGACGTGCACGGCGGCGAGTGCCGCGAGGTGAAGCTCATGACCGCGGAAGAGGCCCAGGCCGCCGCGTTCGTGATCGTGGCGCCCTACGCCATGTGGAAGACGATCATCAAGCGCGAGATCGATCCCATCAAGGCGATGATGCAGAACAAGGTCAAGCTCACGAAGGGCCACATGCCCACGATCGTGCGCTACGTGAACTCGTCGCGTCAGCTCGTCGAGTCGACCTCGCGCGTACCCACCAAGTTCCGCGACGAGTAAAGCGCCGAGCGTCCGGTCGCGCGCGGGATGCCAAACGGCGCGCTCGCGTGCGACCGACCTTGACCTTCGAGCGAAAGAAAACCGAAGATACGCACCATGCCAACGTCGAATCCTCTCGTGCTCATCGCGGACGACGAGCCGTCCATGCTCGAGCTGGTCGCGCGCCACCTCACGACCATGCGCGAACCGAAGCTCGAGGTGATCCAAGCCCGCGACGGCGAAGAGGCCTGGAAGCTCGCCCGCGAGCACCTGCCCGACCTCGTCGTGCTCGACGTCATGATGCCGGGCATGAGCGGCTGGGAGGTGTGCCGAAAGATCCGCGAGGACATCGCGCTCGCGCACACCGGGGTCGTCATGCTGACCGGCATCGGCGAGAACCTGAACCAGCTCACGAGCCCGCTCTACGGAGCCGACGCGTACGTCGACAAGCCGTTCGAGTTCGAGGAGCTCGACGAGAAGGTCCGCGAGACGCTCTCGGCGCGCGCGTCGCAGCGCGAGGGGATTTCCCGTCCGTCGCTGAACGGCACCTCGGGGGGCGCCAAGCCCGCACCGACCGAGGACGAAGAGGCTCCGGCTCCGAGGAAGAAGGCCGCACCAGCCAAGCCCAAGGCCGCGCCGAAGAAGGCCGCGCCGAAGAAGGCCGCGCCGAAGAAGGCCGCGCCGAAGAAGGCCGCGCCGAAGAAGGCCGCGCCGAAGAAGGCCGCGCCGAAGAAGGCCGCGCCGAAGAAGGCCGCGCCGAAGAAGGCCGGGCCGAAGAAGGCCGCGCCGAAGAAAGCCGCGCCGAAGAAAGCCGCGCCGAAGAAAGCCGCGCCGAAGAAAGCCGCGCCGAAGAAGGCTGCGCCGAAGAAGGCCGCGCCCGCCAAGAAGAAGAAGTAGCTCGTCCCCACGAACGAGCCACGAGAGCCCCGCGCGCTTCGGCCCGCGGGGCTTTTTCGTGGGGCCAGGGTCTTGCGTAGGGAAAAGTTTCGTGTACGAAAGATGTCCGGGGTGCGACCCTCGCGCCCACCCGAAGGAGTCTTTGAGCCATGTCCCTCTCCCCGTTCCGCGAAGAGCACGACCAGTTCCGCAAGACCGTCCGCACGTTCGCCCAGAAGGAGCTCGCCCCCTTCGTCGACGAGTGGGAAAAGAGCGAGTGCTTCCCGAACGAGGTCTTCAAGCGCGCCGGTGAGCTCGGGCTCTTCTCGGCGCACTACAAAGAGGAGCAGGGCGGCCTCGGCGGTGATTACTGGTTCAGCATCGCCAAGGGCGAAGAGCTGCCGCACTGCAACTCGGCCGGCGTGTCGATGGGCCTCCTCGTCCAGGGCGACATGGCCACGCCCGTCATCGGCGATCTCGGCACGAAAGAGCAGATCGAAGAGTTCTTGAAGCCGGCGCTGCGCGGCGAAAAGATCGCGGCGCTCGGCGTGACCGAGCCCAACGCCGGCAGCGACGTGGCCGGCATCCAGACGTGGGCCCGCAAAGACGGCGACGACTACGTCATCAACGGCGCGAAGACCTACATCACGAACGGCACCCGCGCCGACTTCGTGACGCTCCTCGCGAAGACCTCACCGGAGCAGGGCGCGCACGGCTGCAGCTTCTTCCTCGTGCCCACGAGCACGAAGGGCTTCATCGTGTCGAAGAAGCTGAAGAAGGTCGGAAACCACGCGAGCGACACCGCCGAGCTCGCGTTCGACGAGATGCGCATCCCGAAGCGCTACCTGCTCGGCGAAGAGAACATGGGGTTCATGTACCTCATGCAAAACTTCCAGACCGAGCGCCTCATCGCGGCGACGAGCTGCTGCGGCGGCATGCAGATCGCCCTCGACGACGCCGTGGCCTACGGCCGCGATCGCAAGGCGTTCGGCAAGCCGATCATCAAGCGCGAGTACTGGCAGCACAAGTTCGTCGACCTCTACACGAAGCTCGAGGCCGGCCGCGCGCTCTCGTACAAGGCGGCCGAGTCGTACAACCACGACAAACACGTGACCGGCGGCCAGGTGAGTATGGAGACCGTGAAGCTCATCAGCATGGCGAAGGTCTTCGTGGGCGAAATCTCGAGCGAGATCATCGACCAGTGCATGCAGTTCCACGGCGGCGCCGGGTACATGGAAGAGTACAAGATCGCGCGCGCGTTCCGCGATCAGCGCCTCCTCCGCATCGGTGGCGGCACCACCGAGACCATGCGTTACTACCTCGCGAAGCTCATGGGGCTCTGAGCCCCGCGCGTCGACGCGCTCCCTTTCACGAGCACCCCTTCGCCCGCCCTCCGCGCTCCGGATCGGCGGGCGAAGCCGTGATCTGCGCATGAGATGGAGCCTTTGGCCCTGGCGACGGAGCCGCGCTACGCTCTTGGAATGCCGAGTCGGAACGCGCTCGCGGTGCTCGATAGGCCGCTCTCTACCCTGCCGAGGTTCGTCCTCTTGAGCGCGTTCGGCCTCGGGCTCGTCGTGGCCAGGGTGGCCTCCACGCACTCGCCCGCGTACTCCTTCCTCGCGTGGAACCTCTTCCTCGCGTGGATCCCGTACACGCTCTCGCGGGTGCTCGTGTGGGTGCGCGCGAAGAATATGCATTCTGCATGGGTCGGCGCCGTGGGGCTCGCGTGGCTGCTCTTCTTGCCGAACGCGCCGTACCTCGTGACCGACGTGATGCACCTGCGCACGGCCCACGGCGCGCCGCTCTGGTTCGACGCCGTCATGCTCATGACGTTCGGGTGGACGGGCCTCGCGCTCGGCATCGAGTCGCTCGCGATCGTCGCGAAGCTGGTCGCCGCGAAGGCCGGCGTGGCGATCGCGCGCACCTTCGTCGTAGTCGTCGCGCTCCTGTCGGGGTACGGCATCTACCTCGGACGCTTCGTCCGGCTGAACTCGTGGGACGTGGCGCGCCACCCGGGGTGGTTCTTGCGTGAGGCCGCCGAGCCCCTCGTGCACCCGCTCGACACGATGCGCGCCTGGAACGTGACCCTCGTCGTGGCGGGCCTCTTCGTGCTCGGCTACGCGACGATGCGGCGACCCGCGGCCGAGCCCGCGCCGACCGACCCTCCCGGGTGACTCAAGAACGCGAGCCGGGGAACAGGGCCTTCGCGTCGTCCCGCGTGAGCACGACGAACGTGAGCACGCCGAGCAGGGTGCCGAGCGGCATGTTCGTGCAGAGGATCCCTGCCAAAATATAGATGAATGTCAGGTGTTTACGCTGCGCGATGCATCGGCCCGCGAAGATCGTGAGGCCGCCTATCGCCGCGACGACGACGAACGCAAAGAGGCCCATCACCACGAAGACCCACCCGAGCGCAGCGGGCGGCGGGGGGCCGGCGTCGTCGAGCGCGCCTACGACGATGCTCGCGCCGAGCGCCACGTGCACCATGAACAAGAACGAGAACAGGATCGTGAGCGCGCCCATGACGTAGTACCCCACCGCGAGCTGCCCGAGGTGCTGCTCGGCTCGGGATGGTGCGAAGGGAGGCGGCGAGGGAGGGAGGGGACGAAACGGGGCCACGAGGATGAGCGTAGCCGAACCGTGAGCGCGGTGCGATTCGGCAACGACGTCCGATTTGTCGGCGCGAGGGCAGGAAGGCTCGCTACCGTGGCGTCGCCATGGATTGGATCGTTCCGCTCGTGTCGCTCATCGCGATGGAGATCGTGCTCGGCATCGACAACATCGTCTTCTTGTCGATCCTCGTCTCGGCGCTCCCCGAAGAGCAGCGCAAACGTGCGCGCGCGATCGGGCTCGGGCTCGCCCTGGTCGCGCGGCTCGTGCTCCTCCTCGGCATCCGCTGGGTGATGGGCCTGTCGACCGCGATCTTCCACTGGTCGAGCCTCGGCTTCGTACCCGAGGTGTGGGTGCAGAACCACCACGTCGACGCGGTGACGGGGCGGGATCTCGTGCTGCTCCTGGGAGGCGCGTTCTTGGTCGGCAAAGCGACGACCGAGATCCACAAGAAGATGACGGGCAACGAGGGCGAAGAGGTCGCGGCGAAGGCGAAGGGGGCGAGCTTCGGCGGCGTCATCGCTCAGATCATCGTGCTCGATCTCGTGTTCTCGCTCGACTCGGTCATCTCGGCGATCGGCATGGTGCAAGAGGTGTGGGTCATGTACGTGGCGACGCTCGTCGCCGTGGGCTTCATGGCGGCGTTCTCGGGCAAGGTGTCGAAGTTCATCGAAGAGAACCCCACCTTCAAGATGCTCGCGCTCGCGTTCCTCGTGCTCGTCGGGGTCATGCTCGTCGCCGAGGGCATCGGGTCGCACGTGGGCAAAGGGTACCTCTACGCGGCCATGGCGTTCTCGTTCGTGGTCGAGCTCTTGAACATGCGCATGCGCAAGAAGGCCAAGGTGCACGCGCCGCCGCCGGCCGAGAGCGGCTCCTGAGCGCCTCGATCGAGGTGGCCACGAACGCGCGGTGAATGGGCGAAACGCGCGGTATCCTGGGGCGCATGTCGTTCTTCCCGAAGTGCACCTTCCAGTACTTCCTCGACGGCGGCCCCGAGCTCGTCCCCGGTGAGCGCAACCAGGGCCGGCTCGTGCTGCACGTACCCGAGCCGATCGAGCGCGCCGAGCGACTGCTCATGAACCTCCGCACGGAGGCGTGGGCGGGGTACGGCTCGGGCAAGAACCGCCGCGTCGTGAGGCAGCAGCTCCTCTTGATCCCGCTGCGCGTCGATCTGCCCCCGGGCGGCATGCCCGCGGGCCGCCACGAGTACCCGTTCCACTTCGACGTGCCCGCGTGGATGCCTCCCGCATTCGATGGAAATGATTGTGGAATTTACCACGAGCTGACCGCCGAGCTCGACGTCGACTGGGCGTTCGATCCCGTGTCCAAGCTGCGCCCGGTCGTGCGCCTCAGGCCGGCCCGCGGGCGGAGGGCGCCCGTGATCTTGAGGTCACCGAACGGCTTCCACGAGAGCATCGTGCTCGAGGTGAGCCTCGACTCGGCGGTCGTCGCGGAGGACGAGCCCCTCTCGGGGAAGATCGCCGTGCGCGCGGGTCACGAGGCGCGCTGGGACGGGATCGTGCTCGTGCTCTCGCGCATGACGACGGTGGCCATGGGCCACGGAGATCGCCGCGCGCAGGACGTCTCGAGCGTGCGCATCCCCAAGGCGAGCTTGCTCTCGGGCGAGGCCGTCCCGTTCTTGTTCCCGCCCGACCCGACGAACGTCCCGACGTTCGGCTCTCCTCAGCTCACGGTCGACTACGTCGTGCGCGTCGAGGTCGACATCCCCTGGGCGATCGACCCTCAGATCGAGGTGCCGTTCACCGTCCTGCCGCGCGGCTCGGAGGTCTCCGGCGAAGGGAGCGAGCTCGAGGTCGGTGGAGCCCGCTTGCGACAGATGGCGCACTACGTGGCTCAGCAGACCGGCCTCTCCGAGGGAAAGTCCCCTGTCATCGTGCGCGGGCGTCAAGGGGCGGTCGACTTCTGGCTGACCGACGCGCCTCGCGAGGGTGGGCTCGGTGTCGACGTGTCGCTCGTGTTTCCTGGGGTCGGAGTGGACGTGCGCATGCGGCCCCTCGGTGTGCTCGACGGCTTTCGCGAGTCTCCGCTCCTCCCACGCGAGCTCCGCGACAAGGTGCTCCTTCGTGTCGACGCGCCGGAGGGGCGATACGCACGCGCGCCGCTCGGGGAGGCCGAGCTGCACGCCATCCTCGACGGGCTCGGTCGGGCCGACGCGGTCCGCATGACCGACCATAGCCTCGAGTTCCACGTGCCGACGACCGACGACGCCGAGCGCCTCGTGGAGCTCGCTCGGTTCGTCGCGCACAAGGCCGAGATCGTGGGGCGCGTGCTCGCGAAGCTCCCGTTCCCCACCGCGCTCGAGGCGCACCGTGCCGCATGGGAGAGCGCGGCGGCCGAGCGTGGTGCGTTCCTCGTGCCAACCGGGCCTCATCTCGTCGGCATGCCCATCGGGGTTCGGACGCTCGGCGGAGAGGAGCGGACGTTCGTAGTGAAGATTGGGACCGAATGGGGGGGAAAGCCTCATGGTTTCATAGAGATAAGCTGTGTCGCTGCGCCACTGCCCGGTCCCGCCGCGGCCATGCTCGAGGGGCAGGTGCCGCACGCGTTGCTCGCGCCGATCCGTGGTCGGCTCACGAGCCTCGCGCAAGAAGGGCCACACACCGTCCGTGGCCACGCGCCCGAGATCTTCGACGACCCTCGCGCGGCGATGCCGACGGTCGATGCCCTCGTCGCGTTCTGGCTCGACGTGCGCGGCGAGCGCCGGGTGGATGCGCCGTACCGGTGACAGGGTGCGCCCGGGTCTCGGTGCGCGGGTGCTCGGCGCCATCGGGGGCGCGTGAGCCTCTTTCGGCCCGAGTGCCGGCTCGCGTTCCTCTTGGACGATGGCCCCGTCATCACGCCCGGCACTGTCGTCCCGGGGAGGATCACGATCGTCGCGCCGAGGCCGATCTCGCGCGCGACGGCGCTCACCGCGAGGTACCGCTCGTACGCCTGGCTCAACGACGAGGGGGAGGGCGGGCGCCGCGAGGTGGTCCTCGCCGAGCGAACGATCCGGTTCGACCTTCGCGAGGGCCTCCCCGAAGGCCGCACCGAGCGCGCGCTCACCTTGGAGGTGCCGCGAGGGCTGCCCGAGGCGGCCGCGGGCTCGCAGTGGGCCATCGTCCACGAGCTCGCGGCGCGGCTCTCCGTCTCCTGGGCGCTCGACCCGAAGCGTACGTTCGTGATGCCGATCCGGACGCCGCCGGCCCTCGTGGTTCGCCCTCCGGTGCTCGTTCGTTCGCCGCCGGGGTTCGATCGCGACGTGGTGCTCGACGTGTCCCTCGGCGCGGGCGCCGTCGTGGTCGGAACGTCCCTCGAGGGGCGGGTCGCCCTCCGCGCGGGCGCCGAGGCAGCGTGGGAATCCGTGGTGATCGTGCTCTCCCAGGTCGTGACCGTCGACGGTGGCCTCGTGCGGCGGCGGTTCGATCTCGCGGAGGTCGAGCTGCCCCGCGGGCGCTTCCCGGCCGATCGCACGTTGATGTTTCGATTCGTGATCGACTCGGACGTCGCCCCCACCGTCTCCGACGCGCGAATAAGTGTAAGCTACATGCTTCGCTTCGCGATCTCTCGCAGGTGGTCGCAGCGCGCATGGATGGAGCTGTCGCTCGAGATTTTGCCGAAGGGCGCCGACCTGCGCGGTCAGGCTGACGTGCCGGAGCTCGGCGATGGCCGGAGGCGCCGGCTCGCCGAGGTCATCGCTCACGAGACCGGCCTCTCGCCCGGCGAGGGGGACGTGCTCGTCGAGGGGCGCGAAGGTCCCGTCGAGATCGAGATCCGTGACGCCCCGGAGGACGGCGAGCTCGGCGTGGAGGTGGCGCTCGCGTTCCCCTCGCTCGGGGTGGCGGTGCGCACGCGGGCTCCCGGTCTCTTCCGGGGGGGGCGTCGTGTGCCGCCCGAGCTCGATGGAAAGATGCACGTGACGGTCGACGTTCCTCCGAGGCGCTATGCCCGCGAGCCCCTCGGAGAGCCTGAGATCTTCGCGATCCTCGAGGGGCTAGGTGGCGCGACCTCCGTCGACCTCGCGAGCCGTTCGTTGCGGTTCCGTCTCCCCGCCACGGACTCCGTCGAGAGCCTCGTCGCGGTCGTGAGGCTCGCCAAAGCGAAGGCCCAGGTCCTGTCGAGCACGATCTCCGCGCTGCCGTTTCCCCTCGCGTTCGAGCCGCATCGGGCCGCGTGGGAGGCCACGGCAGCCGAGCGCGACGCCCACCTCGTACCTTCGGGCCCTCACCTCCTCGGCGCGGTCGTGGTCGTGCGCACGCTCCTCGGCGAAGAGCGCCGCTTCGTCGTGAACGTGAGGACGCTCTGGAAGGGCGAGCTTCGAGCGATGGTCGAAGTCTCGTGCCCCGGCCTCGGGATCCCGGCCCAGGCCTACGCGGCCCTCGACGGGGCGACTCCTCACGCGGCGCTCCTCCCCGCGCTCGCCGTCCTCGAGGGCATCCACGCGCGCGAAGAGCTCGGCCTCGCGGGCCACGTCCCGGGGCTCGTCGCCGACCCGCGGCGGCTGCTCTCGGCCGCGGAGGACCTCGTCTCGTTCTGGCTCGAGGTCCGCGGTGAGCGCCGCGTCGACGCGCCCTACCGCTGATTTCCCGGTCGGGCGACGGTCGCGCTCCGAGGCCCAACGTGTCCTCGGTCGTGTATCGTGAAGACCTCACACGTTGATCTGGGGTGCCCGAATGACGCGATCCGGCGACGACGAACACGCGCGGGTGACGAGCGAGCTGGCGTTCGCGGCCACCATCATGCCGACGGTCGAGTCCGTGAAGCCATGGACGTTGGGCACGCTCGACCACCTCCGGTCCGCTTCACCATCGGACGGCGTGGTCGCGGGCGTGGAGCTCGGGCCGGTCTTGGGTGAGGGTGGCATGGGGATCGTCCGCGCGGCGACGCAGCGCTCGCTCGGGCGAGACGTGGCCGTGAAGACGCTCCGCGACGACCAGAACCACGGGCTCGCCGTGAGCAAGCTGCTGCGCGAGGCGCTCATCACGGGGGCGCTCGAGCACCCCAACATCGTGCCGGTCTACGATCTCGGGCTCGACCCTCGTGGCACGCCGATGTTGGTGCTGAAGCGCATCTCGGGCGTCGCGTGGCGCGAGCTGCTCGAGGCCCCGGAGCTCGTGAAGCGCCGCTTCGGCGCGGCCGACCCTCTCGAGTGGCACCTGCGCATCCTCATGCAGGTCGCGAACGCCGTGCACTTCGCGCACTGCCGCGGCATCGTCCACCGCGACATCAAGCCCGACAACGTGATGATCGGCGAGTTCGGCGAGGTGTACGTGCTCGACTGGGGCATCTCCGTCTCGCTCCACGACGACGGCACGAGGCGCCTCCCGCTCGCCTCCGAGGCCACGGACATCGCCGGCACGCCGCTCTACATGGCTCCGGAGATGTTCGGGGGCGAGCCGCCCGACGAGCGGACCGACGTGTACCTACTCGGAGCGACCTTGTACGAGGTCGTGGTCGGACATCCTCCTCATCGCGGGGGCTCGATCGTCGAGATCATGTCGAGCACGATCACGCCCGCGCCGGCCCCGGAGCACGTTCCTCCCGAGCTCGTGGCCGTGTGGCAGCGCGCGATGGCGTACGAGCGTGCCGACCGGTACGCGAGCGCCGAGGAGCTCCGCCTGGCGCTCCAGAGCGTGCTCGACCATCGGGCCTCGACGCGCCTGTGCTCCGGGGCCGCCACATCTCTCGCCGAGCTCCTCGGCGAGCTCGAGAAGGAGAGCTCGGCCGAGCGCCGCGAGGCGATCTACAACTCGTACGGTGAGTGCGCCTTCGGCTTCCGCCAAGCCCTCGAGGACTGGCCCGACAACGAGGTCGCCCGCCGCGGGCTCCGCGAGGCGACCGTGGCGATGGCTCGCTACGAGCTCGAGCACGAGGACCCTCGCGCGGCGCGCGTGCTCTTGGCGAAGCTCGACCCTCCTGCCGAAGACCTCGCGCAGCGGCTCCGTGAGCTCGAGGAGCGCGTGCGTCACTCGGCCGAGCGCATCGAGGCCCTGGAGCGACTCGATCGCGAAATGGACCCGAACGCGGGCTGGCGCGGTCGCGCGGCGCTGCTCGTCGTTCTGGGCGCGCTGTGGGTCGTGGTGCCGCTCCTCGTCGGCTCGTTCTACGCGGCGAGCCCGGACTACGCGTCGCTCTTCCCCGTCCCCGCGACCATGCTCGCGGTGGTGCTCGTCGGTGCGTTGACGCTCCGGCGCTCGATGATGCGCACCGCCTTGAACCGGAGCATCGTCGGCGCCGCGGCGCTCGCGTTCTTCGCGCAGATGGCGGTCCACGTCGGCTCGTGGCTCGGGCACGTCCCACCCGACGAGAGCCAGCGGTTCATCCTGTTCAACTGGTTCCTCATCAGCGCGATGATGGCCATCACGGTCGCGCCGAGGCTCGCGATCGGTGCCGTGGGCTACCTCGCGGCGTACGTGCTCGCGTCGCGGTGGTTCGGCCTCCGCTACGTCCTCATGGCGGGCTCGAACGCGCTCTTGCTCGTCGCGGCCTTCGCGGCCTTCGGGCGCAGGCGCCCCCCGCACGACGGGCCATCGAGGCGCGGCGAAGGCGCTCGCGAGGCGCAACCTCGCGCCGCAACGGATCGCGGTTAGGCGCGCAGGTCCCGCAGGACACCGCACCCCCTCATGGGCGCCTTCCGTCCGTGTGGCTGGGCCTCGAGCCATCGGTCGGGCCTATGGCACCCATAGGGCCCACCATCCTTTCGCAACGGGGAGGTCGTCGTTTCCCTATCTCCCACGCGTCCGAGCGGTCCGCTCGCGCGTAGCCCGAGAACCTTCAAGGAGACGACCTTCATGCACGTCCGCGCCGCCACCTTCGCCCTCTTCGCCCTCCCGTTCGCGCTCGCCCCGCTCGGCGGTGCCGGTTGCTCGAGCGACGCCTCGACCTCGGACGCCGGGACGAGCTCGTCGAGCACGGGGACCACCACGTCCACGGCGACGTCCACGACCCCGAGCGCGACGGGTACGGGGACGACGCCTCCACCGGGCCCGGCGCTCAACGGATGCACGACCTACTCCGACCGCACCGGTGACGCCGCGAAACGCGAGATCGCGTGGGGGTTCTCCGTGTCCTCGACGCCCGAGGCCTGCATGAGGATCAAGGTCGGTCAGACCGTCACCTGGAACGGTGACCTCGGGAGCCACCCCCTCGCCGCGAAGGGAGGCGACTCTCCGTCCCCGATCACGAACGCCGCGACGGCGAAGTTCGACAAGGCGGGCACGTACGGGTTCGTGTGTACTCTGCACTCGTCGATGCAAGGGGCCATCGTCGTCGTGGAGTAAAGAGCGCCCGAGGAGCGCAACCCGGTGCGTCGTACGATCGGGCTGCCTCTCTTCGTCATGGCTACCTGCCTTGGGCCCCGAGCGCTCGTAGCAGGTCGAGGTCGACGCCCGAGAGGTTCGTCATGAGCCGCGCGCGGCGCGGAGCTTCTCTTCGAGGCCCATCTCGAAGAAGGCGCGCAGCTCCTCTCGCATGGCCAAGACGCGCGAGGTGCCCACGTATTTGCGCTCGATTCGCTCCGTGAACCTCTGCGCGGCGCCGTTGGCCAGGCGGTACCGCTCTCCCTCGTGGGTGCCCTCGTCGTGCACGTAGGACACGCCCTCGTAGAGCCGCCGGCGGAGGCGCTCACTCGACGCTGCCGAGAAGCCGGACACGCCGTGAGCGAGCACCACGTACTTGTCGACCTCGGCCTGGATCTCGAGCTCGAGCTGGGTCGTCTCGCGTTTTCGCTCGGCGCGCGCGGCCAGGTACACGAAGTGGCTCACGCCCTCGATGATCTGGCAGAGCGGGTCGAGCGCGCGGGTGTCCGAGTCCGCGGCGAGCTTGGGGACCCGAAGCTCGATCTCGAGGGCGTCGCCTGCGTCGCGAACGAAGACGGCCTCGCGCTCCTCTCCCTCGGCGAGGGTCACGAAGTCGCCGACGTGCGGCAGCTCGCCGAGCCGGTAGAGCCGCGAGAGCCCTGCCTTGACCCGCTCGGCGAGCGCGATCTCTCGGATGAGCCCGGCGCCGTAGCCGTCGAGCCTCCGCACGTCGTCCGTCACTGGAAGACCTTCTTGCCCTTCGGGGTAGTGAAACCGTGGGCCGACAGCGCCGAGGCCAACGTCTCGCTCTGGGTCTTCTCCCAGCGCTCGTACATCTTGAGGATCCCGGTGACGCCCTCGGCGCCGCGCGCGAGCGTGAGGTTCGCGACCTCGCCGACGAGCGCCACGAACACGTCGAACTTCCGCGCGAGCTCGGCGAAGATGTTCGGCCCCGCGTCTTCTTGGCCCCGGGTGAGGAGGCTCCCAGCCGACTCGTACGCGCGCGAGCCGATCGTGACGATGTACGTCTGGTCCACGCCCCGCCGCTCGAAGTGGTCGAGGAAGAAGCCGCCCGTGTAGAGAGTGCCGTCGCCGAGCGCGCGCAGCTTGGCGAATCGCTCGGCGAGGTCGTTCGTGTGGAGCGCCTCGTCGAGCAGGAAGGCGAGCGGCCGATCGAGCGTGGCGCCACGTTGGGCGTCCGGTTTGGCGAACTCGGAGAGCACCCCCGCCAGGTAGTGGGTGGTGCCGCTCGACGCTTCGACGCGCCGCGCCTTCATGGCGTCCTCGAGCGCGCCTTGAAAGAACCCTTCGAGCGAAGCCGTGGCCAGGATCGTCATCGCAAACCTCCTCGTGTCTCCGGCGCTTCCAGGGCGAAGCCCGGCTCCTTCGAAGGTACGGTGCGGCGCGTCGGCCGGCAATTTCGTCAACGTTCTCGATGGTTTGCCGGTGCTTTGATGGTGGCGCTCGGGTGTCGCCGCTGCCAACGGGGGCAGGGCACACACGTTCAGCCCTTGGATGGAAGAAAAGCGCAATATTTCCGACTGGATAGAGAAATCGCCCGCGCTTCGGCCGGGGTCCCTTGACGGTTCTGCGCCAGCGATTACGTTCGCGGCGCTGTCAGCACTCACACATCTCGAGTGCTAACAAACGTCACCGGCCGCTCCCGCGGGCGGGGCAACCGTCACGCTGGGAGCCGAGACCGCCTTTTTGGTGGCCGCGGCCACCGCAAGAACCCGAAACTCTCAGGAGTCACGAACATGGCCATTCGTCCCCTTCAGGACCGCATTCTCCTCAAGCGCGTGAAAGAGGAAGAGAAGACCAAGGGCGGGATCATCATCCCGGACAGCGCCAAAGAGAAGCCCATCGAGGGCGAGGTCGTCGCCGTCGGCAACGGCAAGGTGCTCGACGACGGCACCGTCCGTCCGCTCGACGTGAAGGTCGGCGACCGCGTGCTCTTCGGCAAGTACTCGGGCACCGAGGTCAAGATCGACGGCGAAGAGCGCCTCATCGTCCGCGAAGACGACATCTTCGTCGTTCTCGAGAAGTAACTCGCCCCTTCGCCGCCAGGAGGCCGTTCGCGTGCTCAGCGTACAGAAGTACGCTTCCGGGCGAAGACCTCCCCTTCCTCCCAGACTCCGTGGGCCGCATGCGCGAGGGGGAGCGCTCAAGGCTCAACAAGTTTCAGCAGAGGTATCGCACCATGGCAGCTAAAGAGATCGTCTACACCGAGAACGCTCGTAACCTCATCCTCGCCGGCGTCAACGCCCTCGCCGACGCGGTGAAGGTCACCCTCGGCCCCAAGGGCCGCAACGTCGTCATCGAGAAGAGCTTCGGCTCGCCCACGGTCACCAAGGACGGCGTCACCGTCGCCAAGGAGATCGAGCTCGAGAACCGCTTCGAGAACATGGGCGCCCAGATGGTGCGCGAAGTCGCCTCGAAGACCAGCGACGTGGCCGGCGACGGCACCACGACCGCCACGGTCCTCGCCCAGGCGATCTACCGCGAGGGCTCGAAGCTCGTCGCCGCCGGGCACAACCCGATGGAGATCAAGCGCGGCATCGACGCGGCGGTCGCCACCCTGACCGACACGCTCAAGAAGATGGCGAAGCAGACCAAGGATCCCAAGGAGATCGAGCAGGTCGGCACCATCTCGGCGAACGGCGACAAAGAGATCGGCGAGAAGCTCGCGCAGGCCATGGAGAAGGTCGGCAAAGAGGGCGTCATCACCGTCGAGGAGGCGAAGAGCGCCGAGACCACGCTCGACGTCGTCGAGGGCATGCAGTTCGACCGCGGCTACCTCTCGCCCTACTTCGTGACGGACCCCGAGCGCATGGAGGCCGTCCTCGAGGATTGCTTCATCCTCATCTCCGAGAAGAAGATCTCGAACATGAAGGACCTCCTCCCGGTGCTCGAGGCGATCGCGAAGCAGCAGAAGCCGCTCCTCATCATCGCCGAGGACATCGAGGGCGAGGCGCTCGCGACGCTCGTCGTCAACAAGCTCCGCGGCACGCTCCACTGCGCCGCCGTCAAGGCCCCCGGCTTCGGCGACCGCCGCAAGGAGATGCTCAAGGACATCGCCACCCTCACGGGCGGCCAGGTCATCGCCGAGGAGCTCGGCCTCAAGCTCGAGAACGTCACGATCTCGGACCTCGGCCGCGCCAAGCGCGTCTCGCTCGACAAGGACAACACCACGATCGTGGACGGCGCCGGCGAGAAGGACAAGATCACGGGCCGCATCTCGGAGATCCGCGCGCAGATCGAGGCCACCACCTCGGACTACGACCGCGAGAAGCTCCAGGAGCGCCTCGCGAAGCTCGTGGGCGGCGTCGCCGTCGTCAAGGTCGGCGCGGCCACCGAGACCGAGATGAAGGAGAAGAAGGCCCGCGTCGAGGACGCCCTCCACGCGACCCGCGCGGCCGTCGAAGAAGGCATCGTCCCCGGCGGCGGTGTGGCGCTCATCCGCGCGCAGGCCTCGCTCGACAGCCTCAAGCTCTCGGACGAGCAGATGTTCGGCGTGAAGATCATCCGCCGCTCGATCGAGGAGCCCCTCCGCCAGATCGTCGGCAACGCCGGGCTCGAGGGCTCGATCGTCGTCAACAAGGTCAAAGAGGGCAAGGACGACTTCGGCTACAACGCCGCGACCGACACCTACGGCAACCTCCTCGGCATGGGCGTCATCGACCCGGTCAAGGTGGTCCGCACGGCCCTCCAGAACGCGGCCTCGGTCTCGAGCCTCATGCTCACCACCGAGTGCCTCGTCGCCGAGCGCCCCAAGGACGAGAAGCCCTCGGCCGGTGGCGGCCACGAGGGTCACGGCCACTTCTGAGCCGCACGTAGGCCGTAACGCCTACGCGTGACCTGCGAGCCCCGAGAGAGAAATCTCTCGGGGTTTCGCGCATTTGTGGACCACGAAGAGATCCGTCGAAGATGTTTGTCACCTGTGGTTGACAAATGTGGGGTGGCGGGCCAGATGTTTGTCTATGAAAGGTGACAAACATGCCATCGGTCGGCGACGGTTCGTCTCGGGTGTGTGTGGGGCGCTCGGGCTCTTCGGGGCCGGCTTCGTCGCGCTCCCCGGGTGCGGTGTGTACGCGGCGGAGGAGGGAGAGGCGTTCTCTCCGTGGGACTTCCCTGGGGGTGAAGCCAGCCCCGAGCGCCTCGTCGCGCGCGCGGCCCTCCTCGCCGCGAGCCCTCACAACACGCAGCCGTGGGGCATCTCGATCGGAGAGGGGCGCCTCGGGGTCCGCGCACGCCTGGACCGTCACCTCGGCGCGATGGACCCGCTCCGCCGCGAGCTCCACGTCGGGCTCGGGTGCGCCGTCGAGAACATGGTCGTCGCGGCGAGCGTGGTGGGGCGCCGCGCCGATATCGTGTGGCTCCCTCGGCCCGAGGACCCCGCCCTCGTCGCGGAGGTGACGCTCGTCCCGGGTGCGCCGAGGAGCCCGTACGTCGATGCCATCGCGCGCCGCCACACGAACCGAGGGGCCTACCTCGACGTGCCCTTCCCGCGGGAGCTCGAGGGGATGCTGCGGGCGCTCTCGGACGATCCGGTCGTGGGGCTCCATGTCGTCTCGAGCCCCGCGGACCGTGCGCGCTTTCGCGAGGAGACCGTACGCGCGACCGAGGCCATCGTGGCAGACGCGGAGATGCTCGCCGCGAGCGACGCGTGGTACCGGCACTCGGCCGACGAGATCGCCGCGCACAGGGACGGCGTGACCCTCGACGCCACCGGGAACGGCGCGTTGACCCGCACCTTCGGGAAGGCCTTCGCGCGCCCTCGGCGGAGACCGCGGCGTCGTACTGGCTCGACTCCACGCGGACCTCGCACACGACCGGCTCCGCGTTCGTCGTCCTCTCGACCCCTGCGCCGAGCACGCGCGAGGTCGAATTACGTGTAGGACGCATCTACCAGCGGATGCACCTCGCGGCGACCCTCGAGGGGCTCGCGATGCAGCCTCTGAATCAGCTCGCCGAGCGGCAAGACCGCGAGGAGGAGCGCGGGCTCCCGGCGAGGTTCGGTGGGTACCTCGAGAGCGTCGTCGGGCGCGGACGTCGTGCGCAGATGATCTTCCGGATCGGGTACGCGTGGGACGACGCTCCGAAGAGCCCGCGCCGTCCGCTCGAGTGGGTGCTCGCGTGAGGCGCCTCGTCGCCTTGGGGTGCGCCTCCGTGATGGTGATCGTCGCGCGCACGGCGTCGGCCGATCCTGGGGATGCCCCGGTCCGGGACGTGCCGAGCGCGCCGCCCGCGCGAAGCTTCGTGCCCACGGTGGGGGTCGGCCTCGGTGGGCTCGCGGAGACCGCGAAGGTCGACGTGTTCGGGACCGAGTCCTCGGAGCGACGTGGGGACACACGCGCCGTCGTGAGCCTCGGGCTCGCGCATCGAGTCGTGAGGCTCGGCGCGCGTGTGCGGCTCGACGGGCACGCCCAGATCGGGCTCGGGCCGACCTTCTTCGGGGGGCGGTATCAGGTGCCCCTGCGCGAGGACGTGACGTTCGTGTTCGACGCGACGTCGTTCCTCGGCCTTCGTGCGGGCCTCGGGCTCGGTGTGGTCGTCGACGCCACGCGTGCCTCCATGAGCTACGGCGAGGTCGGCGTGCCCGTCGGTGCGACGTTCTTCGAGGCGATCGAGCTCGTCTATCGGCCGTACCTCGGCGTCCCCTTTTCGTCCGACGATCGCGCCACGTTCGGCGGGACCCGCGAGGTGTCGGCCGCGCTCGCCGTGGTGCCGTTCGATCTGACGCTCCGGTTTCGGATTTCGGCGCTAGGGTTCTGACCCGCGCATGGCTGCCAAGAAGAGGCCCCCTCCGAGCGTCGAGCCTCCCGTCGAGACGGACGGGCGCAAGCTCCGGCGGCTCCGCACCGAGGAGCGCCTCGTCTCGGCCGTGGGAGAGCTCCTCCGCGAAGGGGGCGTGGCCGCGCTCGGCGTGAACGCGGTCGCCGAGCGTGCCGAGGTCGAGAAGGTGCTCGTCTACCGATATTTCGGCGGCATCGACGGCCTCATGGCGGCGTACGCGGCGAGGTCCGACTTCTGGCCGACGCTCGACGAGCTCTTGGGGCCCGGGCGCGAGGTCTTGCGTGACACGGACCCAGCGCGCGCGGCGGCACGCGTGCTCGGCAACTATGCGCGTGCGCTCCGAAAACGAAAGGTCACGCTCGATCTCTTGGCCTTCGAGTGCAGCCAACGAAACGCGCTCACCGTGGCGCTCGAGGAGGTGCGCGAGCGGCGCTCCGAGGAGCTCTACGCGGCCCTCGCCGGCGCGGGGTTTCCAGTGTCGGGCCCCGTGGGGGCGGTGGGCGCCCTCTTCTCGGCGGCCATCAACTACCTCACCGTGCGGGGCCGCGACATCCGCGTGTTCGGCGGGCTCGCCGTCCGCACGGAGAGCGATTGGGACGTCATCGAGGGCGCGATGGAGTCCGCCTTCCGCGCGCTCCTCGTCGCGCGCGCCTGACCGTCGCCGCAGGGCCGTTCTCGTGCGCCGCCCGGAGCGGACCATGGATAAAATCGTCCATAGTTTCCTATATTTGTCGACGGGTTGAGGCGTCGCGCGGAGGTGCGTCGCTCAGCGCGCGCGGCGCTTCTTCTTCGGCTCTTCGCGTGTCGTCGCGATGTCCGTGTCGGCGTACTCGTCGTGGTGGCGTGCGGTGCTGCCCGAGGCCACGCGCACCCGGCCGTCGCGTGCGTCGACCCGGACGCGCTGGCCGAGCTCCGGGCGTAGCGACGAGCGCGCTTGTGCGCCGCCGAACGTCTCGATGAGGCCGGGCATGCGCCGGAGCATGGCGCGCAGCACCGCGCCCTTTTGCCACGTCACGAAGAGGATCGCCGCGAGCGAACCGAACATCACGAGCGGGATCTGCGCGTGCAAACCGAAGGGCCGGAGGAGGAGCGGGACGAGCACCCACCCGAGGCCCCACATCGTCCACATGAGGCGACGGAGGCTCTTTACGGCCGCGTCCTCGGCGGAGCGATCGATCGCGACGAGGCTCGTGGGAGGGGGAGCTACCGACGGCGCGCGCCCGCCCGCGTGCAGGGCCTCCCCGATGCTCTTCGCGCGCGTGCGTGGGTCGGGGTCGAGCATCTTCTCGAGCGCGGCGACGAGATCGGGGCTCACACGATCCCCGAGCGCGCCGCGGACGTCGACCCGTAGCCCATCGTGAGGCAAGGTCTCTGGCTCTTGCCCGGTGAGGGCGGCGAGCGCGGTGGCGCCCACGGCGTACACGTCCGTGCTGGCCTGGGCGCGCCCCTGGAACTGCTCGGGCGCCATATACCCCATCGTGCCCACGACGGTGCTCGCACCCTTGCGCAAGAGGAGCTCGGCCACGGCGCCGAAGTCGACGAGCACGTAGCTCCCGTCGGGCCTGCGGACCACGTTGCGCGGCTTGATATCGCGGTGGACGACGGGCGACGCGCGCCCGTGCAGGTACGTGAGCGCGCTGTCGGCGCTCGCGAGGAACCGGCGCACCTCGGCCTCGGAGAGGGTGCCGTCGCGCTGGCGCATGGCCTCCATCGTCTCGCCTTCGACCTTCTCCATGACGAGGTAGAGCGAGCCCTCCTCTTCGAAGTGCTCGATGTAGGTTGGCACGAGGGGGTGATCGAGCGTGGAGAGAACACGGGCCTCGCGCTCGGCGAGCTCGACGTCTTTCCATCCCCGGGCCCCGCGCACGTCGAAGCGCTTGATGGCCACGGCGCGGCCGTTTTGCAGGTCGGCCGCGTCATAGGTGACGCCCTGCGCCCCTTCTCCCAAGAGCGCGTGCGGAGCATACCGCCCACCCCGAAGCCGCTCCGGAACGTCCATGCCGCGGGCAATAGCAAACGCGGCGCGCGCGAGCTAGGGCACGCGCGTCAACGTGCCGTACGCGGGACTGCACTCGGTCGCCGCGGTCACCTCGGCGCGCATGGACACGTCGATCGTCCAAGCGCCCGCCGGTGAGGCCGGGTAGCGCAAACGGAGGACGTCGCCGGTCACGGGGGCGGGCTCCGCGCTCGTGTCGTAGCGGACCGTGACGGTCCCAGGCCCGCGTGTGTCGCCGAAACCCCCATCGACGGCCGGTTTGGCCTCTGCGGGCCGCTCTTCGACGGTGATCGACGTGCGCTTGGCCACCTCCCCGCCGCACGTGGCGCCGAGGCATACGTAGAGCTGGCTTGCGTTCGTGAACGTGACGATGGGCACGGTGAAGGTGCCCGTCAGCTCGGGTCGGACGTAGCCGCCGCTGCTGCACTCGGGGGTGGTGCTGCCGCAGCCCGAGAAAACGAGGGGAGCCAGCAAGGCGACGAGAGAGAGGAGGGGAGCGCGCACGGTGACCTTTCGCGGGCACGGAAGGAAGCCCCGCCTCGTGCGGAGCCCCTCGTGATCCTCACGTCGTCGATTCTATCCGTAGTCGCGCTGAACAGCTAAGCCGAATTGCGTAGCTCGTTATCCCAACACGGCGAAGGTCTGTTGGTTGAGGCCGACGAGCTGCCCCGATTCCGTGTAGAGCTCACGAATCTCGGCCACGTAGCCGTCGTCGTTTCCGAGCGCGCGCGCCGCGTGGAAGAGCGGCGCGTCGGGGTCGAGGGTGCGCGGGTCGACGAGCGCTTGGAAGGCGAAGGTGATGGTCGCCATGGGGCGCGGCGCGGCGAGCCGGGTGAAGACGGCGGGCCAATACGCGTCAGCGAGGCACACGAGGTCGGCGAAGCGGAGGACGGCCCCGCGCTCTCGTACCCTCACCCACCCTTCGCACACGGCGGGCTCGACGCCCGTGAAGGGCAGGGGGCCCGTGGGGCGGTACTCGAGCATCGTCGCGAAGCGTGGCCCGAACGGCGGCCCGACGGGGACCTCCTGGGCGCTCGCGAACGCGGGTGGGGGTGGCCTCGCCGGCGCGAGCGTCGCTTCGAACCCTCGCCCGCGACCGAGCACGCCCGTGGCGACACCGCACACGACCCCGTCCGCCTCGATGCGGGCCATGACCGTGGAGGCGCCGCTCCCGCGGCGAACGGGGCTCACGACGATCGTCGCGCGGCCCACCGGGAGGGGCGCGGGGATCTCTCCGGTGAGCGATCGGAGGAGGCGTGTGTCGTCGTTCTCGGAGGCCACCATGGCGTTCGCCAGCGCGCCGAGCACGAGCCCGCCGTATGCGCCGCGGCCTTGCTGGAAGCCGTCCGGCACGTCGATCGTGAAGGTGCCGTCGGCCTGTTTTTCGGGGGTGATGACGTCGGCGAGCGTACGCAAAGAGGGCTCTCGGATCTCTCCCCCGCGCCCTACATAGGGAAACGCGCCGTGTGCGTCGAGCCCCGCGTTCCTCGCTCGTGGCAGGCGCTCACACCTCGAGCCCGATCACGATCTTCGTCGTGTAGCCGTCGCCGGTCTTGGTGGGCGTGAGCAACAGATCGCTTCCCCCGTCGCCGTAGATGGAGTCGTCGGTGTTCGGCGTGTCGGCCTCCCCTCGGGCCGCGTAGGCGCCTTGCGCGTACACCTCGCGCTGCACGGCCTCGTCGAAGAAGAGCTGCGACGTGTACTCGAGGCCGGCCGACGTGCGCAGCTTGAAGTGCACGTGCACGGCGCGCCCGCGGTACCAGCCGGGGAAGATCGTGACGAACCTCACCGTGCCGTCCCCGCCGGTGGTTTGGAAGCCGCGGAGGTACTTCTTGCCCTTCTCGCCCTCGACGTCCGAGTACGAGCCGGCGGCGTCGCAGTGCCACACGTCGACCATGACGCCGGCGAGCGGGGAGCACTGAGCGCCGGCGACCTTCTGCACGACGAACGTGAGCTCGAGCGGCGTACCGGGTCGCGCTTGACCCGTGGTGGGATCGGGGCGAATGTCGGAGCGCTCGAGCTTCTCGTCGACGAAATAAGGGCCTTCGGTGAGCTCGGGGCGCACGACGCACGCGAGCGGGTCGGCCGTGGCCGAAGAGCCCGCCTTGCACGCTATCTCGGGGATGAGCGCGAGCAGGCCCAGGCCACCGAAGAACCGAAGGGCATCACGACGAGGAACGGAAGGGGGCAAGTCGACACCTCTCCTCCCTACGTGTCGAGGCGCGCGAAAAACGATCACCTCCGCGCACGGCCATCGCGATAGGTCTGCGCCCCGGCAGCGCGATCCCGAGGCTCAGCCGCCGCCGCCCTCGACCACCGACGAGGTGGGCGCCTTGAGGTTGGACTGGGTCCAACCCGGGTAGAATACACGCACCCCGTTGTCGTCGAGAGAGACGGCGGCGCGCATGATGACGCGCTGGGTGGGCTTCGCGACCTCTTGGTACGTGCCCGTCGTGTTCATGAAGTAGCGCACGCGGCCGTCGGGGGAGGTGACCTCGAGGGCGACGGGGGTGAGCTGGCGCAAGAGGCCGAGCACCCGGACCTGGGCGGGCATGACGCTCTTGAAGAAGCGCTGGGGCGGCGAGCCGTTCGCGAAGAAGTTCGCCACCGCGATGTTGAACGCCTTGAACGACATGTTGAACGTGTCGCGGAGGAGGCGCTCGTTCTGCGGGTGCACGTAGCCGAACGAGCGCGAGCGGACGATCGCGAACGCTTCGTCGGGGGTGCGGCCGTCGAGGCCTCGGACCACGCGAACGTCGTTCGAGGTGGGCGGGCGCCCGAGGTCGTCGGGGATCTCGAAGAGGCCCTTGTCGGGGGCGACGTACGGCCCCGTGTCCATGTAGCCGTTCGCGCGCGCGAACGTGATCACCCGCGAATAAAAGAGCTTCGTGGTGCCGGCGAGCTTGTCGAGCTCGGCGAGGGTCGTCACGTAGCCGTCGTCGGCCGGGTCCTCGGTCGGGCCGTTGCGGAAGGCGAAGAGGGACTTTCGCACCGTCGAGGTCGCCTTGATCTCGTTCTTGAAGCGCGCGTCGGTGAGGGCGCGGTCGTTGGCGATGATGAGGATCGACTCTTCTTCGGGCGAGCCCGCGACGATGCCGGCGGTGTCTTTGCCGGTGATGAGATCCTCGCTCTCCCCGAGCTCTTCTTCCTCGCCGGTCTCGCCGGTCTCGGCCGAACAGGCCCCCAGCGCGAGGACGGTAAGGGCAGCGAGCGGGAGGCGGAGGAGCCAGCGCGACGGGGTCTTCATCGACCTTTGTTCGTACCCTCTCCGCCCGCGCCCGGCAAGCCGCCACGGCGCCATTTTTCCCCGGATCGTGCGCGCCCCAGTGGGCATCGGGGCCTTTTCACGGCACGCGCGCCCGCCCCGTCGAACGTGGCTCGCGGGTGCCGTCGGGGCAAGCTCTCGCGTCAGACCTCGTAGAGGACCGGGTCGCGGTTCTTTGTATACTGCACCAAAAGGGGGCGTGCCTCGGGGGAGAGCTCCGTGAAGGTCACGCCGTACCCGGCGGGGCGATCGCCGTCCTCGTCTTGGACGAAGGCGACGAGCCCCTTCGCCGCGGCCGTATGGTTCCCCGGGAACACGAGCTGGAGCTGCACCTCGCTGCGGAGAGGAGGGGCCTTCGCGTACGTGCCCACGAAGACACCGCTCACCACGCCGGCCGCGTCGCAGACGAGGTTCGTCGCGTCGCGCTTTCGCAGGTCGACCTCGGCGATCGGTCTCGCGACCGAGCTCCTCCGCTCGAGCATGGCCTCGAGCTCGGCGAGCTTCTCGACGATCGCGCGCGAGGCCCCCGAGTCGGGGCCGGAGACGCGAGACACCGCGTTCGCCATGGCCTGGCCGAGCTGCACGATCGCCTCGAGCTCGACGACCTGAGGGTGCGGGTTCTCGAGCGTCACACGCACGTCTTGGCGCTTCCCGGTCGTCTCCCCGAGCTTGGCGAGGGCCTCGGCGAGCGCAGCGTCCGTGTCTCGCCGGCCCTCGGCGAGGCTCGTCTGGGCCTCCCCGAGGCGCTTGACCAACGTCTGGAGCTGCTCCTCCAGCCCGGCGATCGAGCTCGTGACGCGCGACACGGGGTCGTCTCCCTCTTTGCCGCCACGCCGGGTACGAACGAAACCCTCGCGGATCTCGCGCAGGCGGGTGGCCTCGGCCTCGGTGAGCTTCCCGCGCAGCTCGGCGAGCTTGAGGAGGTTCTGCTCGGCGCCGGTGGTGAGGGTCTGCGACTCGGCCGCGTAGTGCTCGTCGATCGCGCGGTCGAGCTCCTCGACCGTCATGACGGGCGCGAGCTTCTGCGTGATCTTGTTCATGTTTCGGTAGCTACCCTGGAGCTTGAAGGGCGGCTCGGTGCGGTAGGCGTCCTCTTGGGAGGCCGACCGGATGTACGTCTGGTTCACGCGCATGAGGACGTCCTGCACACGCGCCAGGAGCTTCAACATCGCTACGATGTCGCCGAGCTCGGCCGCCGAGTACCCGTACGAGAGCTCGCTCGTGGGGATTCCCTCGCCCCTCGCGATGCGCACGAGCTTCTCGAGGTCCTTCGGATCACGACCCGAGAGCGCGGCGAGCACCGGGTGGGACGTGAGGGCGTTCTCCAAGTACGAGAGCGAGAAGAGCTCCTCTTTTCCTCCCAACACGTCGCCCAGGTTGTACGTGTCGGCGCGGTTCGCGAGCATGTCGGGGATGCGGAAGCGCGCGCCGGTCTCGGTGTAGGGGTTCGCCGCCATGACTACGCAGAAGCGCTTCCCGCGAAAGTCGTAGGTGCGGCTCCGCCCGGCGTAGACGCCCTCCACCTTTCGCTGGGCGTCGCACAAGCTTATGAATTTCTCCAAGAATTCGGGCGACGTGTGCTGGACGTCGTCGACGTAGAGCATCACGTTGTTGCCCATCTCGAAGCCGAGGTTGATGCGCTCGACCTCTTGGCGCGCGGTGAGGCTCTTGCACTCGGCCGGGTCGAGCGAGGTGACGTCGTGCCCGAGGGCCGGGCCGTTCACCTTGACGAAGACGAGGCCGAGCACGTGCGCCACGTACTCCATGAGGATGGTCTTCCCGTAGCCCGGAGGCGACACGAGAAAGAGGAGCCCCATGCGATCGGTGCGCTTGGCGTCACCGAGGGCGCCGATCTGTTTGGCGAGGTTCGCGCCCACGAGCGGGAGGTACACGTCGCTGATGAGGCGGTTTCGCACGAACGACGAGAGCACCTTGGGGACGAGCTCGGAGAGCCGGAGACGCTCGCGTTCCTTCGCGAGGATGTCGGCGCGGCGAGCCCGGAACGTGCGGAACCGCTCGGCCGTGACCACCTCGAAATGGCGAAGGCGCACCAGCATCTCCGACAGCTCGAGTGTCAGCGCACCGTCGCGCACGCGCTCGTGCGTGCCGAGGAGCCCCGAGAGCTCGAGGCGCGTCTCTGCCGAGAGGACCTCGCGGTTCGCGCCCAGCGTGGCGTCCGTGAGCAAGATGGCGGCGATCTCGTCGGCGAATGCCCCGAGAGGGGGCGCGAGCTTCTCCACGGCGCTCGCGTAGTGCCTCGCGATCGCGACTCGGTCTTTGGGTCGGCCGGAGAGGGCGCGCAGCTCGTCGTCGAGGTCCCGGAGCTCGCCCGCCTCGTCGAGCTTGCGTCGGAGCATCTTGGCGCCCTCGTCGGACGCGCGAGCCACCGGAAATCGCGGCACTTTCGCGCCGAGGGTCTCCACGAGCACGAAGGCCGCGTCGGCTGCGTCCGAGGGGCCGAGCGCGAGCTCGAGGTCGTTCGCGTAGGCCGCGAGGGCGGGGCCGAGCTCGTCGCGGAGGGCTCGCTGCCCGCGGGGATCCCCGAGCACGGCTCCGAGTCGAGAGACGCTCTGCGCGCGCTTCGCGAGCACCGAGAGCTCGATCTCCGCGAGGCTCGCCGCGTAGAGGAGCGCGAGCGCTCTCGCGGTCGGCGTGAACCTCAGGGGACCTGCGGCCTCGAAGGCCGGCAGGAGCTGGGCCAGGATGGTCGTGGCGTCGGCGTCGTGTACGCCTCGCTCGTACCCCTCGTCGAGGCGTTTCGCGGCCACGTCGGCCACGAGCGCGCCGAGCGCACCTTCGCGCGCGGCCTCCCGCAGCTTGCCGAGGTCGAACGATCCGGTGCCCGAGATGGCCTCTTCGAGCACCACGAACGCGAGGTACTCCGCGCGGTACACCGAGCTCGACTCGGACGCGAGCGACTGCTCCCACACGTCACGGAGCTCGGCGAGCTCGGGGGCGTCGAGCGGAGAGAAGAAGTCCGTGCCCGTCAAGTGGAGCGACAGGCCGCCCTCGCGAGGCACCATCACGAGGTCGATGGCGCTCTTCGTGACGGAGAACGTGAAGCCACCGAGCTTGACGCCGTCGCCGTCCGACAGCTCGCGTTTGTCGCGGAGCTTGCGGACCGCGTCTTGTTTGACGACCTTGAGCTTGGTGGCGAGCTCGTCGGCGCGGACGTTCTCGCCCATCTTGGCGAGCTTGTCGGCCGAGTCGGCGACCTTGTGCACCATCGGGTCGCTGGCGAAATAGGCAAGGAGATCCACCTCTTCGGAGAACGTCCCTGCCTTGCGCTCGATGCCCTGGAGCATGCGCTCGGCGGCCCCTGCGAGGGTGCCGGCGCGTTTGTGGCGCTCGTCGGAGAGGGTCTGCCTCCGGGACCCGAAGGTCTCCGAGACCTCTTCACGCTTCTTCTCGATCTCGATCGCGAACTCGTCGAGGTCGCCGAACCTGCCCGAGAGCTCCTCGAGGCGCAGCATCAGCTTGCCGAGCTCCGCGTCGCATTGTTCGGGGGTGCTGCACGCCGACACCGCAGCGCCCACGGCCTGCGCGAACACGCCAAGCTGAACGGCGAGCTCGGCGCGACCTTCTCGGCCCACGAGCTCCTTGCGCTTCGCCTCGAAGGCCGCGCGCACGCGGTTCAAGACGGCGAGCGCCTTCGAGAGCTGCTCGAGCACGCGCGTGCGCACGGTCGGATCGTCGACCTCGAGCCCCGAGACGGTCTCCCCGAGCAAGAGGAGCTGGGCGTGGAGGCCGTCGAGACGGTCGCGATGAGGGCCGAGCTCGACGCCCTTCGCCGTCTCCGCGATTCGTGCGGCGAGCTCGTCGAGCCCCATGAGCACCGGTCCCCAGGCGGTCTCCGACTCGAAGTAGCCGACACACGACGTGCGCACCTCGGCGAAGCGCGCGTCGACCTCGCCCTCGAGGACGTCGATCGCCTGGAGATCGACGTAGCGGAGCTCGCGGAGCGTCACGAGCTTGCCTCGCTGCGTCCGCAGCGCCGAGAGCGCAGAGAGGTAGGTCTCGGCCGAGGGGGAGTCCTCCGGGCGCTCCTTTCCGAGCAGCTCGCGCTGAGCCGCGCGGGCCTCGATCACGGCCTTCTCGGCGCGTGCCCGGTACGCCTCGACCTTCTCGAACTCCTTCAGGATCGCGTCGGCGCTCGCGCGCACGTCGCGGAGGGCGCTCTTCAGGTCGAACGCCTCTTCGTGGCCGAGCCAGTAGTGATCGTCGAGCGCACGCGCCGCTAGCGACACGAGCTCCTCGAACGTCTTGCGTGTCGGCGCCTCCGTCAGCACAAGCTTCCGGATCGCGTAGACATCGCCGATCCCGCGGACGAGCGCGGGGTTGCCGACCTTGGCGAGGTACGAGCTCGAGCCCCGCTGCGCGCCCGCGCGCTCCGCGGCCTCGAGCGTCGAGAACGGCGTCCGCCAGAGCTGGAACGGGTGGACACGCGTCGTCTCGGCCCCCTCGGGCGAGCGGAACACGGCGAGCGTCCCGTCCTCGAACAGGCTGTACCCGTGGCAGCGAACCGGCGCCCCGAGCTCCTTCGTGATGAGGTTGTACGGGAGCGCCAAGTAGAGCCCCTCGGCGTCCTCGTGGAAGACGTAGAGCGCGTCCTCGCCGTTCGGCGCGCGCACCGTGCTCTCGAAGCGCATGCCCTCCGTGTCGGGGTCGACGATGCGCGCCTCGTCGGCCGCGACGTAGTGCCCTCCGGGGAACAGGATGCCCTGATCTTCGGGGAGCGCGAGGCACGCGCGGCCGATCGCATCGATCCGCGTGACGCTCTTCTTGAGTGTATTGTACACAAGGTAGCGCGTCTTCTCCTCGCGGTACGGGAGCACCTTGAGCAGGATGAGCGCGCCCACGCGGGCGAACGAGATCTCGGCGTCGTCGAGGGTCTGGTTCGAGTCGACGACGGGCTCGCGCCAGATGCCGAGGCCGTCCTTCGTGTTGTTCTCGATCTTGACGGTGAGGTCCCCGTTCACCGTCTCGACGAAGACCTCGTCGAGCACGTTCACGTGCGGGTGGGGCCCGATCACCTGGTGCTCGCGGCCCGTGCGCGTCCAGGAGAACGCGAAGCCCGCGGGAGGCACATTGTCTTCCTCGCCACGTGCGTCGATGTAGGTGACGCTCCCCCTTGCGTCGATGCCGAACCGGAGGACCTTCACGTCGCGCAGCTCGTCGCCGACCTGGATGACGATCAAGAGTCGCGTGTCCGTGCGCTTCAGCCGGAGCACACGCGGGTTTTTCCCGTAGCGGAACGTGGTCGTGAAGTCGCTGACGAAGGCCTGTTGCGAGAGGAACGTGCCCTCGAGCGATACGGGCTCGAGGGCGTCCCCCTCCGTCTTTCCATCGAGCTTGTAGAGCGCGAACACGTCGCTCACGCTCGGCGTGCTCTTGAGCCCCAGCGTGACGTTGAACGCGAAGAGCAGGTAGCCCCCGACCGACACCATGTCGCGCGCGGAGGCGAGGTTCTCGGTGCGGACGCGCGTGGTCTGCACGAGCTCGAACGCGGACGATCCGAAGATCGCCTTCCTCGACTCGTTCAGGCGCTCGGCGCGCGTCGCGAGCTCGCTCGTGTGCCCGACGAGCCGCGAGCGTACGACCTCGTAGCTCCCGGCGTCGAGCCCGGCCGTGCCGGTCCCTTCCGTCGTGTCCTCGTTCGCCATGGTGGGCGCTCCTCGCGTGGGCCGTATGCGGCGTGCGGCGCGTCGCGATCCCAGGACCGCGACGCGCGCCGATCATGCGGGCTCGAATGCCCTTAGGGGGCGTCCTTCTTGACCATGCCGAGGAGCTTCTTTTGGGCGTCTTTGTCGCCCTTCGCGAAGCGTTCGACGAGCGCGGCCATCTCGGGATCGAGGGACGTGTCGTTCGTGAAGTCTCGCGCGATCTTCCGAAGCGTCGGGCTCTCGCCGAGCGCGCCCTCGATCGACTGTCCGACGCCGATCGCCTTCACGTAGCGGTCGAAGAAAGCTCCGTCCCCGCCGACGATGTTGAACTTGGCGTTCGCGAGCGACTTGCCGAGCACGTCGGCTTGAGCCTGCGCCTGCTCCTTGCGAGCCTTGATCGTCTCGAGCTCCACCGTGCGCTCCTTCTCGAGCGTGAGGCGGAACTCTTCGTGCTCGCGCGACCGCTCGTCGAGCACTCGCATCGCGTCGGCCTTCTCACGGATACCGGTGGCCTCGGCCGTCATGCGCTCGCGTACCACGGTGGCCTCGGCGAGCCCCTGCTTCTGGATGGCGTCGGCCTCGGCCTGCCGTACGGTCACCTTGGCGAGGCCTTGTTTCTCCTCGCCCTGCGCGACCGCCGTGGCCTTCTCGAGCGAAACGCGCGCCTCGACCATGCCTTGTTTCTCGAGCGCCACGGCGTCGGCCTCGCGGACCCGCGCCTGGGCGAGGCCCTTGGCGGCCTCTTCGGCTTGTACACCCTCGGCCATGCGGATCTTCGCGCGGGCGATCTTGTCGGCGGTCTCGAGGTCGGCGTCGGCCGAGATGACCTTCTCGCGGGCCTTGTGCTTCGCGGCGGCCTCTTGTGCTTCGGCGGCCTTCACGAGCTTCACGAGGGTCTCTTGGGCCTGAGCCTCGGCGGCGAGGCGGACGACATCCTTCTCGCGGTTCGCTTGGGACATCGTGCGAAGGTCCTTGATCTGCTCCTCTTCGGCGGCCACCGTCTTGTCGACGGCGATGCGCGCGCGCACCACGTCGGCGATCTCCTTCTTCTGGGCCTCGAGGTCCCGGTCGCGTGCGAGCGTGGAGATCGACACCTCGCGCTCGCGGGTCACCACCTCGAGCTGGCGGGCCTTCTCGACGCGCTCGGTCTCGATGGCGATCTCGCGCTCGCGGTTCTTCTGCGCGATCGACACGCCGCGGGCCTTCATTTCGGCGGCGATGAGCGTCTCCTCTTCGTTCTTGTGCTTGAGGAGGAGGGTCTTCTTCTGCTCCTCGATCGTGACGCGCGCGGCCTCGTTCTGCTCGCGCGCCTGAGCGATGGCGATCTCTTTCTCTTTCTTGGCCTCGGCCTCGGCCTTGCGCTGCTCGAACCGGAAGATGGCCTCGTCGGCCGAGAGGTTCTGGCTGCCGACCTCCATACGCTCCTTCTGGCGGAGCTCGTTCGTCATCACGTTGCGCTCCACGGTGAGCGCGGTGATCTTCCGGATGCCTTCGGAGTCCATGATGTTGTCGCGGTCGAGCGCCTCGAGGGGCGTCTGCTCGAGGTAGTCGATGGCCGCGTCGTCCAAGATGAAGCCGTTCAGATCCTTGCCGATCACCTTGATGATGGCGTCCTTGAACTCGTCACGTTTGGTGTAGAGCTGCTCGAAATCGAAGTGTTTTCCGACGGTCTTGAGGGCCTCGGAGAATTTTGCGTTGAAGAGCTCGACCAAGGTCCTCGCGTCGGACGCGCGCGCGCAGCCGATCGACTGCGCGACCTTGAGCACGTCCTCGGCCGTCTTGTTCACGCGAACGAAGAAGGTCACGTTGATGTCCGCGCGGATGTTGTCGTTGCAGATGAGGCCCTCTTTGCCGCGGCGATCGATCTGGATCGTCTTCACGGAGAGGTCCATGACCTCGGCGCGGTTCACGACGGGCAGCACGAGGCGCCCGGTGAAGGTCACCGCGGGCTCCGATCGCGACGTGTTCACGATGAGCGCCTTGCCCTGCTCGACCTGGCGGTAAAACCGCGCGAAGAGCGCGCCGACGCCGAACAAGATGATGAGGCCCGCACCGAACGCTGCGATGAGAGGGATGTATTCCTGCATGTCGCTTCTCCCCGAGGGCCACTCGCGCCGCGCCTCGACCGAATGGTACGAGGTGCGGTCACCGGGCTCCGCGGGGAGGATCGTGGCACGCCGCCCCTCGAGCGGAAAAACTTATGACGATTTTCGACGGCCCATGGCCTCGTCCATCGACGCGACCACGTACTCCTCACGCTCTTCGTCGAAGCCCACGATGAGGCCTTCTTCGCCGCGCTTCAGCGCGCCACCCTCGACGCGAACGCGGAGCACGAGGTCGGCCCCCGTGTCCTTCACGACGGCCTCTCCGAAGGCGTGATCGGCCGTGCCCGTGCGGATCGTGCACGTCTTGCCGACGAGGTCCTTCGCGGACTTGGCCTTCTTGGTGGTGAGGAGCGGCGCGAGCGGCAGCGTCGCGAGCTTCGCGAGCGGCCACGCGAGGAGAGGGGCGACGCCGAACGCGAGGACGGCCTTCACCCACGTGGCGAGCTCGACGCCGGCCTTGCTCGCGCCCCAGAAGCCGACCAAACACGCGACCCACGCGAAGAACGACACGAGCGAGAACGACACGGTGACGGGCACGTCGCGCATGCGAAACGCCGCCAAAAAGCCGTGTAGCGGGCCTCCGTCGCCGTCCACGTCGAGGTCCGCGTCGGGGCCGTCGAGGTCCGCGTCCGCGTCGAGCTCGGGGCCGTGCCCACCTGCTCCCTCGAGCGCTCCTTTGATGGCCCCCGCCGTGCCTTCCGCTGCCCCGTCGGCGCCGCCGTCGACGCCCTCGCCGAGGTGCACGAGGCCGCTCATGACGAAGATCCAGTAGACGAGCGAGATCGCGACCAGCACGGTCCACACGGCCGTCGGGAACACGAGCAGGGCGCTCATGGGCTCCTCACGTCCTCACGGTGTCGGGCGCGCCCTCGACGGCGGCGTTCGCCTCGAGGAGCTCCGCGATGCGATCGAGCTTCTGCAAGAGGAGGGCGTGTTTCTCGTCCCTCGCGCGGTCGGTCTCGCGCTTCTCGGCGGCGGTCGCGTCGAGCGCGCGCGCGGCGAGGGCAGGGCCGAACGTCATGAGGAGGGTGCCGATCTGCTTGCCTCGCTCGGTCATCGCGAAGATGTCGCAGTAGCCGACCGAGAGGTTCGTCGACACGTACACGAGGGCGTCGTTCAGCGTGCGCACCTTCGGGTTTGTGCCCTTCTCGGCCTTGTAGAAGGCTTGCGCGCCGACGAGCACGGTCCACACGATGGCCTTCGCGGGGTCTTCGTCCGAGGTCTCGCGCACGAAGGCGGTGGCCTCGTCGAGGAGCTCGGGCGCGAAGAGACCCAGGAGCATGGACGACGTTCCGTTCACGGTAAGGCGACCGTAGCGCGCGCGTGAACGTCGAGTCAAAAAGCGGGAGCCCTTCGGCCCTTGACACCGCTTTCGATGAAAGGTCTCGTTGTGGCGCCGCGCGGGGCCCCTCGCGCGAAGTCGAACGAGACGGAAGGGGACGATTCCTATGTCGATGACCGAACAAGAAGCGGTGGCGAGCCTCAAGATCCTCGTCGCGGTGGCCCAAGCCGACGGCACCATCCACGACGAGGAGCGCAAGTCGATTGTCGGCGCGCTCGAGGGCATCACCCTCCCCGAGGGCACGACCGCCGACTCTCTCCTCGCCGAGACGATCGACGTCGACGCCGAGCTCGCGAGGCTCACGTCGCAGGTCGCGCGCGCCGAGATCTGGAAGAGCGCCTTCGCGATGGCGAACGCCGACGGCTCGTGCTCCCCCGAGGAGCAGAAGCTGCTCGACCTCATCGCCGCGAAGACCAACGTCTCCGAGGCCGACAAGTCCCTCTTCAAGCGGCTGGTCGCCGAAGGCAAAGACACCGTTTTGCCCAGCAACATCGCGAAGATCGACGATCCGGAGAAGCGCGCGAGGGAGGTCCGCAACGACATCCTCAAGTACTCCGCCTTCACGGCCATCCTGGGCGCGTTCCCGCTCCCCGTCGTGGGCGAGATCGCCGTCCTCGGCATCCAGCTCAAGATGATCCGCGACATCGGCCAGTACTGGGGTCACACGGTCGACAAGAACGCGGCGAAGTCGATGCTCTACGGGCTCGGCCTCGGCACCGGGGCGCGCATGGCCGTCAATAGCCTCGCCAAGCTCGTCCCCGGCTGGGGCAGCGCCGTCGGCGCCACCACGTCGTTCGCGGCGACGTTCGCCCTCGGAAAGGTCATGGAGAAGTTCTTCGCCGAGGACGCGAAGGGCGACGTGGCCTCGCTGAAGACGTACTTCAAGTCGGCCGAGAAAGAGGGCAAGGCCGCGTACGCCGAGCAGAAGGACGAGATCGCCAAGAAGGGCGAGGCGAACAAGGCCGCCCTCGACCAGCTCTCCGCCGATCTGAAGGACGGTAAGATCGATCAGGAGGCGTTCGACAAACGCCTCTCCGAGCTCAAGTAAACACTCGAAATCGTTGTAAAAAGAGCGCCCCGGGGGCTTCGGCTCCCGGGGCGTCTTTGCGTGCGGCTCGCCGAGGTCAGAGGTAGCGCGCGAGGAAGGGGCGGAGCTCGGCGATGCGGGCCTCGGGCCACGCGGACTTGGGCGTGAGGATCGCGTTCGCGAGGGCGTCGTGGGCCTTGGTGCTCTGCCCGAGGGGCACGCGCGAGATGGCGAGGGCGAGGGCGGCCTGGGCTTGTTTTGCGTTCGCGTGGAGCTGCGCGACCACCTGCTCGACGTGCACCTCCTCTTCGCTCCACGCGTCGAAGTCGGTCACCATGGCGAGCGTCGCGTAGCTCATCTCCGCCTCGCGACAGAGCTTGGCCTCGGCGAGGTTGGTCATGCCGACGACGTCGCAGCCGATGGACCTGTGCCACTCGGACTCGGCCCGCGTCGAGAACGCGGGGCCCTCCATGTTGACGTACGTCCCGCCCAAGGTCGCCTTGGCGCCGGCGTCGCGCGCGGCCTCGTGGAGGACCTTGGCGAGGGTCTCGCACACGGGCGAGCCGAAGCTCACGTGCGCCACGATGCCTTTGCCGAAGAACGTGTGCTCGTCGCGCTGCTTCGTGCGATCGAGCATCTGGAGCGGCACCACGAACGCCCCGGGCGGGTACTCCTCGCGGAGCGATCCCACGGCGCTCGCCGAGAGCACCCACCGCGCGCCGAGCTGGCGGAGGGCGTGCACGTTGGCGCGGTACGGGATCTCGGAGGGGAGGAGGCCGTGAGCGCGCCCGTGCCGCGCGAGGAACGCGACCTTTCGCCCGCCGAGCGTCCCCACGCGGATGGCGTCGGACGTGGGGCCGTACGGCGTTTGGACCGTGAGCTCGACGACGTCGACGAGGCCCTCCATGGCGTAGAGGCCGGTGCCTCCGAGCACCGCGATGGATACGTCGTTCGGCAACGTCATGGTGTGGCGTCCTCGAAGAGGTAGAGCGTGTTGCCGTCGAGGTCGTCGAACGTGGAGGCCGCCGTGCCCGCGTGGACCTCGCTCCGGAAGACGATCCCGCGGTTCTCGAGGAGCGAAACGGTGCGTTCCACGTCGGCGACCGCGAGCCCGATGGCCACACGTCGCGCGCCGTTCGCGACCTCGACGAGCCCGAGCCTCGCACCTTGACCTACGTCGAGCACGGAGCAGCCCGGCCGCTCGGCGACCAGCTTGATGCCGAGCGTCTCGACGTAGAAGCGCAGGGCGCGCGCGCGGCTCGCGACGGGCACCTCGATCATGCCGCCGCGGATCACGACGCGTGCCCCAGCTTGCGAGGGCCGTCCTCGAAGAGCACGTTGACCTTCTGGCCGTCGACCTCGGTCACGACGCCCTTGCCGAACTTTCCGTGAGCGACGAGCGCGCCCACGGCGTAGCGCTGGCTCAGGGTGTAGGGCGCGAAGTCGGCGTCGGTCTTGCCGCTCGTCTCCTCCGCCCAGGTCTTGGCCTTCGGTTTCTCCTTCGAGAAGAAGCCTCCGTCGTCCGAGCCCGTGTCCCTGGAGCCTGAGCTCTTGGCCTTCGATCGCTTCATCGACATGAGCGCGACGCTAAGCGAGGACTATGGGCGAAGTCTACGGGGCAGGTGCACCCTCAGGCTCACGGCGCGTAGATGGCCGCGCCGCGCCCCTCGAGCGTCACGGTGATCTCGCGCCCGCTGACCGTGACCTCGCCCGGTCCGATGCGGTTTCGGAGCTTCTGCCCGCTCGCGAGGCCCGTGGTGACGGGGAGCGTGACCGTGGCCGTTCGGCCGGCGGGGTTCGTCGTGAGGGCGACGACGGCGCTCTTGCCGTCGAGCGTGGTGCGCGAGAAGACGAGCATGTCCTCTTCGGCGAGCACGGTGCGGTAGTCGCCGCGGCGGAGCGCGGGCAGCTCCTGCCGCGCCTTCCCGAGGGCCTTCGTGAGGGCGAGGGTCTTCTGCTCCTCGGCCGAGAGCGTGCCCTTGCCGCGCCACATGGTGCGGTTGTTCGGATCGGAGCCGCCGAACTCGCCGTACTCGTCTCCGTAGTAGAGGAGCGGCGCGCCGGGCTGGGTGAGGAGCCACGCGAGCGCGAGCCTGTGCCTCGCGAAGGGCTCGGCGTCTCCCGGGGGGCCCGCCGGCGAGAACCATTTGTTGCCTGGGATTCCTCGATCCCATTGAGCGCTCTGGCCGCGGTAGCTCGCCGAGGTCACGAAGCGCGACGTGTCGTGGCTCCCGATGTACGGGGTCATGACCGAGCCTTGGACGTACTGCTCGAGGCTCATACGCGACCAGTAGTCGGCGTGGATGAGCCCCTTGTCGCTGTGGCCAAAGGTGCGAATCGGCACCGCGTGGTAGAGCACGAAGTCGAACTGACCGTCGAGGCCGAGCGGCCCCATGTAGCGGTTGATCGTGCCGTATTCGCTCGCGTTGCAGGCCACGCCACAGTCGTTCCAGCCCATGGCCGTCTCGCCCGTGAGGAACACGCGCCTGCCCGAGGCCTCGAGCTCGTGGTGGATCTTTTCGCGAAGGTTGTAGACTGCAACGTCTTCGACGTGTTTCACGGCGTCGACGCGGAGGCCATCGATGTCGAATTGGTCGAGCCAGAACACCGCGTCGTCGGCCATCTGCTCGGCCGCGGCGGGGACTTGCCAGTTCACGTCGGGGAGGTAGTCGGCGAAGAGGCAGTCGAGCCTGCGGGCCGTCCAATCGCAGTTGTTGGTGCCGCACACGCAGCCCGTCCGGAACCAGTCGGGGTGCTGCGTGAAGTACTCGTGCTCTTTGTGGATATGGTTGACGACGAAGTCCTGGAGGACGCGGATCCCGTGCGCGTGGGCCGACTCGACCATCGCCTCGAGCGCCGCTTTGCCGCCGATGCGTGGGTCGACCTCGCGAGCCTTCACTGGCCAATACCCGTGATACCCCATCACGTTGGCCACGCCGCCGTCTGCCGGGAACGAGCCCTTCGGGTTCGTGTGGAATGGCGAGAGCCAAATCGCCCTCACGCCGAGCTCGTCGAGGGTGCCGTCGTCGATGCGCGCCTTCACGCCCTGGAGGTCTCCGCCTTTGAAGTCGGCGCGCGGGTCGACACCCGGGGTGGGGGCAGGATCGTTCGACTTGTCGCCGTTCTCGAACCTGTCGATCATCGGCATGTAGATGAGCGCGTCTTTCCAGTCGAAGACCTCGGCCTCGACCCAGAAGACGAGGCGGAGCGGCTTCGTCTCGGCGCCGTTCTTGTCCTTCGCGCGGAGCACGATCGTGTACTTGCCGTCGTCCAGGTCGGAGAGCGCGACCTTCACCTTGCGGGTGCGGGCGTCGACCTGCGCGTTCACCTTGGTCACGGAGCGGCCCTTGCGGAGCTCGGCGGTCACCGTCTCGGGGGAGAGGCCCTGCCCCTCGAAGCCGCGCGTGAAGATCGCCTCGGCCGTGACGGTGCCCTTCTTGGGGGCCGGGCGCGTGACGGCGACGTTGCCGACGACCTCCAACGTAGGGATCTTGCAGTCGGCCACGCGGACCGCCGAGTTCTCGACGCCGCCCACGTACTTGCGGAGCTCGGCCTTCGGGTCGATCTCGTATTCGCCGTCGAGGAGGAGCTTGTAGCCCACGATGCCGGGCGCGAGCTTGGCCTTGCCGGTGAAGGCGCCTTGCATGTCGGGGCCTTGGAGCGTGACTCCGGGCTTGGCGAACGACGTCCACTCTCCCGTCACGGCGACCTGGCGCACGGTCTTTCCGGGGGGCGGCACGTAGCGGAACGTGGTCTCGCACGAGACCTCGGGGCCAGGTTCGACGGGGCCTCCGGAGTCCGGCGCTTGCCCATCGCCCGTCACGACGGACGGGCCGTCGCCGCCGCCGTCGACGGGGTCGTCGCTCACCTCTCGCGTGGTGGACGAGCAAGCCGCCGCGACGAGGACCGAGCCGAAGAGGAGCGAGAGACCAAGGGCGCGCATGGACATCTCGCTAGCACGCGCCCGAGGTGCCGCCAGGTCAAAAGTCACTCATGCATGCGTGACGCGCACCGCGTCATACGAACGATGCCGCGGGCATGCGCTCGCGCTACGGCACGTCGCGTCAGGGGAGGAGCGTGATGCCCGCGATCGCCCCGCGCTCGCCGAGGCCGATGCCTTCGCCGTAGATCGAGAGCTGGTCGATGATCTTCAGGCTGAGGCCGCCGCCCACTTGGTAGTGGTAGATGTCCTGGCCGACCTTCGACTCGCCGTTGAGGCGCCAGAAGACGGGGCCCCCGAAGACGCTGCCCTTCGCGTACACGGTGAGGTGCTCGAAGAAGGTCTTGCCGAACATCACCGAGGCGCGCGCGTCGAGCGCCGTGTACCCGGCCGACTCCTGGAAGAAGCCCGTCTCCGGGCGCGACTGCGCGTGCATGAACGACGCGGCGAGGGCGAGCACGCCGAAGAAGCCCTTCTCCTTCTCGCGGAAGAGGCTCAGCGCGTAGCCGAACGAGAACGCCGGCCCGCTCGACATGACGTGGTTCGTGCCATTTCGAAGGTTGCCGACGAGGAGGCCGCCGCCGGCGAACGTGAGGGCGGTCGTCTCGTTCGGGCGGTACTCGAGCGCCACCATCGTCGTGTGGCGGTTCATGTCGAACTTGAGCGACTCGCCGTTCGCGCCCTCGCCGAAGGAGAGGCGGGTGTTCGCGTAGCCGTACGAGAGGAGGCCGCGGAAGCGGTGGTGCTCGAGGGGCTTGTCGTCGAGGCCGCACATGCCCTGACCGACAGGGCCGCCGGGGCCCGCGCCGCAAGCGGAGGCTCGCCCTTCCGTGAAGAGGAAGAGGGCGAGCGCGGCGGACGAGACGAAGCCGAGGGTGCGGAGACGACGCATGGTGGGCCGCTTTCTTGCGCACTTCCGACGTGTTGACCAAGGAAATTCCGCGTACCGCGCGAAGGCGGGCGCCTCGTCTCGTGGACGCCTGCCCGAAGCGCGGGTTTCCACGGGGTTTTTGGGCCGAGATCGTTCCGGCGCGGTGCGGCGCGCGCAGGGCCTTACGCAGGTGTCAGCTCGTGGCAGCGGTGGCGGCCTTCGCTCGTGGGTCGGGTCTCGCTCCTCGATCGCGCCGCCGGAGTGCGCGGCTCACGAACGCACGAGAGCGCGCGGAACGCCCGCCGGTCGAGTGTAGACCCCATGGAAACTCGCAGGTAGTCTACGAAAATGGGCTCAGAGTCCCACGACCTCGCCTCACGGCGCGCGGCGCTCGCGATGCGTATCGGGTACGCGTTTGCGGGCGTGGGGGTCGTCTTGGCGGTGCTCGGGCAGACGCCCTACGCCGTGGGCGTCCCGAGCGCGACGTTGCTCTTGCCGCTCTCCGTCGTCATGGCGCTCTCGGGTGAGCTCGCGCGGCGCCGGGTGAAGCACGCGCCGCTCCTCCTCCCGTGGATCGTGGCGTGCACGGTGCCGTTCGTGATCGTCGAGCCCGAGATCAGCACCATGCCCGACCACTCGATCTTCTTGGCGCCGGTCGCGGGGCTCGTGCTGGCCGACGCGCGCACCCTCTGGGGCACGACGGCCCTGCAGATGGTGATCCTCATCGCGCGGTGTCCTCCAGGGACGCGCTCTCCCTACCTCGAGCCGAGCTTCGTCGTCGTGGCGGTCGCCCTCGTCGGGGGGATGGCGCTCGCGCAGCGCACGCTCGTGGGCGCGCTCGTCGACGTGACTCGTCACCGCACCATCGAGGGCGCCGCGGCGCGCGCGGGCAACGAGATCCTTTTGTGGGCGCCGGCGAAGAAGGGGCTCGCGCGCGTGGTCGACGTGAGCTCTTCGGTCGAGGCGCTCCTCGGGTACGCCCCGGGAGACGTGGTCGGGCGTGAGACGCTCTCGTTCGTGCATCCCGAGGACGTCAAGGCCGTCCGCACGGCTTTCGTCCGCGCCGTTCGCTCCGAAGAGCGCAAGGGCCAGGTCGAGTGCCGTCTCAAGCACGCGGATGGTCGGTGGGTGTGGTGCGAGGTGCGTATCTTCGACAGTCGCCGTGACCCGAAGGTCTTCGGGCTCGTCGCTGCCGTGCGCGACATTCGTGTGGAGCACGGGCGTCGGCAGGCCCACGCCGCCGAGCTGCTCTTCCAAGCGCAGCACGACCCGCTGACCCGCCTCCCGAACCGCCGCAAGCTCGAACGCGACCTCTCGCTCGTCGCGGAGGAGAAGCCCACGCGGGCGTGGCTCTTCTTCTGCGACCTCGACTCGTTCAAGCACGTCAACGACGGGCTCGGGCACGACATCGGCGACGCGCTCCTCGTGGCCGTCTCGAGCTGGCTCCTCGACGTGGCCGGGCCGTACGGCCTCTATCGCTTCGGGGGTGACGAGTTCGTGGTGCTGGCGAAGGGCCTCTCGGAGAGCGAAGCGCAGAAGCTCGCGGCGCGGGTCCTCGAGCTCGGGAGCGTCCCGTTCGAGGTGCTCGGTCATCGCCTCTTCGTGACGGTCAGCGTCGGCATGACCGAGATCTCGTCGTTCGACGACCCACGCGCCGCCCTTCGCTCCGCCGACATGGCCATGTACTCGGCGAAGGCCGCGGGGCGAAACCAGGCGCGGCTCTTCGACCGCGCGATGCGCGAGACGAGCGAGCGAAGGCACGCGATCGGCCAAGCCCTTCGAGACGCCCTCGGCCGCGGCGAGCTCTACCTCGCGTACCAACCCAAGGTCGACACGCACACGCTCCTTTGTGTGGGGTTCGAGGCGCTCATGCGCTGGCGGTCTCCGGAGCTCGGCAACGTGTCGCCGGGGGAGTTCATCCCGGTCGCGGAGGAGACGGGCCTCGTCGCCGACCTCGGAGATTTTGCCGTTCGCGAGGTGTGCCGGACGATCGCCGAGTGGTCGAAGCTCGGCGTGCACGTGCCCATCTCCGCCAACGTGTCGGCGTCCCAGCTCGCCGACCGCCGCCGCACCCTCGACTCTCTCTCGGCCGCGCTCCGCGAGAGCGGCATCGCGCCCGAGCTGCTCGAGCTCGAAATCACGGAGAGCGCGCTCGTCGGTGATGCTGAGCAAGTGGCCGGATTGCTTAAGGAAATCCGCACGCTCGGGGTGTCGATTTCGGTCGACGATTTCGGCACCGGGTACTCGTCGCTGGCGTACGTCCGGAGGTTCCCGGTGTCGAGCCTGAAGATCGATCGCTCGTTCGTGATCGACCTCGTCGAGAAGAGCGAGGCCCGGCACATCGTCGCTGCCGTGCTCGCGCTCGCAAAGAACCTCGGCCTCGAGACGATCGCCGAGGGCGTCGAGACCGAGGCGCAGCGCGTGGTCCTCTCCGACCTGGGCTGCGACATGATCCAGGGGTATCTCGTGGCGAGGCCGCTCCCTCCCGAGGGTGCGCTCGAGTTCGTGCGCCAGAACGCGCTCGCCGAGTCGCAGGAAGCCCCCATCGTGCGTCGCCGTGTCGAGGCCATGCGCCGGACGATGGCGTAGCTCCCGAGCGTCGCGTCGCGCGTCACGCAGCCTTCATGCGGTCCTCGAAGGCCGAGAGCGCCACCTTCGCGCCTTCGCCCATCGCGATGACGATCTGCTTGTAGGGGACGGTGGTCACGTCGCCCGCGGCGTAGATCCCGGGGGCGCTCGTCCGGCCCTTCGTGTCGACCTCGATCTCGCCGTAGCGGTTGGTCCGCACCACGTCGGCCACGACCGCGCTGTTCGGGGAGAGCCCGATCTGGACGAACACCCCGTCGAGCGCGAGCTCCCGCGCCTCGCCCGTCCCACGATCTTGGAAGGCGAGGGCCGTGACCTTGGCGCCGTCGCCGCGGATCTCCGTCGTTCGCGCCGACAGTACGACCTCGACGTTCGGGAGCGCACGAAGCTTCTTTTGAAGGACGTCGTCCGCCTTGAGGCTCTCGGCGTACTCGAACAGCGTAACGTGCGCGGCGATGCCCGCGAGGTCGATCGCCGCCTCGACGCCCGAGTTTCCCCCTCCGACGACGGCGATTCGCCGCTTTGCGTAGAAGGGCCCGTCGCAGTGCGGGCAAAACGCGACGCCTCGCCCGAGGTACTCTTTTTCGCCGGGCACCCCGAGCTCACGCCACTTCGCTCCGGTCGCGACGATGACCGCGCCCGCGAGGACACGCTCGCCGCCCTCGATTTCCAGGACCTTGGGCTCACCCTGGACGACACGCACGACCTTGCGGTGCGCGAGCACCTCGACGCCGTACGCGCCGACGTGCGCTTCGAGATCGGCCGCGAGCCTCGCGCCTTCGGTGCGCTTCTGCCCGATCATGTTCTCGATGCCGAGCGTCTCGCGGAGCTGCCCTCCGACGTTCTCGGTCACGATGGCCGTCTTGAGGCCCTTTCGCGCGGTGTAGATCGCCGCCGACGCGCCCGCGGGGCCGCCTCCGAGCACGACCACGTCGTAGGTACGCGCCTCGCGAGGGGCGAGGGCTCGTGCGCCGAGCGCCGCCTCGAGCTTCGACACGAGCTCGGAGAAGGTCGCTTTGCCCGAGTGCACGAGGGTGTCACCGACGTACACTGCGGGGACACCCTGGATGCCGAGGCGCGCGACCTCGTCCGGAACGAGGGCGCCGTCGACCATCGTGTGACGGACCTCGCCGTGCGTGAGGGCGACGAGGCCCAACGCCTGGACGACATCGGGGCAATTTTCGCACGAGAGCGAGACGTACGTTCGGATCTCGGCCGGCCCCGCGAGGGCCCGCACACGATCGAGGACCCCCTCGTCGGGGCGCTTTCCCAGGCCCGAGGCGTGCAAGATCGCGAGCACGAACGAGGTGAGCTCGTGCCCGCCGGGGACGCCGCGGAACACCACGGGCAAGGTCGTACCGGAGCGCTCGAGGTACACGCGGATACCCGGGTCGGGGTCGCCACGCTCGACGACGGACAGCATCGGAGAGGCCCGAGCGATCGCCTCGAGGAGCGCCATGAGCTCGGCGCGCGCGGCGTGGGTCGTCGGCGCGACGACGATCGTGATGGGCTCGGGGAGCTTCGCGAAGACCTGTTCGAGCTGAGCGGAGACGGATGCGTCGAGCATGGCGGGACCCTTTCTTCGGAGCCTTCCGGGGTGCGAAAACGGTCAGATTTTGCCGACGAGATCGAGGCCGGGCTTGAGCGTCGCGGCGCCCGGGGTCCACTTCGCCGGGCACACTTCTCCCGGGTGCGAGGCGACGAACTGCGCCGCTTGGATCTTGCGGACGAGCTCGCTCGCGTTGCGCCCGATGCCGTTGTCGTGCACCTCCGCGATCTTGATCTTCCCCTCGGGGCTCACGAGGAACGTGCCGCGGTAGGAGATGCCCTCCTCGTCGATGTGCACCCCGAACGCCTTCGAGAGGTGGTGCGTCGGGTCCGCGAGCATGGGGAAGCGGATCTTCTTGATGGTGTCCGAGGCGTCGTGCCACGCCTTGTGGACGAAGTGCGTGTCGGTGCTGACCGAGTAGACCTCGACGCCCATCTGCTGGAGCGCCTCGTAGCTGTCGGCCATGTCGCCGAGCTCGGTGGGGCACACGAAGGTGAAGTCGGCCGGGTAGAAGAAGAACACCGCCCACTTGCCCTCGAGGTCCTTGCGGGACACGGTCTTGAAGGCGCCTTGGTGGTAGGCCTGCACGCTGAAGTCGACGATGCCGTCGTTGATTTTCATGGCTCTTGTCTCCTTGGGGGCGAGCCCGTGGGCTCCCCGGGTTGCGCGGTCGGTGCCTGAGGGGCCTCGTGAAGCCACCAGACCGCGGGTTCGGAGATTGGAGTTGCAGCGGCCGTGCCAAGGTCGCGAGCTGTTTAATATCAGGTATTTACCGTCAACGTCGGTCGGGTCTTCACCGGTTTATCGGTGAAGAGACCACCGATGTGTCGGTGGCTTTGGTGTCGTGGCCACCCTTCTATCGGTGGCACCATATTCACCGAATATCCGTTGCATGGGCGTCGTCGCGGCCTTACGAAAGGAGGGATGACGGAGTCGAGCGCTCTCCGCGATCTCACGGATCTCGCCCGGTACGCGACCTCGCCGGGGGCCCTCGAGCGCACGTACCGGCACGCGCTCGTGGCCCTCAAGCGGGTCGTCCCGTACGACCTCGCGGCCCTCTACGAGCTCGACGGAGACAAGCTCGTCCTCCGCGTGGCCGAAGGTCGCCTCGCGTCCAAGGTTGTGCGTCACACGCTCTCGCTCGCGCGGTTCCCGAGCATCGAAAGGACGCTCACGGTGCGCGAGCCGACCGTGTTCGCCGAGCACGACCACGCCGGTGCCGAGGGGGACCCGTACGACGGCGTCCTCGATCTCCCGCATGGTCACTCGTGCATGATCGTCCCGCTCTACTCGGCCGAGCGGCCCTTGGGCCTCATCACGCTCGACGCGCTCGCGTGCGGCCACTACGGGGAGGACACGAAGGCCCTCTGTCACGTGTACGCGCAGGTCGTGTCCATGGCGATGCTCTTCGCCAAGAGCTCGCTCGAGCTCGAGTCGGCACGTGCGCGCCTCGAGGAGCAGAACCGAGCCCTCGTCGACGACGCCGGGGGAGCGGACCTCGCGTGCCGAAAGCTCGAGGCGAGCGCGTCGCCCGCCATGAGGCGCGTCGTGCAGCTCGCGAAGCAGGTCGCCGTCACGGACTCGACCGTCGTCATCCACGGCGAGACGGGCACCGGCAAGGAGGTCCTGGCGCAGGCGATCCACGCCTACAGCGGGCGCGCGAAGGGCCCCATGGTGAAGCTCAATTGCGGCGCGATCCCGGAAAATCTCGTCGAGTCCGAGCTCTTCGGTCACGTGAAGGGGGCGTACACCGGCGCCGTACGCGCGCGGCCAGGCCGATTCCAGGCCGCGAACGGCGGCACGCTCTTTCTCGACGAGATCGGTGACATGTCGCTCTCGGCGCAGACGAAGCTGCTCCGCACCCTCCAGGAGCGCGTGGTCGAGCCGGTCGGCGCGGACGAGCCCGTCCCGGTCGACGTGCGGGTCGTCGTCGCGAGCCACGTCGATCTCGAAGAGGCCGTCTCGGCGGGGAAATTCCGCGAAGATCTCTACTATCGCCTCTCCGTCTTCCCCATCGAGATCCCGCCGCTCCGCGATCGCCCCGAGGACGTGCTGCCCATCGCCGAGGAGACGCTCCGCGAGATCGCGGCGAGGACGCGCCGCGGGCCGTGGACCTTCACGGACGACGCGAAGGAGGCCCTCGCGCGCGCGCCGTTCCCCGGCAACGTGCGGCAGCTCGTGAACGCGGTCGAGCGCGCGTCCATCGTCCGCGAGAGGGGGCCTATCGATGCACGCGATCTCGCTCTTCGGGGCGGTCGCGAGAAGCGAGGCGAGAAGGTCGAGCGAGGGGCCCTCGAGAACGTGAAGCTCGAAGAGCGTCGCATCGTCGAGCGCGCGCTCGAGGAATCACGGGGGAAGATCTACGGAACGTCTGGCGCGGCCGCGAAGCTCGGCATTCCTCCGTCGACCCTCCAGAGCAAGATGAAGCGCCTGGGGATCGCGTAGAGGTTCACGGGCACTTGTAGGCGGTGCCGCTCACGGTCGCCGTGGTCGTGGTGCCGTCGGCTTGACCGAGCTGAGGGGGATCGGTCTGGAGGTAGTTGCCTCCGAGCTCGGCGGCGAGGTTTCGCGCGTCGTTGGTCGCGTACTCGATGAGGTCTTCGTTGGCGACGAATTCGCCGCCGAACGACCCACCGCCACGGCCGACGACTCGGTCGAGGCGCGTGCAGTTGGCCGCGGGTGGGTTCGGGCTCGCGATCACCTTCTCTCCGCCGGGGGTGAGGTCGGGCGTGGAGCAAGCGATCGTCGAGAGGGTGGCGAAGGCGAGGGTCGACGCGAGGAGGAGGGAGCGCATGTCCGGCCGGGTTGCACCGCGCGTGCCGGCTCGGACGATGGAGACGAAGCGCCGATTCTCCCGCGCGCCGAAGGGGTGTGGCCCCGGGGTGGAGCGCGCCGTTCACGCGCCGACGGAGCGTGGCGTGCGCACCGCGAAAGCCCTTGTTTTCTCGATTGAATCAGGTCGCGACGAACGACGTCCAAGCTCGTTCGGGGCCGCGATCGGGTCACGTCGAGCGGCTCCGAAAGAGCTCGGGAGCTCCCGGGACGTGCGCGACGGCGAGCTTGTGCCGGCCGTGAGTTTGGGTAATGCCGGGGGTAGTGCGCCTCACCCTCCACACGGACTACGGCCTTCGGACGCTCGTCTACCTCGCGACCCACCCGGATCGGCTCGTGCCGACCGTCGAGATCGGTCGCGCGTACGGCATCTCGAAGAACCACCTCGTGCGCGTCGCGCAGTCGCTCCGCGACGGAGGCTTCGTCGCGCTCCACCCAGGGAGATCCGGAGGGCTCTCGTTGGCCATGCCGGCGAGCCGGATTCGGGTGGGGGAGGTCGTGCGCGCGCTCGAGCCGGACCTTCGGCTTGCCGAGTGCTTCGACGCCCGCGAGGGTGCGTGCCCCATCTCCCCCGTGTGTGCGCTCGCCAACGCGCTCGACTCCGCGCTCACGGCGTTCTTGCGCTCCCTCGACGAGGTGACCATCGCCGACGCCGTGGCCCGCTCGGGTCCGAAGCTCCAGAGCTATTTTTTGCCCGTGAGCGCCCTCAAGACACGGCGCTGACCGCGGCCGATTCGGGGTCGCGCTACTCGCTCTCGGCGGCGCCGCAGGTGTCGGCGGAGCGAGCGACTCGGGCCAGCTCCTTCAGCGAGTCGCGCAACCGCACGAGATCGGGCATGCCGTCGCCCATGGCGCACACGAGGGCCTTTGGCACGCCCTCGGCCTTCTTTTTCAGACGCTTCCCTGCGCTCGTGAGGGACACCACGACGACCCGCTCGTCCTCCGTGCTTCGCGCCTTCTGGACGAGCCCTTGCGCCTCGAGTCGCTTCACGAGGGGCGTGAGCGTGCCCGAGTCGAGCGCGAGCCGTTCCCCGAGGTGCTTCACGGAGGCCTCGCCCTCTTCCCACAGGACGAGCATCACGAGGTACTGCGGGTACGTGAGCCCGAGCGGCGCGAGCAGCGGACCGTACGCCGAGGTGACGGCCCGCTGCGCGGAGTAGAGGGCGAAACAGAGCTGATCGTCGAGGCGGAGGCTCATGGGCCGGTACGACGAGTCATAGCACTCGGACCGTCACCGGGATGTTGCCGCGCGTGGCGTTCGAGTACGGGCACACCTGGTGAGCGGTGCGGACGAGCGCCTCGGCCTGCTCGCGGGGCAGCTCGGGGAGCTTCGCGTCGAGCTCGACGGCGAGGCCGAACCCCTCGCCGACCTTGCCGATGTCGACGCGGGCGGTGATCTCCACGGGGCCTGGGGTGATCTTCTGGAGGCGCGCCACGTGCGCGACCGCGCTCCCGAAGCACGCCGCGTACCCGGCGGCGAAGAGCTGTTCGGGGTTCGTCCCTCCGCCCTTTCCTCCGAGCCCGGGCGGGAGCGCGACGGTGAGGTCCAGCGTGCCGTCGTCGGTCGCGACGCGGCCATCACGGCCGGCGAACGCGGTGGCTTTGGCGGTGTAGAGGACGGGGGAGGGGGCGTTCTGGGACATCGGGGGTGGCTCCTTCGAGGTGGCCGACGACGCGTCGGACCCAACGAAGGACAACCTAGCGCCAGTTTGATTGTGTGCAAGTTAATTGCGCACAATGGATATAGCGGCGAACCGGTCGAGCTCGAGCCGTGTGAGGTTTGTCGTTCGATCTCGGAGGGTTGGCGAGCCGGTGTTGCCGGTGCCCCCGCGCGTAGGGCGACGCCGTCGACGACGAAGCCCCGGGCTCCGCGAGCGGACCGGGGCTCCACGGCGTTTCGGCGCGCTCGCCTCAGAAGGACTTGAGATCCGTGATGAGGCGCTTCGAGATCACGATGCGCTGGATCTGGCCCGTGCCCTCGAAGATGTCGTACACCTTGATGTCGCGGAACCACTTCTCGAGGAGCTGGTGGTCCTTCTGCAAAGTGCCCTCGACGCCGCAGATCTCGATGGCCTCGATGCACGCCTGAATCGCGGCCTGCCCGCCGAGGGCCTTGGACATGCTCGCCTCCTTGGCGTTGGCGATCCCCTGATCGGCCATCCACCCGGCCCGCCACGTCACGAGGCGCGCGGCCTCGAGGTTGCGGCCCACCTTGGCGAGGCGCTCGGCGATCGCCGAGTACCGGGGCACGTGGCGGGAGAGCGCGTAGTTCTCTTTGACGAAGTTCCTCGCGTACTCGTAGGCCGCGCGGCCGATGCCGATGGCCATGGCCGCGACGATGGGGCGCGTGTTGTCGAAGGTCTTCATGGCCGTCATGAATCCCTCTTTGGAGCGGTACGAGTCCTCTCCGCCGAGGAGGCACTCGTCGGGGACGTGGCAATCCTCGAGCACGAGCTCGGCCGTCTCGCTGGCGCGGAGGCCCATCTTCTCTTCGATGCGCCCGACCGAGAAGCCCTTCGTGCCCTTCTCGACGACGAAGGCCCGGTGCCCAGCCCGGCCGAGGCTCGGATCGATCGTGGCGAACACCACGTTCCACGAGGCGCGCGCGCCATTCGTGATGTAGCACTTTCGCCCGTTCAGGACCCACGTGTCGCCCTCTTTGCGGCAGCTCGTGCGAATACCCGCCACGTCGCTCCCCGCGCCCGGCTCGGTGAGGGCATACGCACCCCACTTGAGCGACTCGCTCATGTCTTTGAAGATACCCAAATAGCGGGCCTTCTGCTCGGGGGTGCCGGTGCCGATGACCGGAGGGCCGCCGAGTCCGGGCCCCGGCATGCACAAGGGAAGCGCGGCGTCGCCCCAGGCGAGCTCCTCGGTGACGATGAGGGTGTCGAGGTTCTTCATTCCGGTGAAGTTGCCGGTCGTGTCCTCGCCCTTCGACGACTCCCCCTTTGCGCTCTTCTTCTCTTCTCTCATCCCCTGGGTGAGGGCCATCATCTGGCGCAAAAAGGGCTCGGGGATGCCGTGCTCCTTGTCCCACGCGAGGCTCTGCGGGCGAATGACGTATTTGGTGAGGTTCTGGAGGCTTTCGCGGAGAAACTCTTGTTTCTTGGAGAGGGTAAACTCGATGCTCATGGCGCGCTCCGCTCAGACGAGGGTGGACTGGGTCTCGGGGGTGGGCAGCACGAGGCCGAGCGGAATGGGCCTTCCGACCTCGACGGCGGCGGCGAGCTGGTCGGCCTGCGCCGAGGTGAGCACGCAGAGCTGGAGCTGTTTGGCGTCCCTCATGAGCTTCTCTACGGGGTAGTCGCGCATGAAGCCCGCGCCGCCGTGGAGCTGCACGGCGGTGTCGCCCGCGCGCATGGCCGCCTCGAGGGCGAAGCTCGTCGCGAAGGCGGTGCTGCGGAGGCACTCGGGTGCGCTCGCGCCGGTGTCCCAGGAGGCCGCGGCGCGTTGCACGAGTGCCCGCGCGGCCTCGACGTCCATGGCCCGATCCGCCACGGTGAAGGCGACCGCTTGGAAGTGGCCAATGGGCTTTCCGAAGGCCTTTCGCGTGTCCACGTAGTCGCGCGCGATCGCGAAGGCCTCTCGCGCGAGGCCCACGGCGCGCGCCGCCACGAGCAGCGACTCTTTCGCCACGAAGCGGAGCAGGGCGCCCGCGAAATCTCCGTTGCCGAGGAGGCGCGCCTCGTCGCTCACCTCGACGCCGTCGAGCACGACCGAGCCCACGCTCACCGCGTCGAGCCCGAGCGTCGTCTCCCTCGGGCCCACCGAGACACCCTTTTGGTCGCGCCTCACGACGAACGCGCCGAGCCCATCCCACCCCGCCGAGGCGTCGACCTGCGCGAGCACGACGAAGACCTCGGCGCGGTCGGCGTTGCGCACGTAGGCCTTTTCGCCTGAGATCGTCCACGTCGAGCCCTGCTTCGTCGCCGTGGTCGCGAACCCTGCCCGGTCGGCGAGGGCCTTCTTCTCTCCGAACGCGACGGCTCCGAAGCGCGCGTGGCCGCCATCTCCGGCGAACGGCGCGAGCAAGGCAGCAGCCTGGTCCGCGGTGCCGAGCTCGACCACCGCCGTCCCGAACGCGCCCGGCCCCGCGAGCGCGAACGCTGCGGCAGGATCACCGGCCGCGACCTCCTCTTCGAGCAGCACGGCCGTGCGCATGCCGAGCCCCGCGCCGCCGGCGCTCTCCGGGATCGACAGGAGGCCGAGGCCGAGCTCGAACGCGGCGCGCCTCACCTCTTCCGAGATGGCGCGGGCCTTCTCGTGGTCGCGCAGCTTTGGCCGAAGCGCTTTCTCGGCGAGCTCGGCCACGGAGGCCTGCATCAGGGTTTCGTCTTCGGTCGGTGCGAACGAGATCATGGGCACGCTCCTCGAGGCGAAAGGTTTACGTGCGAAAGATTCGCGTGGCAAGGAACGGTCTGGTCCTCGCCAGAGGCGTGTCTGTTGTCGAGGTGTTTCATTAACGAATCCAGACACTTGGCGCCAACGTCGGTGCCCCGACCGGCGTCTGCGGCCCGGCCGGCGCCGGGTCTGCCCAGCCCCGTGCGCGACGCTCTCCAGCAGCCTGTTGATTTTCGGGGCGGGGGCGTGGGGCGGCCGCGCCCGGCCGGCGGGGGGGGCCCGGGGGGGGGGGGGGCGGCCCTCCCTCGTCAGGGACCCCAGGGGTCGGAGAGAACACGGAGGGGGGATGCGGCGCAGCGGCGACGAGAAAATCAACGGGCCGCTAGAGACCGCCCGCCATGCGCTTGGGCCTGAACGAATCGTCGAACAGCGCGACGGCACCCCCGAACGTCGACCGTGCACGAACGGGGTCCAGGCACAGCTCGATGAGCGGGGCCCGAGGAGAGGTCCCCCGGCCCTTCTACTTGCAGGCGTGCTCGGCGACGGTCACCTGAGGGAGCGCGTCGCCCGGCTTGACCGCCACGAAGACGCAGGTGTCCGTGGAGGGATCGAAGGGTTGGCGGATCGGGGAGGTGATGGTGCCCGACATGCGGGCGCAGGACCGGGCTTGGTCGAGCTTGCCGTCGAGCGCGAAGCCGTCGACCGCGAGCTCGCGCGCCGAGATCGGGTTCGCCGTGGCCGGGATGATGAACGGCGTAGGGAACGAGAGGGTCGTCGTCTGGCCGGTCGTGCGCTCCGTGGCCTTCGTCGCGCTTCCGACCGCCTCGGCGAGATCGACACGTGTGGCCGAGGTCGGCAGCGCACGGAAGGTCCGGCCCGTCGTGGCGATGAAGTTGAACCGCTTCGCCGTGTCGCCTGCGGAGAGCGCCGTGAGGCACGTCACGAAGTAGGTGGCGTCGGGCCCGACGGTGCTCGCGTCGCTCCCCGCGTCGGTTCCCGCGTTGCAGCCCGCCTTCGCGCGCGCGTCGGTGCACGCTCCCTCGCACAGGGCCGCGGTCTCGGCGTTGGCCCAGCATCCGCTCTCGGGCCCGTAGGCCCCCACCGCCGGCCCGACGGCCTCCGGCGCAACGCTCGCGAGGCAGCGGAGGTACTCTTTGCACGATGGCCCCTGCGCGACCCTCCCGGCCTGACCGTCCGGGGCGGCTGCGTCGGTCTCGCTCGAGGGCGGAGTCGAGGTGGAGGAGCACGCGAGGAGGACGAACCCGACCGAAAGGACCCAACCCGACCGTGCGACGACCATGGCCTGCACCCTAGCAGCACCCGCGCTCGTTTCTTTGGGTCCCGAGGGGCGTCCCCCGACCGTGCCCGCCTTCTTAGGCGCAGGCCCCCATGGCTGCGCGGCCGTGCAGGGGGGTATCTGCGCGGCCGTACAGGCGATTTTCCCAGTTGTCGCCGCGGGTTCGAATGAGGGGGCACAGCGCGGGGATGGATGCTAAAGCGGCCCCGCATCTCCGCAGCACTCGCTTGGGGAGCACGAATTTGCCCGGGTCGGGCGTGGCAGGCGCTTTCCGCTTGACACGGCGAAACGGGCCTTCTAGGTTCCCGCCCCCCCGAGCGCCCCTGTGCTCGGACACGGTTCAAAAGGACTTCGCATCATGTCGACCACGCCCGAAAAGGCCGGCCCCAAGAAGCTCGCCGGCCGCACCTACTCCGCTACCAAAGAGCAGGCGATCGCCTCGCGCGCCTGGTTCGTGGTCGACGCCACGGACAAGCCCCTCGGTCGCCTCGCGAGCGAGGTCGCGCGTGTCCTCCGTGGCAAGCACAAGCCCACCTACACGCCCCACCAGGACACCGGTGACTTCGTCATCGTCGTCAACGCGGGCAAGGTGAAGCTCACGGGCCAGAAGCTCGACAAGAAGTTTTACTACCGTCACTCGGGCATCCCCGGCGGCTTCCGCGCCGAGGCCTACCGCGACCTCCTCGACCGCAAGCCGGAGTTTCCGATCGAGAAGGCCGTGAAGGGCATGCTCCCGAAGAACGTCCTCGGCCGCGAGATGCTCGGCAAGCTCAAGGTCTACGCTACGCCGGATCACCCGCACGCGGCCCAGAAGCCGCAGGCCCTCACCGTCAATCTCTGAGAGAAGCACCATGGCACAGGCTCAAAACCGCACGTACGCCACCGGCAAGCGCAAGACCGCGGTCGCCCGCGTTTGGATCTCGCCCGGCACGGGCCAGATGACGGTCAACACCAATAGCGCCGACTCGTACTTCGAGCGCGAGACCTCGCGCATGATCGCGCGTCAGGCCCTCGAGCTCATCGAGGCGCTCGACCAGTTCGACGTCATCGCGACGGTGCGCGGCGGCGGTCACTCGGCCCAGGCCGAGGCCGTTCGTCACGGCGTCTCGCGCGCCCTCTGCCTCCTCGACCCCGAGAAGCGCACGGTGCTGAAGCGCGCCGGCTTCCTCACGCGCGACGCGCGCAAGAAGGAGCGCAAGAAGTACGGCCAGCCGGGCGCCCGCAAGCGCTTCCAGTACTCGAAGCGCTGATCGCTCGACACCATCTTTGCCCGAGGCCACTTCGTACGCGAGGTGGCTTTTGGCTTTTTGTGCGCGCGTGGTCGGCGAGCTCTGGGCCGAGGCCCGTGTCACCCGTTCGTAGACCTCGAGGGAATGCGAGTGGTCCGCGAAGTCGGCGCTGCTACGGTCGTTGGCTATGCGTTCGAACATGCCGCGTGGGGGATATGTCGGTCGGGTGGGTGGGCGGAGCGTGACGGCGCTCGCGCTCGGGCTCTTCGTGGTTGGGGGAGCGGCCTGCACCGTGATCGAGGGTGTGGGCATCGACGATCCCGAGACACCTGACGCCTCGCCCACGAGCACGTCGACGACCCCGGTGCCGACGGGAACGGCGACGGGGACGGGCGCACCGGACGCTGGCCCCGCGCCCACGGACGCAGCGGCCGACGCGACGCTCGCCGACGCCGACGTCGACGCGGCGACCGACGCTTCCCTCGACGGCGCCTCGGACGGCGCGACGGACGGTGGCGCCACGCCCGTCATGCCCGGCGTGGATGGAATCCTCCGCGGCACGGTAGGCGGCTTGGTCGAGCACAGCTGGGTCGGCACGATCCCCCTCCCAAACGCGGGCTGCCCCGCCAGCGCACAGACGGTCACGATGGGCCAGATCTCGTGCTGCCGCTTCAGCGGCTCGTTCCCCAACGCAAGCCGGGTCCCTGTCGAGTTCGACCTCGCGACCGGGATGGGCACGCTCGCAGGCGCCCCCATCGGCCCCTTCGGCGCTGTCATCGTCGAGGGGGACGGCACGATGCGCTTCCGCCAGCCCACGATCCTTCACGCGCAGAAGGCATGGACGGCTGGGGTCGAGATGGGGCGCCACATGATGGCGCCGGCGAGCGAGATCGAAGAGGCGACGAAGCTCCTCTCTCTCGGCCTCGTGCGCCCCGTGTCGGACTCCCTCCGAAACATGCAGGTTACATGGAACCCGACCACCAAGGTGTTCCGGATCACGATGGACCTCACGATGTACCAGGCGAACGCCGCGGGGACCTGCAATCTCCCGTCCGGTAACTCCAGCGGTCGGCTCTTCTACGACCTTCGTTGAGGGCGCATGTCGAACGGGCACGCGCATGCGAGGAGCTTCCTCGGCCTCGCGTCTGCGCGCTAGCGTGAGAGAGAGATGTCGGACTCGGCTTGGATTTTGGCTCGCGTCGAGGCCCTCGAGACCGAGGTGAAGAACCTGCGGGCCGAGCGCGATAGGCTCGTCGCGGAGGTCGAGCTGCGCCAAGGGGCCGCTCGTCGACCGCGCCCACGCGGCAGCGGTCAGGCGTGGTGGCTCGTCGTCTTCGTGTTGGGCCTCACGGGGGCGTGCACACGATCCATGTTGGCCTCGAGCGCCGTTCAGGCCGAGGCCGACCGCGCCGCAGGGCAGCTCTGATGGATCCGTTTCGTGGCCTCCATGGGCTCGAAGAACGGGAGCGGCTGCTGCTCGAAGAGAAGCGCACCCTCGAGCTCGAGCTCGAAAACCTTCGCCGGCTGGCGCCACCGCGGGAGCCGACGGGATCGTGGGTGACGAGGCACCCTCCGATCGCCGTGGTGTTGTGCGGGCTCGCCCTGCAGGCTGCGCTGCTCCTCGTCGCGCACCTTCGGCGTCCGCCGTCTCCCCACACCCTTGGCCCCAAGGTGGCGCCGGCGTCGCAGGTGGGGCCTGGGCTGTAGGGCCCTTTCTTAGAGTAGTTCCGAGGAGTTACGCCCCGTAGTCGAGGGCCGCCTCGACCATGCCTCACGGCGGAGACATGGCCGACGCTCGTCGACGATCAGGCCTTCTTCTCTTCGCAGTTGAACATCCAGCGCACCCCGAACTTGTCGACGCAGGTGCCGAAGTACGAGCCCCAGAACATGTCCATGAGCGGCATCTCGGCCTTGCCGCCCGCGGAGAGCTTGGCGAAGAGCGCGTCGGTCTCGGTGCGCGTGTCGGGCGCGAGGTTGATGCTGAAGTTGTTCCCGGCCACGAGCTTGTGGCCCATGCTCTCGAGGGCGTCCGTCCCGTGGAGGACGTGTCCCGCGAGGATCGGGAGCGCGACGTGCATGACGAGCTTCTTCTCCGCATCGCTCATGGGGGGCGCGCCGGGCATGGGAGGCGCGTCGCTCATGCGGTGGATGGGCCCGACGTACTCGGTGCCGAAGACCGACTTGTAGAATGCAAAGGCCTCTTCGGTCGTGCCCATGAAGTTCAGGTACGTGCTCACGCTCGCCATGACGTCGTCCTCCCTCGTGCGCGCGGTCCATCCGCGCGGGCGACCGTGCTACCTCAACCTTCGGGCGGAGGAAAGGCGCGCTCGACCCTGCTTGCCGAGCGCGCACCAAGAAGCCGACGACGAATCGTCGGCCTCTTTTCCTATCCAAGGCGCTCGCGGCAGCCGCTCGCGCTCCCCACTGTGTTTGCCTCGCGTCAGCGCGCGCGGCGTCGGCGGACGACTCCGAGCACGAGGGCAGCGAGGCCGAACGTGGCGAACGCGCTCTCTCCGCGACTTTCGGCCGTGTGGCAGCCGCAGCCTCCCGACACGGTGGGCACCGCGTCGAGCGTAGGCGACACCGTCACGTCCACGCGTGAGCCCGCGCTAAGGAGGGCCCCGTCGTGGGCGCGGAGGACGAAGGTGAGCTTCGTGTCCGCGGTGACGTCCGGAGAGACGAACACGAGGTTCGCCGAGTCTTTGCCGTCGAGGGTCACTTCGGGCCCTTCGACCTGCGACCACATGTAGGTGAGCGGGGCATTCGTGGGGTGTGTGCCGGTGCCCGCGAGCGTGACCTGGGTGCGCGGGGGTACGGTCTTGCCGGCGCCGGCGTTCACCTTGGGGCCGTTCTCGTCGCACAGATCGCGGTGCGCGACGAACGCGTAGAATGGCTTGGAGGCCACGTCGGTGAGCTCGATGTCGTCGATGTCCCAGCCCTTGTCGACGGCGTTGTCGTCGGCGCCGTGGCGAAAGCGGATCTGCACGGCCTCGGCGGGCCCCGTGCGGAGCTTGATGACCTCTTCGCGCCAGACGTCGGGATACCCCTCGCTCTTGTTGCCGAAGGCCTTCCTGCCCTTCAGGGGGTTCGTACCCTGCGTGTCGTTGTCGAGCGTGACGTTGTAGTCGACAGGGCCGTACTCCGACGCATCCTTCCAGGTGGTGCCTCCGTCGAGGCTGACCTCGACGACGCCGCCGTCGAAGTCCTTCTTGCGTCGCGCGTCGGACTCGAACGCGAACCTGTGTTTGAACTTGAGGCCGAACGCGTCGCCTTCCACCTTGAACGAGGCGGAGGTGAGCTTGTGATCCGCCGGCTCGCCCGCGTTGGGGATGCTCCAGTACGCGTTCTTGCCGACGTAGACGCGCGACCACTTCTGGCTCGTGCCCGTGCGGTCCTTGCCCGCGACGACCCAGCTCGTCCCCTTGGTCTGCACTTCGTCTTTCGTCGACGCGCCGTCGGCCTCGTCGGCGTCGCGCACCGTGGGGACGCGGACGGGGATGGTGCGGGGAACGGCGAGCGTCGGATCGTCGATCGCGATCTCGACCTCGACGTCCCCGATGGGGCGAACCCCTCGCGCGGTGACCTTGAGCTTGGCCTTGCCGATCTCGAAGGGCTTGAGCTTCGGCATGACGAGCTCGCCGCCGTCGGCGAACGCGACCCCCTCGGCCTTGGTCGACAGCTTGGCGCGGGTCTTCTCGAGGGTCCCGGCGCCGGCGTTGCGAATGGTGAGCTCCACCGAGCCGACCTCGTCGGCGTCGAGGATGCCGTCCTTGTCGCACGTGATGGCGTCGTCCGTGAGCACGGCCGACACGACCTCGATCTCGTTCCCGACGACGAAGCTCTCCTTGGTGCCCTTGTTGTCGAAGCTCGTTTTTCCGGGGCCCGTGGCGCCGACGCCCGCGCCGCGTTTGGCGAAGGCCTTCCAGAACGCCTGGAAATCGCCCTCGTCGGTCGCGTAGGCCACGGCGATGAGCGCGTCGCGCGCCTCGAGCAGCGTCGGGTCGACCGGGGTCGCCTTGAGGCTCGCGACGAGGTACTTCTTCATGCGCTCTTGCGCCTGCGCGAAGGTGTAGCGCGGGTCCGACAGCAGCGCGGCGTAACACTCCCAGAGCATCTGGGCCCACACCTCGCCCGTCGCGTGCACCTCGGAGTTGTTGCTCCCGTCCTCGCCGAACGAGGTGGGCACGTCCTTCGGGAGGGCCTCGCCGTCCGAGATGTGACGGAACGTGAGCCCGTTCTTCTTCATGTCGGTCGAGTAGGGCTGGCGGCGGATCCCGAAGTACGCGTCGTCGCCGGAGCCGCTCGTCGCGTAGGTACCTGTGGGATAGGCGCCCGCCCATCCCGCGCCCTGAGGGGCGCTGAGGTCGTCGGGGCGCACCATCAGGAGCTGCGCGACGAAATCGCCCCAGCCCTCGCCGAGGCCACCGGCTTGGTTCGTCGTGAGGCCGTCGGCGTTCCCCACGAGGCGGTTCGAGAGCACATGACCCCACTCGTGCGCCACGATGGCCGTGTCGAGCCCGCCGTCGAGATCGCTCGTGCCCTGCCTTCGCATGGTCACGGTGACCCCTTGGGGGATCGCCGCCTCGAGGGCCTGGCCGTCCGCGAGGTTCAACGAGAGCGCGGGGATGGTCACGTCTCCGGCCTGACCGCCCATGTAGGGCGCCGTCCCAGGGGACGAAGAGCTCGCCACGTTCGCGACGATGACGCCGATGGCGCCGGCGGCCTGGACCTTCTGCGCCTTCTGCGAAAACGAGCAATTTCCGCGGTGAACGAGGGCGATTTTGTCTTTGAGCTCGGTCGCGTTGAGGATGTTCTCGCAGCCGTCTTTGTCGTCTGCGCCGGAGTCGAGCGCCATGACCACGGGGCCGTTCGTGACGAACTTGTCTTTGCCGAACGCTCCTGCGATGCCGACGTTCTTCGTGCCCGCTACGCTCGCGGGCGCCTCGACGACGAGGCTGCCCGTGGTCTGACCGGCGAACACGTACATCTGCACGCGCGGAGACGAGCCGTCGGCGGGAGTGGCCGCGTTGGCGTTGTTTCGCCCGCTGTAGTCCTGCGCCTCGATGAGGAGGCGATCGTTGCCTCGGCCCCCGCGGCCGAGGTTGTCGGCCTGGTGGTTCCCCGACTTCTCGTCGAAACCTGCATCATACATCCAGTCGTGCATGAAGTTCGCGACGTAGAAGAGGTGCGTGACGGCGCCGCGCACCGACTCGGGCGTCGCGTTCGGCGAGGCCTGCGTGTCGTACGTGTAGTCGAACACTCCGGGCGCGGTAGCGGTGGCGCGGGTGTCCGCGGAGCTCGCGGAGAAGCCGTTCGGGCTCACCACGTCGGAGTAGGCGTCGACGTTGTTTCCGCGGGTCTCGGTGGCGCCGGCGGGGAGCCATGGGTCGTTCTTCGAGAAGGGGAAGTTCTGGAGCGTCACGAGCTGCGGCGGGACGTAGGTGATCTTCGTGCCGTCGGCGCGGCCCGTCGGGTGTGGCGCGAACCCGTTTCCGTGGGGGCCGTCCATGGGCATCAGCGTCTCGGGGCTCGCCCAGACGCGGTACTGGTTGGCCTCGTAGCGGCGGAGATCGTTCGTGAAGAGCACACGCCCGTCCTCGGCCGAGACGACCACCGAGCGCGACTCGCCCGAGGCGAGCAAGAGCTCCACCCGGTACGCCGGCTCGACGCGCCCCCGCTCGGGGAAAAAGACCTCTTTCACGCGCACGGGCTGGGCAAAGAGCGGAGACTCGAACGTCGTGGTGTCGCCGTCGGTCGAGGCCTCGAGCACGCGTGACGTGTCGAGGTCGTGCCCCACGACGGCGCGGAAAGCCAAGGCGAGCGCGGGCTCGCGCCCCACGGTGAACGGCGTGAGGCTGCCCTCGAGCGACGGGGCGAGCTGCCCCGAGAACGACACGGGCTCGAGGTCCCGACGGAGCACGACGTTCGCGGCGCCACGGAACACCTCGCGCCCGTTCACGCGCTGGACGACCTTCGTGACGATGGCGAAGCCCCCCGCGTCGTGCACGACGGGCGCCTCGATCGCCGCGAGCGCTTCTTTCGAGAGGTGGAGCTTCTGACGGAGGGCGAGGAGGGTGGCGGTCGTCGCGGCTTCGGGCGTCGCGAACGGAGCGCTCGCGCGGTCCTCGGCGCTGCGGCTCACCCACACGAACGAAGGGGCGTCCACGCGGCCGTCGTCGTGCGCGACGTGAGCGACGAGCCCACCCGTCTCGGTCGGGGTGTTCGTGCGCGCGGCGCCGCGATCGGGCCCCTCGGTGGTGGCACAGCCGACGAAGGCGAGGAGCGCGAGGAGGGCGGCGGAGCGGACGATGCGCGGCTTCATGAGGCGGCGGAGGGTAACGGGCCCTTCGCATGCCGTCACGGCCAACGTGCACGGATTTCGCGCACGCTCGAGCTGCTACAGAGAGGCGCGATTTTTCCGCGCGCGCACGGCCGACACAACGAGCGCCGCGAGGCACGCGCCTACCGCGTTGCGCCACACGTCGGCGAGCTGCGTAACGCGCTCTTCGGTGAGGAGCTGCAGGAGCTCCACCGTGATGGAGAGCGCCGCACCGAAGGCGAGCGCGGAGAGCGCGTCACGACGCGGTCGCGGGGCCGCCGCGCGGGCTCCGAGGCTCGCGCCGAGCGGCATGAAGAGCACCAGGTTCTGCAAGAGATCGCGGTCGATCGACACGTGCCCGGGGCGATCGGTGTAGTAAATCTCCCACTCGATTTCTCGAGACTTTTCGAGAAGATGCGCCAGATCGAACCGAAAATGGAACGGGAACAGGGTGGCCGCGAGCACGAGCGCCACCGACGCCGCCACCATCACTTCGGCGCGGCGCGCGAGTCGCTTTCCTGGATCGCGGAGCCTCGTCTCCATGAGAGGGGGGAAGCGTAGCTCACGCATCGCGAGGCGGAGAGCGCGTCATGACGGGCCCTCGGCGTGACGGGCGAGTCTCCCTACGGAATCGTGAGAAAGAGCGGCCCGGGTGCGGACAATGTGAAGGCACCGAGGGCCGCTCGGTAGGGGCGCAGGCGGCACGACGAGGATCTTCGCCCCGGGTCGCGAGGGGGGAGCACGTTGCGCGGATCGGTCACGGTCGTGCGCGAGAGGATCGTGTCGGGGCCGAGCTTGCTCGCGTCGACGCCGTCGCGCACACGGCGGGCCTCGAGGTGGAGGTGGACGAGGTTCGGCGAGTCGCTGTCTCCGACGAGGCCCACGAGCTCGCCTTCGCGCACCTCGTGACCGCGTCGCATCGCCGGCGCTGCCTCGCTGAGATGACCGAAGAGGAGCACGTAATCCCGTTGTCCGCCGCCCTCGCGCAGCCTGTGGCGGGTGACCACCGTGTTGCCGAAGAGCGGGCCCACGTAGACCACCACGGCGTCGCCCACTTGGTGGGTGAGGGGCACCATGGTGATCGGGGCCCCCATCGCTTGGGCGAGATCCACGCCTCCGTGACCCACCGCGTGCATCGTTCCGCGCCGCTGCATCGCGTTGGGGAGGTCGAGGTCGTACCCGGAGATGACCGAGGGCCAGCCGGGCACACGGGCGACGGGGTAGCGGTAGCCCTCGTAGTCGGGGTCGACGTCCCACCGCCGCGGGATCTGCTCGTACGGTGTCTCGACGCCGTGTGCGTCGATGTGCGAGCCGCCCAGGACGAGAGCCTCGGGGAGGCCGAGCCAGGGGGCGTCGAGCCAGTCTCGGCGAAAGAGCTCGCAACCGTCGTCGTCGGTCTCGGCGCGAAGACGAGCGGGAGGCTCGGGCTCGCCGTGGGCCCGGTCGGCGAAGAGGCCGAGCGTGTCGATGGCAGGCGTGGACGAGAGGCTAGTGAGCTCGGGAGAGTGCCCCAAGACGACCAGGCCCAGTGCGACGGCGCTCCACATCGGTCGGACTCTCCTCGAACGGGGATGGGACCCCTAACCTCTCGCCGGGCTTGGGCCGTCGCGAGGAGAGCGCCCTCGGGAGGCGCGATCGAACGGAGAACCCCCCAAGGCGTCGGGCCATTCCCGTCGGGCGCTCGTTCCTGCGCCGATCGAAGGTGGCGCCGATTTTCGCGAAGGGCTCGCCCTCCCGACAACGACCGCGCGCGCTACGTTCGGCCAGGCGAGATCGCCGCGGTCACTTCGGTCGCGTGCGCCGCCACGAAACGAGGAGAATCCGAATGCCGTACGACGTCGTCATCGTGGGTGGGGGGCCTGGGGGCCATGCGGCGGCGCTCGCCTTGGGCCGCGCGCGAAAGCGAGTGTTGCTCTGCGACTCCGGGCCGCGAAGGAACGCGAACGCCGTGCACCTCCACAACTTCGTCACCCGAGACGGGACACCCCCCGACGCGTTCCGAAAGATCGCGCGGGCCGAGCTCGCGACCTACCCGAACGTCGAGCTTCGTGACGCGCTCGTCGAGGAGATCTCGGGCCCACGCGGCGCCTTTCGGGTGCGGCTGCCCACGGTCACGGTCGAGGCCCGGCGAGTCCTCTTGTGCACCGGGATGATCGACGAGACCCTCGCGATCGATGGGTTTCGCGAGCACTGGGGACACTCCATCTTCCAGTGCCCGTATTGCCACGGTTGGGAGGCGAGAGACCGCCGATGGGGCTACTTGGCGCGCGCGGAGCACCTAGGGCATCTCGTCCCGTTCGGCCTCCAGCTCCGAGGGTGGACGTCGGAGGTCACGGTCTTCACGAACGGAGAGGTCGAGCTCGCCTCCGAGGCCCTGGAGAAGCTCGCGGCCGGCGGGGTGCGCGTCCAGACGGCGCCGATCGCTCGGCTCGAAGGGGCCTCGGGCAAGCTCGCGTCGATCGTGCTCGAGGGGGGCGTGACCATCGCCTGCGACGCGCTCTTCGCGCACCCTCCCCAGCGCCACGTCGACGTCGTCCGCGCGCTCGGGCTCGCCCTCGACGACGACGGCTACGTTCGCGTCGACCCGATGCGCAAGGAGACGTCGATCCCCGGGATCTTCGCCGCGGGAGATCTCACCACGCGGATGCAGGGCGCGATCTTCGCCGCCGCCGCCGGTGTGCAGGCTGCGAGCATGATGAACCTCGAGCTCACGATGGAGAGCTGCGGCGCAGCCTGAGGGAGGCGCGCACCGAGCCTGTCACCTATCGCCGAACGCCGTCGACGCGCGCCCTCCGGACGCTCGGAAGGTGGCCGGCGTGACGCCGTGGGTGCGGCGGAACATCCGAATGAAGTGGGTTGCGTCGGCGTACCCGACACGTTCGGCGACGATGTCGATCCGCTCGTCCGAATGGAGCAACAGGCGGCGCGCTTCCGCCATCCGTCCTGCCAGGATCCAGGCGCTCGCCGAGCGCCCCGTCGCTTTCGTGAGCGCCGCCGTGATGTAGGTTGGTGTACGCCCGACGGCAGCGGCCACGTCGCGTGCGGTGAGTGGTCCGAGGCACCGCCGTTCGATGAAGCGCAGCGCCTCTCCCACCACGCCGCGACCCGCGACCCTCGGCCGCGGGTCGGCCACGTGAGCTCGGTGGACTTCGGCCAGGACGAGGGTGAGGAGGCTCTGCTGGATCGCCTCGAAGCCGACGTGAGCTAGGCCAGGCTCTCGGCCGAGGCGGTCGAGCTCCACGAAGAGGCCCTCGAGGTAGGCGTGGCGTGATGGCGGCACTCGCACGACGGGCGACCCACCATCACGGACGCGCTCGAACGGGGCGAGGAGCGCCGCGGAGCCGTCCGCGATGAGGCCGGGCGTCTGGAACGCGAGCCCCCAACACTCGGGTCGACGAGCCTCGAGCATCCGATGGGGCATGCCCGCGGGCACCAGCATGACGTCACCCTCGCGGAGGACGTTCTCGCCGTTCTGCTCCATACGCGCGCTCCCGCTCGTGACGAACGACAGCGACGCGTAGCCGTGAGTGAAGGGTCTACGGCTCGGCGTGACCGACGGAACGTGAGCCCAGCGGGAGACGCGTAGAGGCGCGTTCATGGCGGGGGCATCGTGGGCGACGGGGCGGGGCGACCTCACGTACGAGGCGTAGCACACGTCCCTCGGCCCACGCGCACGCGCCGCCCTACTTCAGGTCGACGATGCCCTTCCAGAAGAGGCCTCGGATGCCCTCGTGGCCCGGGGTGTTCGGGTGGATGCAGTCTTTGTAGAACCAGTTCGCCTCGGCGGGCTGGTTCACGTCGTGACCCTTGTAGAGGGCCTTGAGGTCGAGGAGCTTCACGCCCGGGTACTTCGCGGCTTCGGCCGTCATGGCCGCGTTCCACTGGACGAGCGCGGGCTCGGTGGGCTGCCCCTCGGGCCAGAGCGAGAACGAGCCGGTGCACTTGCGGTTCTCGGGGGTGAAGCGGAAGCGCCCCGTGCCGTCGCTCGGATCGAAGATGTTCGTCATGAGGACGTCGACCTTCACGCCGGCGCCGAAGCGCCCTTCTTTCGTGAGCTCCTCCATCGCCGCGCCGAAGCCCTTCGCGTACGCCTCGACGTCGGCCTGGGCCTTCGCCGTGTCGCCGAAGAGCACGTTTTGAAGGCCCGCGAGCACGTCGTTGCCGCCGATCGAGCCGACGACGAGCACGGGCCCTTCGAGCGTGGCGGGCAGGCTCTTCACCTGGTCGAAGAGGATGGAGCGGTTGCCGTCCGACTTCTGGGTGGCGATGGCGCCTCCCTTGGAGACCTTCACCACGGCCGTCTTCGGGTCGATCTTCCAGCACGTCGCGAGATCGAAGCCCTTCCAGGCGGGGTAGCGCTCGTCGTCGTTCTGGGCGAGCAGCGTGCGGTAGAACGGGGTCTGCTGGTCGAGCGTCTCCCCGCTCCCGACGTCCGAGATCGAGTCGCCCACGATGACGACGGTCTTGTGCACGGCCGTGGGGCACGTCTTCGCGGGGCCCGTGCTCGAGTCGCTGCCTCCGTCGGGCGTGGTCGCGTCGGCGGTCGACGCGTCCGTCTCCGGGGTGGTGGTTGTGGTGCTGCTGCAGGCGCCGAGCGCGAGGGCGACACCCAGGGTTCCGAGGACGAGACGAAGCGACATGAACGAGACCTCCTCGTTTGCCTCTAGCTCGGAACGTGGGCGTCCGAAATGTCCGGATGTCGGATGGGCTTTCGTCGCCAACGTGGGCGCGTCGGGCTCGAGCGTTCGCGTCGTCGACCGAAGAACTGAATGGACGTTCATGTCCGCAGCGGACGTCTCGGTTCTCGGCTCGGGGCGTTCGTGCTAGGTCCGACCTCGGTATGAAGCGCTTCGTTCGTTGGATGGTCGCCGGGGCCCTCGGGCTCGGGCTCGCGGCGTCGGTCGGGGGCGGTCACGAGCGTGTGGCCGAGGCCGCCATCGTCGAGCGCGTCGTCGCGGTCATCGGCGACAGGCCCATCTTGCTCTCGGAGCTCCGGCACCGCGCGCGCCCGCACCTCATGGCCATCGCGGCCCAAAACCCGACGGCCGCGCAGCAAGCCGCCGCCGAGTCGGACAAGATCCGCGAGCTTCTCACGCGCATGATCGATGACCGCCTCGAGGAGATCGCGGCCGACAAGGCGCGCATCTCCGTGTCGGCCGAGGAGGTCGACAACGGCATCAAGAACGTCGCCGCCTCGCAGCGCATCAGCGTGCCCGATCTCTTGAACGAGGCGCAGCGCCAGGGCCTCTCCGAGCAAGACTACCGCGACGAGATTCGCCGCCAGCTCCTCGAAGGAAAGCTCATTCAGCTCCGCGTGCGCGGCCGCGTGCGTGTCACCGAGGCCGACGCGCGCGCCACGTACAACCGCTGGATCCGCGACTCGGGAGGCGACGCGGTGGCCGAGCCGAGGATCCTGGCGCTGCGCATCCAGCCCGGGGCCACCGACCAGGACATCCAGGTCCGCGAGACGTTCGCCCGAGAGCTCGTGACGCGCGCGCGCCGCGGCGAGGACTTCTGCAAGCTCGTCAAAGAGTACTCGGACGACACGCAGACCAAGGCGACCTGCGGCTCGCGCGGGCCCCAGCCGCTCCAAGCCCTCTTTCCGCCGCTCCGCGAGATCGTCCAGAAGCTCAAGGCCGGCGAGACGGGAGAGCCGCTCCGCTTCGGCAACGAGGCGATCTTGATCGTGCAGCTCCGCGACGGCGCGCACATCCCGCAGTACGACGAGGTCAAAGACGCCATGCTCGACCGGGCCTACGGTGAGCAAATGGAGCGTCAACGCAAGCTCTGGTTGCAGGAGCTCCGGCGCGGCCTCTACATCGACGTGCGCCTCTGAATCTCTCGTAGAATCGAAGAGATAGCCGCCTTCTGAGGAGGCATGGGACGTTCGCCCCATGGACCTCGGCGCCCGGAGGGTGCAACGCTGCCCGTGCAGAGGACCATGACCCGTCACGCACCCGACAGCACCGCATGAGCCTCCGCCTCGCCGAGGTGTTGGGGGCGCTCGCGTCGGCGACCGATCTCGCCGCCGGTGTCCCCATGGGGACTTCGGTGCGGACGTGCCTCGTCGCCACGCGCCTCGGCGAGCTGCTCGGGCAGCGCGGGGACGCGCTCTCGACGACGTATTACGTGGCCCTCTTGCGCCACCTCGGGTGCACGGCGTTCTCCCACGAGGCCGCGCACCTCGGCGCGGGAGACGATCACGACGTCCTTCGTACGTTCGAGGGCACGGATCCTCGCGACACGATCGGGGTCGCGACGCGCAGCTTGGATCTCCGCCGAGACGCGTCGTTCGGTGCGCGTGCGCTCGCGATCGGCCGCGTGCTCTCGTCTCCGAGCGCGGGTCACGAGCTCGCCGCGGCACACTGTGATCAGGCCTCCAGCTTGAGCGCGGACCTCGGCCTCGGTGACGAGGTGACGCGCGCCCTCTCCCAAATCTACGAGCGGTACTCGGGCGGTGGCTCGCCGCGTGGTCTCACGGGCGACGGGATCGCCGTCTCGGCTCGGCTGCTGCACGCGGCGCAGGGCCTCGAGATCGGCGCGCGTCGAGGGGGCTTCGTCTCCGCGCTCGAGGGCCTCTCGAAGACGTCGGGGCGCACCGTCGATCCCGAGATCGTTCGCGTGGTCCTCCGCGAGCCGGAGCCGCTCGCCAGCGTGCTCGCGCTCGAATCGACGTGGGACGCCTACCTCGACGCCGAGCCCTTCCCGCGCGCGCGTGTCTCGGACCTCGACACGATCGCCGTGGCGTTCGCGCGGTACGCCGATCTGAAGTCGCCGTGGTTCCTCGGGCACTCGGAGGGGGTCGCGCGGCTCGTTCGGCGCGCCACCGAGGCGTCGGGAGAGGGTGAGCTCGAGGGAAAGGTGGCTTACCGGGCCGCTCTCCTGCACGACATCGGGATCGTAGGTGTGCCGAACGGGATCTGGGAGAAGCGAGGGCCGCTCGACGCCGCCGAGAGTGAACAGTGCAAAATGCATGCGTTTCTCTCGGCGCGCATCCTCGCCAAGGTCCCCGGTTTGTCGGCGGAGGCGCGCGCGGTCGGGCTGCACCACGAGCGCTGCGACGGGAGCGGGTATCCGTCGGGGCTCGTGCCACCTGCCGCGGAGCGCCTCGCGCGCAGGCTCGCGGTGGCCGACGCCTACCGGGCGATGCTCGAAGAGCGCCCCCACCGCGCGGCGCTGGGGCCCGCCGCGGCCGAAAAGGAGCTTCGGGGATGTGCGTCACGAGGGGAGCTATGCCCCCGCGCCGTGGCCGACGTGCTCGCCGCCGCGGGGCACACGCAGGCGAAGAGCGAGCCCCCGTCGCACGGGCTCACGGCGCGCGAGGTCGAGGTGCTCGTGAAGCTCGCCCGTGGCCTCACGAACAAGGAGGTCTCGGCGGCGCTCCGGATCGCCCCTCGGACCGTGCAGCACCACGTCGAGAACATCTACGCGAAGATCGGCGTCTCGACGCGCGCTGCGGCGGCGCTCTTCGCCGTGCGCAACGAGCTCGTCGTGCCCACCCTCGAGGCTTGAGAGGCGACGGCTCGACCCGGTCGACCCGGGGGCCTCGGTCGTGGCCCTGAGAGCACCCCGCATGGGTCATTCGTCCCATGGTGGCTCGCGCCGCCTCGGCGAACAGTGTCCCCCGCGGAGACGGCGTCGGTGCCCGGCGCCCCGCGAGAAGGAGCCGGCGGCGATGAGATTGCGAAAATACGTATCGATTCATGGTGTTGCGGTGCGAGCGCGGGGCTTCGTGCTCCCGGCCTTCGTCACGCTGGCGGTCGCTTCGAGCGTGGTGGCCTGCTCGGCGGAGTCGGCAGGCGACGACTCCGAGACGAGCGACGACGCGCTCACGAACATGACCGAGGCGACCTTCTGGGACACGCTCGCGCGCAAGGTCGGGACGATCGCCGACGTCGTGGGAGGGCCCGACACGTGGACCCGACCGGACGCCCAGAACCGCTGGAGCTCGGGATTTCGCCCCACGAAGGCCGGTCAGGAGAACGTGCTCCCGGGCGAGGCCGAGCAGTTCGGGAAGCTCGCGAGCGACATGCAGTCGATCCAGAAGCGCCTCCTCGAGCAGAACGACGGCAAGCTCGAACGCGCCTTTCACGCGAAGCCGCACGCGTGCACCAAAGCCAAGATGTACGTGGACGTGCCGAGTGATCTCGCGTCGCGCTCGAAGCTGCCCGAGGGCACGAGCCTCGCGTCGCTCAAGGTCGGGATCTTGGCCGACCACCCGGAGCCCTACGACGTCTGGGTGCGATGGTCGAACGGTGTCGGCGGACGTACGCGGCCCGACGGCGAGGTCGACGTCCGAGGGCTCGCGCTCAAGATCCTGGGCGTCTCCGGGCCGAGGCTCCCGAACGGTCCCAAGTTCTTCGTGCAGGAGCGCGACACGCAGGACATTCTCCTCACGAACGGCGCGACCACCCCCGCGCCGAGCTCCGAGGCGTTCGCGGCGTTCGGCGTCGCGCAGGCGAACATGGCGTCGGCGAAGGGCACCGCGAAGCTCGGCGCCCTCAAGGGCTTCTTCACGTACCTCGTCGCGAACCCGCGCGTCGCGTCGACGCTGGTGCACAAGGTCGTGACGAGCACGAAGTCGCACGACGGCGTCCTCGCGCAGACGTTCTTCTCCGGCGGGGCGATCGCGCTCGGCACGGAGGCCGATGGGAGCCCGCGCGAGGCGATCAAGGTCTCCATCACGACGGGGCGGTACTCGGGGCAGGGAGGGAAGGGGACGTGCACGCCGGTGAGGGGCGGCAAACAAGAGCTCGCCGACTTCGTCTTCCCGGGGGGAGAGCCCCTCGGAACCCCCGGGAAAAAAGGCGATCCGAACTACATGTCGACGGGCCCGCGCGGCGTGAAGAAGGCGCTCGCCGAGGGGCCGCTCTGCCTCGAGGTGCGCGTGCAGTTCCAGCGGCACGACGCGGCGATGCTCGCCGCGCAGGCGCAGCCGATCGAGGACACGTCGGTCGAGTGGCGCGAGCAGGACTCGCCGTGGACGCGGGTCGCGATGGTCGTCGTCGACCGCAACGCGACCCCCGACGAGGAGGCCACGTGCGACGCGCTCTCGTGGAACCCGTGGCACGGTGTCGCCGACCACAGGCCGCTCGGCAACATCATGCGCGTGAGGCAGGAGGCGCTCGCCGCGTCGGCGAAGCTTCGCGGCGCCAAGTAGCGGGACCGGCGCGCCGATCGCCTCAGAAGCGGGCGCCCGCCGAGACGAAGCCGCCGCCCTGGGCAGGCACGACCCCGAACGAGACGGTCCGGGGCGCGCCTGCCGAAGGCCAAAAATAGAGGAGCGCGCCGCTCACCATCGCGCTCGCGCCCGCCCCGAGGAAGATGGCCGTGAGCGCGTTGTCGCGCGCGATACGGTCGTTCTCGGCCACCACGTCGACCTGCGTCGCCCCGGGCGGGACGCTCGCCGAGCCCGCCGAGACGGCGAACGCGACGCCCGTTCCCGTGAGCAGCGTCCCGAGGGCGAACGTGCCGAGCCCGAGGGCGCGCCGCGTCTCGAGCCCACGCGCGGGCGGGGCCTCGTCGACGTCGGGGGGAGGCAGCGGCGGCTCCGTGTACGAAGCGACGACGGTCGCGTCGAAAGGAAGGGAAAATAAGGTCGAGAACGCCTCGTGGGCTGCCCCACGGGAGGCGACGCGGGGAGCGTCGACGACGAGCGACGCGACGTTCACGGCGTCGTCCCCGGGAGGCAACGCGAGCTCGCGGTCGTCCGACGTGCGCCGGAGGTACGCGCGCCCCGTGGGCGCCGGCCGCACCAAGTAGAGGTCGGTGCCGCGCGTGTTGTGCACGTCGGCGAGGCGCACACCCCGTGCATCTTCCAAGTAATAGTGCCCGGCGTGCGTCCCGTCGATCGTGAGCCTGCGGCCTCGCGCGGCGCGCAGGTCGACGAGCGCGTCGGCCCCGGCGGGGGCGCGGGTGTGCACCGCGGGGCGAAATTTCTCGTTTGGAATCGAGATGTTGGCGCGTGCCACGAAAGCGGCGAGCTCGCGGTACGTGACGCGACCGTCGCCGTCGGCGTCGGCTGCGCCGTAGAGCCCCGAGCGCACCTCGTGGCTGAAGACGCCGGCCTGGAAGGCGTCCCACTCGTGGCTCTCGCGCGCGGAGGACGTGGAGAGCACGAAGCCGATGCGAGGATCGGCTGCGAGCTCTCGGTCGGCCGCGAAGGACTGCACCGCGCGTCGCTTGCCCCCAGGGCCCCGCGCGTACGCGAGAAAGTACGACGAGCACGCGTCGACGACGAGATGGATGTGCTTTGCAGGTACTTTGGCGAGCGCCTTCGCGAGGTCCGTGCCGGTCAGCCGAGCGTCCTCGAGGGTGACCTGGCCCCTCCCCTGATCGACGCTCCCGTGCCCGGCGTAGGTCACGTACACCGTGGTCTCGACGCCACGCCCGTTCGCACGCGCGACGTCGTCGGCGAGCTGCGTGAGCGCCGCGTCGAGCTCGGCTCTCTTCGGCTCGCGGGCCTCGGCGGCGGCCTGCGGGTGGAGTCGCTTGGTGTTGTCGTCGAGGCGCGCCAGCACCGTCGTGCGTGCGCCCAAGAGGCGGAAGAGATCGAAGTACCTCGCCGCGTCGTCGTCCGCGTATTTGAGAGGCGCGACGTCCTTGTCGAGCGACGTGTTGACCCCGACGACGAGCGCGAACGTCGCGCTCTCGGGTTCGGCCGCGTGCGCACGAGATGGCGATCCGGCGAAGAGGGCCAGGCCAAGGAGGGCCGCGAAAGCCCGTGGTGCCCTCGCCCTCACGGCGCGACCTCGACCTTCACGACCACGTCCGTGGTGTCGGGGAGCGTGAGCGGGCCGAGCGGAGCCTTCCTCCCCCCGAGGGCGCCCTCGATCGCCTTCACGGTGCGCGGTGCGCTCGAGAAGAGCGCGTGGATCTCGAGGGTGCGTCCGTCGAGCTCGTGGGCGATGGCCTCGCGCAGCGGGTGGAGGCCGCGCCCGGTCTCGATGGGAACCGACCCGGGATCGTCTTTCGGGTCGTTCCACGCCGGGTGGTACCAGAAGACGTGCCCGTGCTCGTCGACGCCGAAGATCATGAGCTGCCCCTTGCCCTCCACGCTCTCGTAGGCGAACCCGAGCTCCGCGTCACGTCGCACGGGGCCCGCGCCTTCGAGCGGGGTCGGGGGGCCGCCGGCGCTCGTGTACACACGCACGTAAGGTGGCCCTTCGGCCGGAGCGCCACGCGACGCGAACCCATCGTCGGGCTTCTTTCGCCCTGCGAGCACGAGCAACACGATGGCCGCCGCCGCGACGAGCGCGAGCCCCACGAGCCTCGCCCGTGTCAGACGCGGAGGCGTGGCCTCGGCACGTTCGGTCACGAGCCCGAGGCCTCGGCCGAGCCGCTCCTCGAGAGAGACCGCCGTGGGATCGAGCGAGGCGAGGAGCGCGCGTCGCTCGTAGTGGTCGGTGCATGATGCACACGTCGGGAGGTGCGCGCGGAGGCGTGTCTCGTCCGCCGGTGAGATGCGCCCCTCGAAGTGGGCGTCGACGAGCGCCTTCTCGATGCACGTGGTCATGATTCCCCCTTGGGGCTCGTCGTGAGCAAGAACGTCGTGAGGAGCTCGCGCACGCGAGCTTCCTGGTAGGCGAGGGTGGAGCGGCTCATCCCGAGCCGGTCGGCGGCCTCGCGCTGCGGGAGCTGCTCGAGGAACCGCGCTCGAAAGAGGGGGGCGTACTTCTCAGGGAGGATCTCGGCGCGAAATCGCTCGACGAGCCGTTTGGCGTCGCGTTCTTCGTCGTCCCGGGCAGGGTCGGGGGTGACCCACGTGTCGTCGTCGGGCGCGGGCTCCTCACGGCGGCGCTTTCGGAGCAGGTCGATGGCCGCGCGACGTGTGATGGTGCGGAGCCACGCCCCGAGGTTCCCCCCACGGAACGACGCTCGCATCGACGCGTCCGCGAGCATGCGGCAAAAGACCTCGTGCGCCACCGTCTCGGCGTCCGCCGTGCGGAGGAGCTTCTTGGCCTCGTCGACCACGGCGCGCACGTGCCCCACGTACGCCTCTTCGAGCGCGCGTCGCTCCCCGGCGTGGAAGGAGAGGACCCACGCGTCGTCGGTCGCGCGGGCCTCTCCCGAGGGGCGCAAGAGCGCCATGAGGTAGGCGAAGATCACCGGTGCGAAGCCTACTTGGATCCCGAATACAGGTTTCCGGCACTGTCGATCCAGTAAGTGCCGAGCTCGTCGACACCAAGTGAGAAAATTCCACGTGGGATCTTGTGGATTGTCGTGGCTCGACCGTCAGTTGGATTTACGCGTACGAGCTCCGAATCCGGCCCCTCCGTGTAGAGAGCCTTGTCGTCGGAAGCGATGGGGACCGGATAGGGGGCGGGCCCCGCCCATACGGTGCGAGGTGGAGTGTAGGGTAGCTGAAATATTCCCTCTTTCGTGCGATAGTATGCGCTTCGATGGAGCTCGACGACGCTTCCGTCCCCATCGAATACCGTCGCCGAAATGCCTCCCATTGTGAAGGGGACGTTGTCCAGGTTGGAGCCGAGAGTGAAGGCGTCTTGTGGGTTGTTGAGAGAAATCGACTTTATGGCCCATCTGGCCCAGGTGGATGCAGGCGATTGTTCCTTGACGTATACTCTCTTGTCGGCAACTTTCACTCCGGCCGGATCATTCAGGCCGGTGGCAATCACGACGCCCGCCTGTCCCGAGCCCCGCTGGAATCGAGTGATGCGTCCCCCTCGGCCTCTCCCGTGACGACGTAATCTTCGGATATCGAAAACGAGCTGGGAACCGACGGCAGCTGGTGCAGTATCCATGGGTCCGACGAAGATGAGTCGGTGCTCATCTCGACGACGCCTGGGGTAAGGAAAACGTACGAGCGCTCGACTGCCACGAACAGCCTCGTTCCGTCTACGGCAATGCTGCAGCCGGCATACGGGATCGCGCTTAGGCGGCGAAGAAGAAGTCGCTCGTCCCCGGCTCCGTTTCGCAGCGCGCTCACTACGGTCGTACCGTTGTCCCAGTAGAGGCGATCGCCCGACGCTGCTACGCACCCGCCAGAGTAGGTCCTGGCAACCAGGGTCGGCTTGCCTTCGCTGACCGCGCCATCCATTGGGGGGGCGTCGCTGAGGTCGCCGGAGTCGGTTGGGAGAGCGTTTCCCCCTCCGTCACTGCCGAGCGCGCCGAGGCCCGAGCCGCAGGACTCACCCGGGCCGACACACACGTTGCGCGAGGGGCAGCACGTCCACCCTTCGGCGCACGGGCAAGCGCGCTCCTCGAGGGCGAGCTGGGCCGCGCAACCCTGTGAAAGGACGATGGAAAGTGTGGACGCGAGCGCGAACGTGAAGAGCGGCTTGGTGGTCATGCCGAGGGAACGTGCGGGCGGGGCGGGATGGACGAATCGAGCGTCGATTTTTTTCGGGCGGCACGCCGGGGCGCACCCCCGATGGAGGTGAGGCCATCGCGCAGCGCCTCCGCGAGCAGCGTCGCATCCTCCGAGGTGGGGAGACCGAGCCACGCGCGTGCCCGTGCGGGGAGGCCCACGCCGTGAGCGACGAGCTCGTCGAGAGCTGCCTCGTAGGCACGTGTGACCTTTTGCCTCTCGCGGGGCGCGAGCTTCGTGAGCAGGAAGGTGTGCACGTCGTGCGAGAGGGCGGCGTGGCGGGTCTCGTCTCGGGCGATCCGCGCGAACGTCGCGCGGAGCTCGGGGCTCGCGTGCGCGGCCTGGAAGCTTGCCACGAGCGCGGCGAAGGTCTCTCGGGCGCACCCCTCGACCGCGTTCTCGGTGGCGATAGCGACGACGCTCCGTGAGGGTGGCGCGGCTCGCCAGCGGCGCGCCCGTGGGAGCCTTGCGCCATGGGCTCGCGCGAGTCGACCCACGATCCTCGCGTGGGCGCGCTCGTCGGTGATCGCCCGCTTGGCGCGCTCGCGGAGCGACCGGGGTGCGCCGAGCTGCGAGAGATCGGTGTAGAGTGCACGAAACGCGGGCACCGAGGCACGCTCGAGGAGCGCCATCTCGGCGTAGTAGGTGCCGAGGGCCGACCGGGCCTCGAACGTCTCGGGAACGTACCCTGCCGGTCGCCTTCCAGCGCCACACTCCGAGCGCTTCGTGCACTCGACGATCGGTGTGCCCGAGATCGTTTCGCCCGTGAGCTTGCACGACGAGACGTCGCTGCCGCACTGCCGCCGGCAGTCGAGCTCGTCGATCGAGCCAGGGCGACCCTCGGCCCCCGCGTCGGGCCCGTTTCCGTCGGGGAGATAGGGCACGAGCGTGGTCGTCGGGCCGGGGCAAGGGCCGCACCCGTACGCCCGCCCCGCCGCCAGCGAGACGGCGAGTTGAAACAGCGCGCGGAGATGGTGGTAGCGGGTGCGATGCTTCACGGGGAAATCTCCACGAGGACGGTGCGGATCTGGGCCACGCGGATCGCGTCGGGGCCGTCGGCCGCTTCGCGGGTTCGGCTGATGCGCACGGTGAGGGTGCAGGGCCCGCTCCGCGAGGGCAAGTCGGCGGGCGCGAACGTGTACTCCCCGAGGTCGCGGGCGGGTCTACGCACGGCGGGCCCCGTGAGGCACCCCGATTCCATTTCGATGAGGGGCGCCGTCGTCGGGTCGGCTTCCCATCGGAGGGCGAGCGGCTCCCCTCGACGAACGGACTTCGGCGCGTCGATCACGAAGGGGCGGGGGAGCTCGACACGGACCGTGCGGCTCCCTTCGGCCCTCCGATGGTGCACGAGGGCGACGCTGCCTTCCGTGGCCACGGCGGCGATCGCGCGGTTGCCGCTCGGCACGAGCGCGGTCGTCGGTGACCCCGGGGCGTCGACGGTGAGCGACTCGGACGGGGATACGACGAGATCGACGGAGCTCGCCGATCGGAGCCCGACGTCGATGGCGAGCAGGCTGCCGTTGCTTCGTGCGCTCACGAGCATCTTCAGGCCGTCGAACGGCTCGGACGCGCTCTCGGCGGGAGGGACATCGCTCGTGCACCCGAGGCTCCGCAGCGCGAGCGCCAAGAGAGCCGCGCGCACCCACCGAGCGCGGCTCACGGCGTCACCTCGAACGTCGTCGTGGCGGTCTGGGTGGCCGAGCCGCTCGTGCGTACGATCTTCGCGGCGACGGTGCATGGCCCCTTCGTGGTGCGTGTCTCGAGCTCGGCCGGGTTGAACCTGTACTCGCCCGTGTCGGTGGCGAGCACCCTGGCTTGCGACCCCACGCACGGTCCCGTCACCGCGAGCGATGTCGTGCCGTTCGGAGTCGGCGTGCCGGTCCACGTGAGGGTGATCGCCTCGGAGATGCGCGCGCCCACGGGCCCGACGACGGCGAACGGGGCGGCGAGCTCGGCTCTCACCTCGGTATTCCCGCCGCGCCCGGGTGGCCTCTCGAGGCGTACGACGAGGTTCCCGCCGAAAGGGGGAAGCGTGGCCTCGAAGGTGCTGGTTCCGTTGCCGATGCCCGTCTCGAACGTGTCGGTGACGAGCACGAGCCTGTCGCCGTCGACGAGCCGAAGATCGCTCGAGGGGCTCGTGAGGCCGCCCACGACGCGGGTCTCCGCCGGTGTCCCGTTCACGGTGAGCCGGATCTGCATGTCGCGGGTCGACATGTCGCTCGACACGGGGGACGGAACGTCCGAGCAGGCAAGCGAGCCCGCCGCGACGAAGACCATGACGTACCGCGCCTTCATCGCATGATCCCCACGCCGACGAAGGCTGAGAGCTCTTGGATCATGAACGTGCGGCTCGGCTCGCCGAGGGTGTGGAAGGCGTGCGACACACGAAACCCAGCCTGAAAGAGCGACCACCCGAACGCAAGCTCCGACCTGTGCTGCACGACCCGCCCCTCGGGCCCGGCTGACGCTGGGAGGAGCTCGGCGGAGACCTCGACCGTCCGTGAGGGGCTCGCGAAGAGGCGTGCTCGTAGCCCGAGCCGCGGGTAGGCGCGGCCGGCGAATGCGTAGCGGCCCACGTCGAACCCGACGCCGACGAACCCCGTGAGCCCCCCGGGCGCGGCCCCGCTCCACTCGACGAGGCGGACGTCGAGTGAGGTGTCCCCTCGCACATGGGAGTAGGTGTCGTCCTTGACGGGAAACCCCAAGAATTTTAGCTCGAAACCGACGTTCCGGGCGAAGTGGCGGCGCACCGACAGCTCGAGATCGGCCGTAGGTCGCGCGACCCGAGCCACGCTGCCGCGCCCGGTGAGCTCCGTTCCTGCGTATCCGCCCCCCCACATGCCGAGGCGCACGAGGTCGTAGGGGTGGTCGGCGGCCGCGGCCGAGCGCCAGGGGACGAGCCACGCGGCGAGCGCGAGGGCGAGGAGGGGACGTTTCATGCGGAGGGGAGGGTCGCCATCATGCACGCGGAAGGCCAAAACGCGCGAGGTCGCTCCGGCTGCTCCTTGGGGGCTCACGGCTCGCGCGTTTCGGGTACTCTCCGGCGACGATGAGCTTCTTGCAGCCCGGCACCGTCTTCGCGAAGGACTTCCGGATCGTCCGTCATCTGTCGTCGGGCGGGATGGGCTCGGTCTTCGTCGTCGAGCAGCTCTCGACCGGCAAGGAGCGCGCGCTCAAGGTCATGCACATGGAGCTCTCGGCCGACGCGGCCCACCGCGTGCGCTTCGAGAGCGAGGCGCGCATCTCGGCCTCGATCGAGAGCGACCACGTCGTCGAGGTGCTGGCGGCGGGCGTCGATCCCGAGACGAACATCCCTTGGCTCGTCATGGAGCTCCTTCGTGGCGACACCCTCGAGGGGCACGTCGAAGCCCACGGGCCCATGAGCCGCGGCTCTCTCCGCGAGTGTGCGCGGCAGCTGAAACACGTCCTCGAGCAGGCCCACACGCTCGGCCTCGTGCACCGCGACCTGAAGCCCGAGAACCTCTTTTTGGCCGCTGCGCGCCGGCAAGACGTGCCCTTTACGCTCAAAATCCTCGATTTTGGCATCGCCAAGTGGGCGCAAGAAGCGAAGGGCACGCTCAAGAACTCGCAGATGCTCGGCTCGCCCTTGTGGATGGCCCCCGAGCAGCTCCGCCCCGGCGCCACGATCTCCCCTGCGACCGACGTGTGGGCCCTCGGGCTCATCGCCTATTTCCTCCTCACGGGCAGCCACTACTGGGCCACGGCCAACTCGTCCGACGCGAGCATCACCGGGCTCCTCATGGAGATCGTGAACGATCCCATGCCTCCACCGAGCGAGAGGGCGAAGGCGTACGCGCCGTCCGCGTCGCTCCCGGAGGGCTTCGATGCGTGGTTCGCGGCGACCACGAACCGTGCGCCGGAGGGTCGGTTCGAGCAGGCGGGGCCGTGCCTCGACGGGCTCATCGCGCTGCTCGGGGAGCCGAGCGTCTCCGCGGTCCCGCTCCCGTCCATCGGCCCGCGCCCCTCGTCGGCCGCGCTCGATCGCGAAGGGCTCTCCGACTCGAACGATCCCGAGATGCTCCTCCGGCTCGCGCGCGTCTACGAGCTCCGCGACACCGACCAGCCACGCGCGGTCGAGGCGTACCGCAAGGTGCTCGAGCTCACCGCGTCGGACGACGCCCGCGACGCGCTCGTCACCTTGCTCGAGCGCATGGGGAGGTACGCGGACCTCGCCGACGTGCTCACGCAAGAGGCGGAGCGGGCAGGCCCAGGCGCTCGTGCGGCGCGGCTATGGCGCAAGGTCGCCGCGGCCAAGCTCGAGCACCTTGGCGACGAGCCCGGCCACATCGAGGCCTTGCGGCAGGCGTTCTCTGCCGAGCCCAAGGACGGTGAGGTCGCCGAGGGGCTCGTCGACGCGCTCGTCGCGGCTCGAGGTCTCGACGAAGCCGAGGCCGTGGTCGCCGCCGCACGCGAGGCGGGGCTCGGGGCCACGTTGGTCGAGCGGCTCGCGGGCCAGGTCGCCGAGGCGCGCGGAGACCTCGTGGGCGCCGAAGCCGCCTACGCACGAGCGCTCGAGGGCAACGCGCGTCAAGACATCTCCTTGCTCGTGAAGTCGGCGCGCGCCGCGGCCCTCTCGGGATCCGCCCCGCGCGACGTGCTCCGCGATCGTTGGGCTCGTGTCCTCGCCGTCGATATCGAGCACACGGAGGCGTGGGAGGGGATCCTCGCGATCGTCGCCGACGATCCGTTCGAGTCCATGGCCGTCGGAGACGCGGCGCGCACGCTCCTTGGTGATCGAGCTCCTGCGGCCGCGCTCGATGCCGCATCCCTCGCGTCGGCCAAGGTCCCCTCCATGGAGATCGGGCGCGAGCTCCTCGAGCAGCTCGCCGAAGCGCCGCTCGTGCTCCCCGATGGGCTCGCTTCGCAGTTGGCCGAGGTCACGGCGGCGGCTCCGCTCGCGTCGTTCGGGCTCGGCCTGAAAGAGCTCGTCGATCCGATGACGAGCTCCCGCGCCCTCCTGTCGCGCGCGATGCCGATTTACAAGCAGCTCTCGTCGGCCGGGGCCGCGCTCGACCTCCCGTCGACGCGCAAGGTCTACTTCCGCGAAGGCGGTTCGGCCGGGCTCACGCGCCTCCACTCCGATCCTCCGGCCGTGGTCATCGGGGCCGACATCGAGAGCTTCACGCCCGAAGAGGTGGTGTTCGCCGCGTTCGAGTTCTCCGCGCGCATGCGCCCCGAGCTCGACGCCCACTTCGTTCTCGGGCAGCTCCCGGGCCAGGTCGAGCTTGGTTCGGGCGCGTCGGAGTACCTCGAGGGGGTCGAGCGGGCTGCGGCCAAGGTGGGCCTGCTCGCGTCGGGGCGTCTCTCGGCGTCGAAGCGCCCGCTCGCGTCGCGGTCGACCGTCCACCCCGACGCGCACCTCACGCCTCCCGCGCTGCTCCGAGAGCTCGGCCTCTTCGTCGCTTCAGGTGCCTTCGCTCGTGCGCGCAAGGCCGCGGTCGACGCCGCCTGAACGCCCGAAGGGTACGACACCACCCCCGGGGGTGGGACGGTAAGGACCATAGATCCGCGAAACGATGCGATTTTTCCGCGTGCCGCGTGAGCATCTCGGATATCTTGAGAGCCTCGTGACTGGCGCCCGCTTCGAGGCTCCGTGCACGAGCATCGTCCCTGCCATGACTTTCGCTGGAGCTCCCCGATGATATTCGAGCCGGTCTACGAGGGTCTTCGCGACGCCTGCCGAGCCTTCGACATGCGCCGCGAGCGCATCGCCAAGAGCGCCATCGAGCGGTGGCTCGAGCCGCAGGTCGGCCCCGCCCTCTCGAGCGACAAGCTCATCTCGCACATCATCGCCGACGCCATGCTTCGCCGTATGGACCGGAGGCTCGTCGAGGCGAAGAACATCTACCTCGAGTCGTTCGACATCTCGCAGATCGAGCTCTTCTACGCGATGACCAAGGGCTACCCCCAGGTGCCCAAGGCGCACGACATCGCGAACCAGTACCTCTCGCACGAGCTCCGGAGCCACACCTCGGCGACGTTCGTCGAGATCGGCATCGGCCGCGGCGTGCAGGTGAAAGGGGTCGTCGACCGCCTCGCCGCCGACCCGGGGAAGCTTCGCGAGCTCACGGTGCTCGCCATCGATCCCGACCCGGAGAACCTGCGCGCGTCGAGGGCGCTCCTCGAGGGGACGAAGGGAGCGCTCCCGTTCTCGCTCACGGTGCTCGAAAAAGAGGGGTTCTTGGAGCGCTTCACGCCCGCGACCTTCGAGGATCTCGCGCGCACCGCCGGCCCGAACGTGGTGATGAACTCCGCGTACACGATCCACCACACGGCCCACCCGGTGGGGAACTCCGACGTGCGTACGCGCCTCTTCCGCGCGCTCCGCGAGGCCTTCGCGCCGAAGCTCTTCACGCTCGTCGAGCCGAACGCGAACCACGACACCGAGCAGCTCGGGCCGCGCCTCGCCGCGTGTTTCGAGCACTTCGGCACGGTGTTCGATCTCATCGACCGCTCGCAGCTCCCGGACGTCGAGAAGTTCGTCATCAAGGAGAAGTTCTTCGGCCGCGAGATCCGCGACATCTTCGGCACGAGCGACGCCTTCCGGTGCGAGCGCCACGAGACGCTCGAGAGCTGGCTCCTCCGCCTCACGAAGGCCGGCTGGGAGCCCTACGAGGCGCTCGGGACGATCGACGTCACGCTGCCCACCTACTGCTCCGCCGCGCTCGACGACGGCATGGTGAGGCTCGGGTACCGCGGTCTTCCGCTGCTCTCCGTCTTCGCGTACAGGTCAGGGAACACCCCCTCGAGGCACTCATGAACGACGGTCTCTCCGACGAAATGCAGGTCCATGGCGCGCTCATGGTGGGGTTCGCCCAGGCGTGCGTGAACCTCAACATCGTGGCGGGCCAAGAGGCGACACGCTTCATCGGTGGCCTCCAAATCAACGACTGGTACCCCCTCTCCGAGTGGGAGAAGCTCCAGAAGCTCGTGATTCGCTCGTATGCCAACGTGGACCCGATCATGGTCAAGGTCGGCATCGCGATGATGCACGGCTGGTACCACTTCGGGCCCGGCAAGAGCGCGGTGAAGAAGGGCGTCTCGTTCTTGCACTACCAAACGGGGTCCGGAGGCTTCGCGAGCGTCGTACGAGGGCCGGAGAGCGTCGTGGGCTCGTTCGAGCTCGAACAGTTCGACAAGACGCGAGGCCTCGCGGTCGTCCACTCGACGACCCCGTTCGATCGGAAAATGGAGTGCGGCGTGCTCATCGGAGGGATGACGGCCCCGGGCGACGTCGACTACGTGGACGTGACGAATACCGACGATCCCGACCGACTGATCGTGGAGTTCCACTGATGAATGCTCCGATTACCCTCGAGGACGTCCTCGCCGGGAACGACACGCAGCTCCTCGCCCAGCTCTCCGAGAAGGAGCTCCTGCGGCTCTACTGGAAGTTTCGCGGCCTCGCGAAGACCCTCGAGCGCGACACGGCCTTCTGGAGCTCCACGAACGACAACCTCAAGGTCGCCTACGAGCGGCTCGACGAGAAGGAGCGCGAGCTCGCCGCGGCCTACCACATCATCCGCGAGGACCTCGAGGTGGCCTCGAGCGTGCAAAAGGCGCTCTTGCCCCGCATGTTCGCCACGATGGCGAGCGAGCTCGAGCTCTCGGTCTATCACAAGCAGCTCTCCGAGGTCGGCGGCGACTACTTCGACTATTTCCGCACGGCGTCCGACAGGTACGCGATCGGCCTCTTCGACATCTCGGGCCATGGTGTGAGCTCGGCGCTCGTCATGGCGTACCTCAAGGCCCAGTTCATGACGATCATGGAGCGCCTCGAGGACCCGGCGGAGATCGTCGAGTGGGTCAACAAGGCTTCGTTCGAGTTCCTGCGCGAGGTCCGCAAGTACGCGACGGTGAACTTCACGACCTTCGCCGAGGACAAGCTCACGTACGTGTGCGGCGGTGGGTATGGCCTGCTCCTCGCCAAGAACGGCGAAGAGTACGTGTTCGAGAAGAAGAACCACTTCTTGGGCTTGCGCCAGAAGCCCTACATCGAGCGCGAGCTGCCGTTCGGTGTGGGCGACATCTTGGTGCTCTACACGGACGGCATGGTCGAGGCCCAGAGCGCCGAGGGCGCCGACTATTCGGTCGCGCGCCTCAACGGGCTCATCCGCAAGAACCGCGATCTGTCGACCGACGACATCGTTCGCATCTGCGTCGAAGATTACCAATCGTTCCGAGTTCAAGACTCCGACGACATCACGCTCATCGTGATGAGGAAGACGGCATGAGCCAAGAGCCCACACCCGTGAACGAGCTCGACGAAGCTCGGCTCATGCAGACACGAACCCGGTACCGCATGTCGCTCGGCCCGCTCGAGCACGTGAGCGGAGACCTCGGCGGCTTGCTCGGCGAGCAGGTCATGCAGATCTTGGGCATGTTCTACCCGCGTAACTTCGCCAAGAAGGCCAACGTGGTGGTGACCGAGCTCGTGACCAACGTGTTCGAGAACGTCTTCGACCCGAAGTCGACCTTCGACCTCGAGATCGACGCGGGCCCGAGCGGGCTCGTCATCGCGGTGAAGAACCGCGTGAGCCCCGAGCAGTACGAGAAGGTGAAGAGCCGCATCGACACCATCCGGACCACCCCGGATCTCCGCGCGCTGCTCGCCAGCACCATTCGAGAGCGCCGCGCGGAGCGGCTGAAAGGAGGGCTTGGCCTGATGCGCCTCGCCCAAGAGAACAAGTTCGACCTCGCCATCGCCTACGAAGACGGAGCCATGACCGTGACCGCGACGTACACGACGGGGGTAGAAGCATGAAGATCATCACCTTCGGCGAGATCGTCGACGCTGGGCAGAGCGTCTTCCACTCGGTGCTGTCGGTCGATGGCCGCTCCCTCAAACACCGGTTCGAGGGCGTCATTCGTGTCGACAACCCGTACCGCTCCCTCAAAGACCACATCGACGAAATCCCCAAGAAGGTCGAAGGTTTGGCGATCGACGAGGTGCTGATCGATTTCGCCGAGCTCCGGTTCTGCAACTCGAACGGGTTCTACGTCATCATGGACATCGTCGAGGCCATCTACACGAGCGCCTCCGACGCGAAGGTCACCGTGCGGCGCCTCGACGACGACGACTGGCAGCGAGAGACCTTGCCGATTTTGCTCAACGTCGACGACGAGTCGATCGGTCGCCGCACGAGCTTCACGAACGTGCGCGAGTAGCGGTCGAGCGGACCGTAAAGCTTCGTGAACGCACGTTGCTCGCGGGCAGCCGCGGAGCTACCGATACGGGCTCACTCAGGCCGAGGGAGCTCGTCATGAAGGTCGTGTTGTTCGGGGCGACGGGGATGGTCGGCCAAGGTGTCTTGCGCGAGTGTCTGCTCGCGCAAGACGTCTCCGAGGTGTGCGTCGTGGGCCGCACGAAGCTGCCGGCTCGGGGGCCCTCCGAGCCTCCGCGCGACAAGGTCCGAGAGGTCACGGTCGACGACGTCGGCGAGCTCGGCGCCGTGGCGGGGGAGCTCGCCGGGGCCGACGCCATCTTCTTTTGTGCCGGGGCCTCGTCGGCGGGCATGACGGAGGAGGCGTACACCCGCGTCACGTACGACCTCACCTTGCGCGCGGCGAAGGCCCTCTTGCCCGCCTCTCCGGGCGCGACCTTCGTCTACGTGTCGGGGGCCGGGACCGACGCGTCCGAGCGGGGGCGAACGATGTGGGCACGTGTGAAAGGGCGCACCGAGAACGCTCTCCTTTCGCTCGGGTACGCGCGTGCGTTCATGTTCCGGCCGGGCCTCATCCAGCCGCTCGACGGGATTCGCGCGAAGACGCCCCTCTACCGCGCGGCCTACGTCGTCCTCGCGCCCGTCGTGCCGGTGATGCGGTGGCTCGCACCCGGCCTCGTGACGACGACCCGCTCGGTCGGTCGCGCCATGCTCGAGGTCGCACGGAAGGGCGCCGACAAGGCCGTGCTCGAGAGCGCGGACATCGCCGCCATCGGGTGAGCGCACGAGCGCCGTTTCGGTCCTCGCGGGAGACCGATTCGTTCCTCCGCCCCTCCCCGGTGGCTCGCGGGAGCCAAGGAAAACGAGGGGATTCGCTCGGCACACATGCTGCTCTCGCGCCGGCGTGGACCTCCCTGACCGCTCGTCGTCCGTACCACCGGTGCTCGTCCGAGCGCCCTCGTGGGAGGACGACACGAGCCCGACCGAGGTCTTCGTCCGGCCCGACTCTCTCGCCCCCGTCGCGCCCGCGTATCCTCGCGAGGGACCGTCGCACGTCGTGCGGACGGGCCATCTCGGTCGTGGGCTCACCCTCGCGGCGCTCGTGCTCGTCGGCTTCGTGTCGGGGCACGGCGTCGTGAGCTCATGGCGGCACGCGAGAGGTACGGCCGCCACGCCGCTGCCGCTCGCCGCTGCGGTCGCCACCGTGGATCGTCCACGCACCGACATGTCGGTCTCGCCCGGTGTCGCGCCTGTTCCGCGCGTCGATGGGCGCCCCGTGCCCGCCTCGTCGATCGCGCCGACCGCCGTGGCGAGGCCTTCGCCCGTCCCGCCACCGAGCTCTCCCGCGGTGGTGCCCGCTCGTCCGCTGCGAGGTGCCGTTCCGGCCGTGAAGCAAGGACGAAGAACCAAGGTCGACGTGCGCTCGGCCGAGCCTCCGCGTTCGTCGGGCGACGAGTCGAGGTCGCGTGCGATCGCTACGGCGAGGTCGGCGTTGGACGGCGCGTTGTGAGCTCGCGCCCGTCGCTCCCTCACGCGTCGTCGAAATGTCGATCCTTGGACGGCTCTTCACTCCACGAGCACTTCGAGGAGCTCGACGTCGAAGACGAGGGTCGCCTTCGGGGGAATGTTCCCGTGCCCGTCGCGGCCGTAGGCGAGGGCGTAGGGGATCACGAGCTTGCGCTTTTCGCCCTCTTTCATGCCGAGCATCGCCTCGGTCCAGCCGGGCACGACCTGGCTCAGGCGAAAGTCGAACGGCTTGCCGCGGTCGACGGAGCTGTCGAACTTGGTGCCGTCGAGGAGCCATCCCGTGTAGTGTGCACGTACCGACGAGAGGCGGCTCTTCGGCTGTTTCCCAGCTCCCGGCCGCAAGACCACGTACTTGAGGCACGAGGGCGTCGTGACCCACTCTCCGGTCACGGGCTCGCCCGCGAGCTTCGTGAGGTCGGGCGTGTTCGGGCAGTCGGGCGGCGGGGGCGGGGGCGTCGGCGCTTCGGGGGTGAGCGCGGCCCCGTCGGATCCGTGGCGTTCGGCCGCCCGCGGGGCTGCCAGGGGCTTCGGCTCACACGCCGTGACGGAGAGGCACACGAGAGACACGAACGGGATCGAAGCGCGCAGCGACATGCTCCCTTGGTAGCCGAGCCGAGGTCGCGTGGGCAAGGTCACCCGCGCCGGCGTGCCGTGGGATCAGCCTCCGAGCTTGCGATCGAGCGCGTCGAGGTGGGCGCGTGTCTCCGGATCGGTGTCGCGGAGGCCGTCGACCTTGCGTACGGCGCTCATCACGGTCGTGTGATCCCGGTTGCCGAACGCGCGCCCGATCTCCGGGAAGCTCGCCTTGAGGCGCTGCTTGCAGAGGTACATGGCGATGTGCCGCGCGAAGGCGATGCTCTTGTGCCGGTCCTTCGAGCAGAGCTCGCGCTCGGTGAGCTTGAAGTGGTGGCATACGGCGCGCTGGATGTCGTCGATGCTCGTCTCGGTGATGCGAGGCACCGTGACCGAGAGCTCCTGCCGCACGAAGTCGAGGTCGATCGGGTGACCGACGAGGCTCGACTTGGCCGCGAGGCGGATGAGGGCCCCCTCGAGCTCACGCACGTTGCTGCGCACGGCTTGGGCGAGGAGCAGCACCACGTCGGGGGAGAGGTCGATGTTCTCGGCGAGCGCCTTTTTCCTGAGGATCGCGACCCGGGTCTCGAGCTCGGGCCCCTGGATGTCGGCGACGAGGCCCCACGTGAAGCGCGAGATGAGGCGCTCCTCCATGCGCTCGAGGTGCTGCGGGTACTTGTCGCTCGTGACGATGATCTGTTTGTCGGCCTGGTGGAGCGCGTTGAACGCGTGGAAAAACTCCTCCTGGGTCTGCGTCTTCGAGGCGAGGAACTGGATGTCGTCGACGAGGAGGAGATCGCACTTCTCGCGGTAACGCGCGCGAAACTCGGCCATTTTGCCCTCTTGGAGGGCCTGGACGAACTCGTTCACGAACTTCTCGGCCGAGATGTAGACGATCTTGGCCTGCGGCCTCTCCGAGCGCACGCGGTGGGCGACCGCGTGCACGAGGTGCGTCTTTCCGAGGCCCGTTCCACCGCACAAAAAGAGCGGGTTGTGACGAGGCCCTCCTCCTCCGGCCGCCGCGATCGCCGCCGCGTGCGCGAGCTGGTTCGACGGGCCCACGACGAAGTTCGCGAAGGTGTACTTCGGGTTCAGCGTGATGGGGGGCGGTGGGGCGAGGTTCGGGCGTCGCGCGGACGCGGGCGCAGGCTCCCACCCCTCGGGTAGCGCGGGGGGCGGGGCGGCCGACGGGCGGAGCACGCGCGGGCGCACGGCGGGCGCGATGGGGCCGTCGACGACGGGGCTCTCGAGGTCACCACCCACCGACCACGCGGTCTGGATGGAGAGCCCGGTCTGCGCGCGGAGGTAGTCGGCGAGCGTCGGCAGGAAGTGCTGCTCGACCCAGTCGCGGACGAACTCGTCCCGAGCGCGCAGCGACAGCACCCCGTCGATGAGCCCCTCGAACTGAACGCCCGAGAACCACTGCTCGAAGCTCCCGGGAGAACGCCCCCGGGTGTACGCGACGGCGTCGTGCCAGAGCTCGTCGTGCGCGCGATCGATCATCCCCATGCGAAACGAACCTCGAAAGAGTGAGCGGGAGAAGAGAGCCAGAAGGCCGAAGAAAGGACGAAGCGGCGAGGTACTGAAAAAAGGACTGGACGAAAGAACAGGTTCGAGTAGAAGAGACGACGAAGCCCCCCCGTGCCGCCGAGGCATGGGTGGGTGGGAAGATTCGGGTTATCCACAGGCTTCCCGCAGCGGCGGGCTAGCCGGTGCTACGGAGCGACGGGCAGGAAGGCGAACGACCTCGCACACTTCGGCGCGCGCGTTCGGCACACGAGGGGAGCCTCACCGAGAGACTGTCCACAAGTTCTCCACATGCCCATGTCGACTCCTCGAAGCGTCGGGTAGCGAGAGCGGCGAGGCGAGCGGCCTGCCAGAAGACCAGTCCCGTGAGACAATAGAAGCCCCTCGCACGCCAGGCTTCGGCGCGCGGGTCGAGAGTCGGTTTCAGCGTCACGGGGCCCGAAGGCCGAAGCCACCGGGAAAAAGCCTAGGCACGGAGGGAGCACTTCCCCTTCATGTTCGGCGAATCCAAGCACACGTCCGTGTCGGGCGAACGATCGAGGGGAAACCCACCCGCATGTGGGAGGGAGACCCACCCCACGGAGCCGATGCGCTCTCCGCCGATCGCTCGCGACGACGAAGATGGAGCTAGCACCCGTCCTTCCGGGCCGTCCACGACCATTCGAAAAAAACGTATAAACTCATGAAATGAGTGGGTTTTATTCCTTGTAGATGCCCCGCGAAACGCGGCCGAGGGGCCTGCGTTTCGACGCGCTGCAGGGAAGCCGATGGAACCCTTGTGGAATTCGCGCGTCACGTGAACGTTGCACGGAAAGTTCTGTCAAATTTCCGAGGGATTCGCTGTCAATACTGGCCAAGTGCCCGATATTACAGTGTTAAAAGGTTCCGCTAGAAATTGTCCCAGCCGAGGTGCCCTTGTTAGGTTCGGGCGCGGTGACCCCCATGCGTCTGGCTCTTCGCGCCTCGTTGGCCTCAGGTTTCGCGCTCGTTTCGATGCTCGTGTCGGCTGAGGCACACGCCGATCCTTCGACGACCTCTCCCGAGCAAGGGTACGATTTGGGCGAGGTCCAGCACCCCCGATCGGTGGCCATGGGCGGCGCTCGAACGGCCCTCGGCACCTCGACCAACGCGCTCTGGGGCAACCCCGCGAACCTGCCGATGTCGCGCGTCTACCACTTCGAGGCGCTGGCGAATTGGGGGCCCGAGGCCCGAAGGCAGAGCTACGGCGGCGCCATCGTCGACTCGAGCACGAACCGTCTCGCGGGGGGCTTCGGCGGCGTGTGGGGCTCGATGGACCCCGATGGCATTCGGAGGCAGTGGACCGATCTGCGCCTCGTGCTCGCCTATCCGCTGCTCGACAAGCTCTCGGTCGGCGTGACGGGGCGCTACCTCCGCGCGAACCAGTCGGTCTCGTCGGGCCCGCTCGGCGAGAGCTTCGTCTCCGGCGGAACGCGCGGCGAGGCCGTGTGGAACAACCTCACGCTCGACCTCGGCGTGACCCTCGCCCCGATCGATGGCCTCCGCATCGCCGCGGTCGGCAAGAACCTCTCGAACCCCGGGCACGGCATCGCGCCGACGCTCTTCTTGGGCGGTGTCGGCTACCAGACGGGCATCGTGTCGATCGAAGCCGAGGGGCTCGCCGATTTCACCACCCACGGTAGGGCCGCGGGCCGGTTCATGCTCGGCGCCGAGGTGTTTTTGGCCGACCACGTGCCGCTCCGCGCGGGCTACCGCTTCGACGAAGCCACCAAGGTGCACACCGTCTCGGGCGGCGCGGGCTACGTCGACAAGCGCTGGAGCATCGAGCTCGGTATTCGGCGTGACGTGTCGGCCACCTACCCGGCCACGCTCGCCACGCTCGCCCTCCGGTACTTCTACGACGCGGGCGGCGCTGACGCGGGCCCCGAAATGTAAGGTCGAGAGCGACGACCGCCCCGAGTCGCGGTAAGCTCACCCTCGTGGCCAGGCCGAAAAAAGACCCTCCTCCCGGCATCGACGAGCTCAAAGAGCTCCTTCGTGGCTCCGGGCTCCGCGCCACCCGTCCGCGGATCGCGGTGCTCCAATGCCTGCATGATGCGACCGTCCCGAAGAGCCACGGCGACCTCGTCGAAGAGCTCGCGCGCGAGGGCTACGACCGCGCGACCATCTACCGCAACCTGACCGACCTCGCCGAGTCCGGCATCGTCGCGCGCACCGACCTCGGCGACCACGTGTGGCGCTTCTCGCTCGAGAAGAGCGCCTCCGGGGCCCGCCACGAGGGGCACCACCCGCACTTCGTGTGCTCCGACTGCGGCACCATCGCGTGCCTCTCGGGGATCTCGCTCGCCGTGAAGGGAGACGTCGCGAGCGTGCCCAAGAGCGTGGGCAAGCTCGCCGTCGAGGTGCAGCTCCGCGGATTGTGCGACGCCTGCGCGAGCTGAGCCGCCCGAGGGAAGCGCCGAGAGAAAAGGCGAGAGAAGCGCCGAGAGAGAAGAGCCGAGAGAAGAGCGCGGAGAGGGGTGCCCCCACTCGCAGGTGCTCGGCCTTCGGCCTTGCGCGCCTGCGGTCTCCCCCAAACGTCGAGCTCCGCTCGCCGTGGGGGAGACACCTCGTCACCCGCGTCGCGCGGCGCGTTTCCCGCGGCCCTCGAGCTTCTCGAGGGCCGCGAGCAACGCGCGCGCGGCCCCCGGCGCGGCCTCGACACGCACCCCGCCGTCGGCGAGGTGCGTGACCGTGATGCCCGCGAGGCGCGGCTCCTCGGCCGCCGGCCGAGGCCCCGCACCCCGCGCCCCCACGTCCTCCACGTCCCCCGCGTCCCCCGCGTCGCTCGCGGCCGCGTCGTCGTTCGACTCCGCGGCCGCGATCGGCACGGGATCCACGAGGCGCCCGATCGCCGAAAAGAGCGACTCGGCCGAGCTGAGCTCGACCTCGTCCCTCGTGTCGTCGAGAACCGCGGAAAACAAGGCGGATTTTCGCTCGAGCAGGCCCGCGATGCGCCCCTCGAGGCCCTCCTCGGACACGAGATCGTACACGTCGATCGGCGCCTTCTGCCCGAGCCTATGGATGCGCCCGATGCGCTGCTCGCGCACCTGGGGGCTCCACGGGAGCTCGAGCTCGATGCACGCCGTGATCGTGTCTTGCAGGTTCAAGCCCACGCCGCCCGCGTCGCTCGCGAAGAGCACGGCGCACGTGTCGTCCTCGCGAATGGCCTCGAGGGCGCGCTCGCGCTCGGCCTTCCCCTCGGCGCCGGTGAAGAACACCGCGCGCTTTTTGGCGGCCGCGAGCACGTCCCGCACGGCCCACTCGGCGAGCTGGAGCATGCTGCGAAATTGGCTGAAAATAAGGGCTTTTCGGCCCTGATCGACGACCACACGCTCCACGAGCGCGCGCAGCACCGAGAGCTTCGGCGAGTGCAGGCTCGCGCGCACCTCGTCGGTCGGGGGGAGGTCGCGGATGCGCGGCCACACCGTGGCGAACGCGTGGTGGGCGATGCCGTTGCACAGCATGCGCTGCTCGGCGAGGAGCGCGAGCAGCCTTCGTGACGAGCCCGGCGCGAGCTTGCCGCTCCGAGAGAGGGCGAGGAGCTGCGAGATCGGCACGAGCAGCTCGTCGTGTTTTTCGCGCTGCTCCGCGGTGAGCTCCACGGGGACGCGAATGTCGGTGCGTGGAGGCAGATCGGCGAGCACGTCTTTTCGCGCTCGCCGCAGAAAAAACGGGCCGAGGCGCGCCCTTAGGCCCCCGAGACCCCGCGCCCCGGTGGCCGGGCCGTCCCCTTCGGGGCCCGAGGTCACGTGCTCGGCCGCGAGGCGCCACTTCGGCTCGAGCACGCCGTCGTCGACGAGGTCCATGAGGCTCGCGAGCTCGTCGAGGCGGTTCTCCATCGGCGTGCCCGTGAGCACGAGGGTGTACTTTGCATCGATCGCGCGCACGCACGCCGACGATTTGGTCGCCCAGTTCTTCACGCGCTGGGCCTCGTCGACCACCAGCACGTCGGGGCGGAGCTCGAGCACGTGCGCGAGGTCACGGAGGAGCTGCTCGTAGCCCACGACCACCGCGCCCCGCGTGACCGCGCGGAAGGCCCTCGCCCGCTCCTCGCGCGAGCCCTCGACGACCACGATCGGCGCCGCGCCCGTGGTCGCCTCCCACTCGCGTCGCCACTGCGAGCGCAGCGCGACCGGGCACACCACCACGACCTTGCGGGCTCGCTCGCTCGCGAGGAGCGCGTGGCACACCGCGATGGCTTGCGTGGTCTTTCCGAGGCCCATGTCGTCGGCCAAGAGCGTGCGGCCCGAGGTCAAGACGTGCTCCACGCCCGCGCGCTGGTACGGGTAGAGCGGCCGCGCCAAAGACGTGAGCGTGGCGAGGGAGCGCGGCAAGGCTCGGGCGGCCTCGGCGCGGAGGTGAGCCGTGCGCCCCTCGTCGGCGAGGAGCGTCCCCACGGACGGATCCGCGGTGAGCTCCGCGCGCTCCAGGGCTTGCGTGAGCGCGTCGACGAACGCCGCGCGCGACTCGGGAGATGCGAGGGTCTCCGCCGACGGACGCGGGCCGTCGAGGTACGGCGCGAGCGCCTCTCCCGCGCGCCGGATGCCGAGCCTCGCCAGACGATCCCGCGACCCCGCGAGGGGCACGAACGGGTCCCACGCGACGTCGACCTCGGGTCCCGCGCACTCCGAAAAAACAAGGGCTCCGAGCGACTCGAGCACCACGAGCCCGTGTTTACAGATGCCGAGCCCGCTCCGCACGAAGTCGGGGCACGAGCAGCGCGTGACGACGGGCCCGAGCGACACGATCCGGGTCACGTAGGGCCGCTCTCCGGCGCGTTTCCCTTTGGCGCCCGCGGTCGTGTAGTCGCCGAGCGGTGGGGATCCGAAGGTCGTGGCGTGGGTCGGGGAGAGCTCGTCCCTCCGCGCGAACGCGTACCTCCGCGCGAGCGCGTCGAAGGCGGCCTTGGCGACCGCGAAGTCTCCACCGCTCGCCGCCCCGAGCGCGAGGCTCGCCACGAGCTCCGGCGCCAAGCGCCCGAAGCGCCCGCGCGATTGCCCCTCGAGCAGCGCCCGTGTCTCGGCGAGCGACGTCATGGGGCGCTGCGTTTGCCCTTCGGTGCCTCGTCGGCCACGGTCACGGTGATCTGCGCACGCACACGTGAGCCTACACGTACGTCCGTGTCGAGCACATGCACCTCGCCGGGAGCGACGCTGGTCGTCTGCGCGTCGACGGTGACGTCCTGGGTCGCCGTGGCGGCCGCGCGCGCCAACGCAGGGAGCCCCGTCTCGAGGCCTCGCGGGGTGAGCTTCGGCGTGACGGCGACGTGGGCTCCGACGAAGGTCGCGAGCGCGTCTCCGGGGAGGCGCGCGTGGGCGAGGGCGTCGCGGTCGGATGAGCCGGGGCGCGCGTCGACGAGCCGGATCGCGAGCGCGTCGCTCGACCACGCCGGCCGTGCGTGTGCGCGCGAAGGGCCGCACACCTCGCCCTCGAGGGTGGCGTCGAGCCAGAGGCCGTCCGCGTCGGCGCGCGCCTCGGCTCTCGCCACGCGGGTGACCTTCGCTCCGAGGTCGACGGGCGTCGTCGATTCGGCGGCGCGCGCGAACGCCGCGAGGGGGACGAGCTCGGAGATCTCGGTCTCGTCGGAGGCGGGCATGGCGGCGTCGTGCCCGAGCTTCGGGACGAGCGGCGCGAAGAGGGGCGCGGGCGCGTCGCAGCGAGGCCGCACCTCGGGGCTCACCTCGAGGCGGAAGCGGAGCGAGACGGCCTTGTCGGTGGCCGAGGCGGGGCCTTGCGTGATGCCTTGCGGGTGCACGTACGCGCACCCGAGGCCGAGGGGCAGCTCGCGCGGGTGCCCGAGCTCGGCATACGCCCGGACGACCTGGGGTTTGAGGCTCGGGAGCTCGGATGCGAGCCGCTGCTCGACCTTGCGCAGCTCGGGCTCGATGCGCGCTTCGATCGTCGGGGTGATGTCGATCTGGACGAGCCCTCCGAGCGCGGCGATCCGGCACCCGCGTGTGATCTTCACCATGACCCTCGGCTGGGCGAAGCCATAGCTCTCCGTGAGCGCGAGCGGCACGTGCACTTCGGCTGCGGCCTCGGGCGCGCACGTCGCGTAACACCCGCGGGCCTGGGTGCAGGCGCGCGCTTGCCCTCGGAGGTTCGTGCGGACGACGAGGTCGCGGTCGGTGGCCGACACGAGGAGAGGACCGCGGTCGACCGTGAGGTCGAGAGAGCCGGCAACGCCGATGTCGTGCCCGCGCTCGTCGGCGAGGCGGGTCGGCACCCGGGGCTCGAGCTCGCGGGCGATGCGCGAGTACGGGACGACGACGTGGGCGACGAGGCCCGTCGTGCGCGCGGGGGTGGTCTGGGCGGGCAGAGAGACCTCCGACGGGCTCGGAACGAGCGTGATTTCGCACGTCTTGGGCACGCTCCTCGGCCCCTCGGTGGCAGCAGGCCCGCATCCGGCGACGAGGGTAAGCGCGACCATAAAAAAGCGAAGCATGGCCCTTGGCGCCGGCCCGAAGGTCGGTAACCTAACGAAACCGTCATGAAAGCCCATACCAAAGAGACCCAAGCCTCGATGACCCCGGCCAAGGCGCTTCAGTTCCTCCGCGAGGGGAACAAGCGCTTCCAGGAAAACCTTCGCGCTCATCGCAACCTGCTCGAGCAGGTGAACGACACGCGCGACGGGCAGTTCCCCTTCGCGACCATCCTGAGCTGCATCGACAGCCGCACCTCGGCGGAGCTCATCTTCGACCAAGGTCTCGGCGACATCTTCAGCGTTCGTATCGCGGGCACCATCGTCAACGAGGACATCCTCGGCTCGATGGAGTTCACCTGCAAGATCGCTGGAGCGAAGATCATCGTGGTCCTTGGACACTCCAAGTGCGGCGCGGTCAAGGGCGCGTGCGACGGCGCCCAACTCGGAAACCTGTCGACGCTGCTCAACAAAATCCAGCCCTCGGTGTACCGCGAGAAGTCGGTCACCGAGAACCGCAACTCGAAGAACGATGCCTTCGTCGAGAAGGTTACCGAGATCCAGGTGCGCCGCTCGGTCGAGCAGATCCTCGAGGCGAGCGTCGTGCTTCGTGAGATGGTCGAGAAGGGGGAGATCTACCTTATCGGTGGCACCTACTCCGTCGAGACCGGGGAGGTCACGTTCTTCGATGACACCCTCCACGGCGCGAGCTGAGCGCCGCGCGGGCGGGCCTCTCTTTCAGGAAGAGCGTCGGGTCCTTCGGGCTCGGCGCTCTTGCGTTCGGGGGCCGGGGCCTGACCACGAGGGGGCGGGGAGGGGCGCGTGGGCGTCACTCTGACCTGCGTTGGGAAATGGGCCTCTTCTGAATCCTTTCGATGGGTTGGCGCCAACGTCGGTCGCCCATTTTCGACTTCGACCGGGTCGGGCGGCGGGGGCGACCGTTCGGCGTTCCCGGTCGACCGCTCGGCGGGTCACCGTTTGGGACCACCCGCGGGCAGGCGCTAGCCTCGAAGGATGAGCGAAGACTACCGCGACGCCCTCGACGCCGCCCATCGTCGCATCGAGCGCCTCGAGCGTGAGCTCTCGATGGCCCGCGCGGGGATCTCGCATCCGGCGAAGTCGTTCGCCTGGGTCTTCGCGGTCGTCCCTCTCGTGCTCGTCGGGAGCGTGGCGCTCCTCGCCTACGCGCTCCACTCTCCGCCACCGCCCCCTCCACCTATGCCGACGCCGCCGCTCGGAACCGCGGCCCCGCAGCCCGCGTCTCGCTACTACTCGGCGACGTTCTACACGGCCGGCGACACGAAGCCCCACCTCGAGGACGTCGACGGCGACGGCAAGCCCGAGATCGTGGGGCTCTTCTGGAGCGCGAACGATCCGCGGCCGCTGCGCGTCGGCGCCCTCGATGCGGAGACGCACACCGTACGGTGGATGAGCGAGGGCATGACGAGCCAGTGGGGAGGGGTGCACACCCACGTGACGCGGATCGGGGGGCACGTCGTCGTGCACGACTCGAACGCGAAGGCTCACGTGTTCGAGCTCGCCTACGGCGCCGAGGAGCGCGTCGTCTCGTTGCCCTCCGGGGTCATCCGAGCGTGCCCTGCCCGCGGGTCTACGACCACGCTCTTGCAGCAGACCCAGGACGGCGCGACGTTCTCGCTCGACGTCCTGTCCGGCGCCCTCACGCCGAGCGCCGAGCGCATGCCCGAGTGCAACTCGCCGCCCCCGTGCACGCCCACGACCCCGCGCGAGACGGCCTGCCTGACGTACGACGAGGCGGCCGCGCGCAAGGCGAAGACCCCGGGCCTCGTCGTCTGGGGGACGGCGCGTGTGCAAGGCGACATGCGGCTCTATCCTGGGAGCATCACCCTCAAGAAAGGGGAGCCCGACCGCGACGGCCTGCTCTTGCTCGACCGCGCCGGAAAGGTGCGCACGTGGGACGGGCCCGCGGTCGCAGAAGGCGACACGATCCACCCCGGGGGCTCCGCGCGCAGCCTCGTGACGTCCCGTGGCGCCGTGTCCGTGTATCCTGCACGAAATGGAGAGCTCTACGTGGTCGTGCGGAACGCGGAGGGCAAGGTGCTCGTGCACCACGCGGTGCAAGGGGCGAAGGAAGGCTCGTACGTGGGAGAGGTCTACGCCGAGGGCGACGAGCTCTTCGTCTTCGTCGACCACGCGCTCCACCGGGTGAGCTTGGAGACCGGGGCCGAGCGCCCGCCCATCATGTGGCTTTGAGGTGGGGGACTTTTCCCCATCGGTCGCGCCTCCGTCGGCTAGCCTGCGCCCTGCACCGATGCCTAGGAGGCTCCCATGACCGCCGAATCCAGGACCATGCGCACCGCCCGCGATCTCCCGTTTACGCCCGACCAGGTCTACGCGGCGTTCGCGTCGCCGGACGTGCTCGCTTCGTGGTGGGGCCCGGACGGGTTCACCAACACGTTCGAGTCGTTCGCCTTCGAGGTCGACGGGCGGTGGACCTTCGTCATGCACGGGCCAGACGGCGCGAGCTACCCGAACGAGAACGTGTTCAAGGTCCTGGAGCCGGGCAGGACCGTCGTCATTCGGCACGACTGCGCTCCGTACTTCACGCTCACCGTGCGTCTCGCTCCGGCCGAAGGGGGGACGCGTCTCACGTGGGAGCAGGTCTTCGACGACGCGACCTTCGCCGCGAACGTCCGGCACATCGTGGTGCCCGCGAACGAACAGAACATCGACCGGATGACGCGCGCGCTCGCGAAGGCGTAAGGCGGTCGAGGTCGTCGTCGGGTGAAGTCAGCGGTTATGACCTTCGATCAAGACTGCTGATTTGGCCTGCCACTTGAACCCATCTTGACGGTGGCAAGGGCACCAGACCTGACGGATGGTACCTTCACTGCCGAGGAGGGCCGGAGCCCCGAACACGTGGTACCTTTGGTCGGTGAAGGCCGTGGAGTCACTCGCCCTGAGAATTCGCCCCGACGACCTGACGGGAGAGGCCATTCGAGCGGTTATCGCCGAACACCTCCGGGGGATGCGCGAGGCCTCTCCGCCGGAGAGCGTCCACGCGCTGGATATCGACGCTCTCCGCGCGCCCGGGCTGACGTTCTGGTCGGCGTGGGTCGGGGAGGAGCTCGCGGGGATGGGGGCGCTCAAGCGCCTCGATGGCCGCCGCGGAGAGATCAAGTCGATGCGTGTCGCCGCCTCGTTCCTGGGGCGCGGGGTAGGGCGCGCGATGCTTCGTCACATCATGGCGGAGGCGAAGGTCTCGGGCCTTGCCAGCCTCTGGCTCGAGACCGGAAGCACCCCGGCCTTCGCGGCCGCCCTCGGGCTCTACGAACGCGAGGGGTTCACGCGCTGTGGCCCCTTCGGCGACTACGAGCTCGACCCGTTCAGCGTCTTCATGACACGGACCCTTTGACGGAGGCTTGGCTCGTCCGTCGAGCGCCACGCTTCTCGGTATCGTACCCCTGTCTGCGTTGCGGCGATGGGCGGTTCAAAGCGACATCGTGACGTTGGCGTCAACGCGGTCGGAATTCGGCAGTCGGAGCTCGGTACCCCAAGCAAGTACGGCTCCCTTACTGCGGTCGTTGACGAACGTGCCGGAGGCCGCGGGCCCTCTCGACCCCCACTGTCAGAACGACACGGTCGGTAAGGCGTCGCCCATTTGGTTCGCGCTCGCGCCGCGACCGGCCTTGTCGCCGAGGCCGAGCTGTCCGCTGTTGTTGCTGCCCCAGCACTTGAGCGTGCCGTCGTCGAGCAGCGCGCACGTGTGGTCGATGCCACACGCGAAACCCGTGGCCTTTCGGCCCGTGCCGAGCGCCACGGCGGGCAGGGCGTCTCCCATGTGGGCTGTCAGGGTGCCGCGATCGCTCGTGTCGCCGAGGCCGAGCGGGCCCCCGAAGTTGTATCCCCAGCACTTGAGGGCGCCATCGTCGAGCCGCGCGCACGTGTGCGAAAAGCCGGCCCGCACGTCCACCACCGTGCGCCCCGCGCCGAGCCGTACGGTGGGGAGCGCGTCGCCCATTTCTCCCGGGCCGTCGCCGCGTTTTTGGGTATCTCCCAGGCCGAGCTCGCCATTTTGGTTGTTGCCCCAGCACTTGAGGGTGCCGTCGTCGAGGCGGGCGCAAACGTGGTGTGCGCCGCTCGTGAGCTGCTTCACCGTGCGGCCGGCGCCGACGTTCGCGCGCTGGAGGCTATCTCCCATCTGATTGGGCGAAGTTCCACGATTTTGGGTGTCGCCGATACCGAGCTTTCCGTGGTTGTTGTTGCCCCAGCACTTCACGGTCTCGTCGTCGAGCAAGGCACACGAGAACTGAGCGCCCGCTGTGACTTGTTTGGCCGTGCGCCCCGTGCCGAGGCTCACGGATGGGAGGGCGTCGCCCATTTCGCCCGGGCCGTCGCCACGGGCGGAGGTGTCGCCGAGCCCGAGCTGGCCGAAGTCGTTCTCTCCCCAACACTTGACCGTGCCATTGTCCAGGAGCGCGCAGGTATGCATGTATCCTGCAGCGAGCTGGACGGCGGTGCGGCCGATGCCGACATTGACGACGGGTAGGGCGTCGCCCATCTCGCCGGCCTGGTCGCCGAGGATGTCCGCCCGCCCGAGGCCGAGCTGACCGGCGTTCACGTCGTTGTATCCCCAACACTTGACGGACCCGTCGTCGAGGAGCGCACACGCGTGGGCTTTGCCGAGCACGACTTGGCTCGCGGTGCGGCCGGTCCCGAGGGCGACGGTCGGGAGCCTCGTGCCCATTTCGTTCGGGTCGTCGCCTCGGTTCGTGGTGTCTCCGAGGCCGAGCACGGCCTGGCCGTTGAATCCCCAGCACTTCGCGGCGCCGGTGCTCGAGAGCGCACACGTCGCTTGGTACCCGGCGACCAGGCGGTTCGAGAGCTGCAGCGCGCCGGCATCGTTCGTGGTGCCGCCGTCGTGTCGTGCGTCCGCGGTCGCGTCGTTCGGCATGCCTCCGTCGCTCGTGTCCGTGGCGCTGCCGTCGTCACCCGGTGCGAGCCCAGACTCCGTGGCCCCGTCGCCCGAGGAGGTGGTCGCGTCGGGACCACCCGGGCCGTCGAAGGTCTCCGAGCCGCACGCCACGAGGAGGTGCACCAAGAAGAACGCGGTCGCCGCTGGCCAAACGAGCAGGGGAAGGGACGGTCTCATCGGAGGGAGGAGGCGGCTCGGGCGGAATGTCGCGCGGGTGGGGAGCGAATTTTTGGTCCCGGCGGAGCGCCCGCGGACGTGCCTAAGGCCTGCGTTGCGATGAGGGGTGGAGTTGAATGGTTCCGTGGGGTTGGCATCAACGTCGGTCGGATCTCCCCCGGGATCCCCCGCTCGACGCGCCGTCACTCGTGTTTCGCGCCGGCCGACTCCGAGACGTGCTTGGTGCGCGGCTCGTCCGATCCCGGGGCCGTCGGGACGCTGTCTCGCATGAAGAGGAGCGCGACCGCGAACACCCCGACCACGAGCACCCCGACCGCGACGAAGATCGCGGCGAGAGGCACGAGCCCCCGCGCCTTGGCCTGGTCCACCGCGCGCGCCGTGCCCTGCGCGGTCTTCACGCGTGCGTCCTCGAGCATCGGGGAGAGGTGCGCCGCAGCGCGCGCGCCGCCCTCGGCGACCCTCTGGGCGATTTCGCGCACCGACGGCTTGGGGGCGGGAACGGCCTGGGGCTGAGGGGGCGCGTACGGCTCCGGGCTCTGCGCAAAGGGGTCAGCCCCGGGGGTAGGTGCGGGCGCGGGCGCGCCAAGGTCGGGCGTCGCGAGCCCGGGCCCCGCAGACAAATCAGCGCCTCCCGCGGGCTCGAACATCGACTGGGCTTCCGGCGCGGCGTGAGGTGCGGCAGGACCCGGCCCGAGGTCGAGCTCGATCGATTGCAGGTTCGCGAGCTCCTGCTCCGAGAGGTTGGCGGACTTCGCGGCGTCGTCGTTCCCGTTCATGGGCGGTGCTCGAGCAAGGGCACCCGAGGGACAGAGCGACGACGCGAGGGCCGCGAGGCAGGGCGAACCGGCATGTCTTCATCATGCCGCGAATCGCCGCCTCCTGCCAAACCCCTCGGAAGGAAACCGGAAACAGCCGAGCCACGTGGGCGGTCGTCGTGCCGAGCAGGTTCCGCGTATCGTTGTCGCGCGCGTCGGTCCGTACGTCCCTCGAGGTCGCAGCTCGCGCTCGACACCTGCGATTCACCGGCCTATTCGTCGATCATGGCCATCTCCCTTCGCCGCGCGACGCGCGTCATGGGCGCCCTCGTGCTCGTGCTGGGCTGCTCGTGGGCGTGCTCCAGCCCCTCGGAACGAGAGCTCCCGGCCTACGCGCCGCGCCCGCCTCAGGCCCATGACCCGGGGCCATCTCTCGGCGCGACGTTCGACGATCCCATCCTCCTCACGTTCGCGGCCGCGCGACCGCGCACGCGCTACCTCGGAGATCAAGGGTTCACGCTGACCCGCACGAGCGAAGGGTTCGTCTCCGCGAGCTCGCAGCACGCGGGAGACTTCGGCATCGCGTTCGAGGTCGACGGCGAGTGGCGAGCGGTCGACGCGCGCATGGCGAAGCCCATCGAGATCGTGTCGACGGCGAGTGACTCGGTGGTCTACCGGTACTCCCTCCTCGAGGACCTGACGGTGGAGGCGCGCTTCGTCGTCGTCACCTCCGGTGCGGCGGCGCTCGATGTCCAGGTACGCGGCGTCGGGAACCAGGCCCACACGGTCACGGCGCTCCCGTTTCTCCGCCGGTGCGACGCGCCGTTCACCGAGCTTGGCGACCTCGAGGGAGGCCTCAGGGCGACACGAGAGGTGCTGCCACCGCCCGTCCTGCCCGTGATCGGGCCCGGTACCTACCTGACCTCGATGGTCGATGGATTCGTCTCCGAGTCTCCGACCTGGAGCTGGGCAGGCATCGAGACGTGCAGCGCCGGCGACACCCCGTCTGCCCAAGACATGATCGCGCTACGCCAAGCGTGGAGCGAAGACAAGAAGCCAAGCACGGCCGCGGCCGTCGCGCTCGCGCCCATGCGAGCCGTGGTCCATCCCGGCGAGACCGTGCCGTTTCGTGTGTTTCGCGGCGCGGTCGACGCGGCGAGCCCCGAGCGGCTCGGCGCCGAGCTCGGTGCCGCCCGGGACGCGTCGTTGCCTGCGCTGCTCGACGAGGGAAAGAAGAGAAACGCCAAGATCCCGAGCCCCAAGCCAGGGCTCACGCGCGAAGAGTCGTTCCTGTGGACCTCGTCGTTCGTGTTGCTCGACCAGCTCCTCATGCCGGCCGAAGGCAAGCTCCGGCACGAGTACTTTCTCTTCTCTCGCGAGCCGACGTGGTGGTTCGCGCGCCTCGGGCTTCACATTCACGAGGCCCTCGCGATGATCTTGCTCGCTCACGCCGACCCGCGCGCGGCCACGGAGGTGCTCAGGAACTTCGTCGATCGCACCGAGGCCGACGGATACTTGCCCTACAACTTCGGGCCAGTCGTGGAACAGACGACCGGTCGAACGGCCAGCTCCCCGCTCTTCTCCTACATCTCGTGGGAGGTCTACGCGGTCGCCAAAGACGAAGCCTTCTTGCGCGACGCGTACGCCGCCGGAAAGCGCATCCATGGCTTCTGGACGCGCGAGCGAGACACCAACAAAAACGGCCTCTTCGAGTGGGGTGGGCTCGCCATCAGCGAGTCGCTCCGCGACCTCGAGAATGTCATTTGGACGAACGTCGCGGCGCCGAACCTCGTGGAGGCCATCGATCTCCAAGTCGAGATGATCGTCGAGGAGCAGAGCCTGGCGAAGATGGCGGATGCCCTGGGCCTTGCGGGCGAAGGCGCCGAGTGGCGGGCCAAGGCCGACGCGCTCGCGAGCGCCGTGAATGCTAAGATGTGGGACGAGGCCACCGGCTTCTACTACCACGTAGGGCGAGACAGTCAGTCGTTCACGTTCAAGACGGAAGGGGATCTCAAGCGCAAGGAGATCGCGGGGTTCTTGCCTCTTTGGGCGAACATCGTCCCGACCGACCGAAGAGCGCGGCTCCTCGGGCACCTCACCAACCCCGATACCTTCTATCGGCCCTTCGGCATCCCGGGCCTCGACCGCACCGACCCGTACTTCTCGGCGGGGGCCACGCGGTGCTGCCGCTGGAACGGCCCCGTGTGGGTCCCCTGGATGATGCTCCTCCACCGCGGGCTCCGCGCGGCAGGACGCCCCGAGCTCGCGGTCGAGCTCTCGCGCCGCACACGGGCCGGCGTGATGGCGCAGCTCGCGCGGTACCACCAGTTTCGGGAGCTCTATGACCCGGACGACCAGAAGGCGCCGAACGACTCCATGCCCAACTACGTGTGGAGCAGCCTCGCGACGCTGATGATGATGGAGGACTAGTACCTCCGCGACGCCGCCGAACGGAGGTGCCTTGATCCACCCTGGAGAGGCGCCGTGTGGGGGACGTCGATTCCGAGGCGGAGCACGCCCACGAGCTCTTCCACGGAAAATTTCCCAGGCCGAGGAGCCGCCGATGTCCACGTTGTCCGAAGCCATCGACGAAGCGACGCGCCCCGAGGAGGACGATGACGCCTATTGGGCCGCTGTCGAAGGGCTCCGAAAGGAGGGCCCCTCGGAGGCGTGGCGCCTCGTAACCCCGCTGGCGCTCGACCCTCGGCCCGAGGTGCGTGCGCTCGTCCCGGACGTCATGCGGTACTTCTCTCCTCACCCGTTGCGCGACGAGGTCGTCGGGCGGCTGGCGACGATGCTCGAGATCGAGAGGGCGCCGATCGTGCTCCGCTCGATCGCGATGGCGTTCGTCGACCTTCATCACCCGCGCGCCGCCGAGCTCCTCCCTCCGTTACTCGAGAGCGCAGACCCGCGTGTCCGGGGGGCCGCCGTGCACGGGCTTTTGTCCGTCCCGAACGCTACCCCCACGGACTGCTTCGTTCGCTCTTCGTCCGATGAAGACGATGACGTGCGGAATTGGGCGACGTTCGGGCTTCGGGTGCTCATGGGAGCCGTCGATGACCCCGACGCGCGCGACACCCCCGAGATCCGGGCCGCTCTCGTGGCCCGCCTGGACGACGAGGTCGCCGAGGTTCGTGCCGAGGCCATCCTCGCGCTGGCGACGCGGCGAGATGCGAGGGCGCTGCCTCGCCTGATGCACGAGCTTCGTGAGTGGCCGGAGTGGAATCATTGCATCGAGGCCGCAGAGCACTTCGCGAACCCAGCGCTGCATCCCTTGCTCCTTTCTCTGGCGCGCGAGTGGCCGGAGGAGGCTGCGGCGCTCGCACCTGCGATTCGGGCGTGCGCCCCGCCGGCCGGAAACGGTGAAGCGTAGGGGCCTTCCGCGTCGCCGAATCCTCCGCGCTCACTCGCCGGCGCCACCCCACATCCACAGCGCGGCGAGGGCGAACCCCGTGATCGCCGACGCCCCGAGGCCGACGCGCTTCCACGTGGGCGCGGCGCCCGGTGTGCGGTAGTCGCCACCGACGAGCGCCTGCCACCCGCCCGCGCCCACGCAGGCGCCTCCGAGCACGGCGATGGCGGGATAGTACCTATTTGCGAAGTGCGCGGCCGCGACGTTGGCCGCGAACATGCCGGCGCCTACGAGGCCGATGACCACCCCACCCCCGCGCTCTCCGAACGGCGATACCTGCGCTGCGGGGCGTGCGTCGATCGTCGCCTCGAGCGGTGACGGCAGGGTGCCGCAGCGCGGGCACGGGCGCGAGCCGTCGAAGAGGTACTTGAGGTTGCATCCGTCGCAGGTGACGCCGCGCATCGCGCAGCATCCTTCGTGCCCCCCGGCGCCGGGTCAAGGTTCAACGCGGATACGGCGTCGAGCATGTCGTCGTGGCACGTTCATGCGCCCCTCAGAGGCCGACGTCGGGTGGAGTCGTCCTCGGGCTCGGGCGATTCGCTCCACATCGACCCGAGGGGGAGAGCCTCGCCGCCCCGCCGGGGTGCGGCTACGAACAGCGCTGTCGCGAGGAGGAAGGGGAGGGGCGAGAGTCTGCGGAGGGGCATGGCCGGTCTGGTGCTGGCGCCTGGGCTGGGGTCGATGTTCCCGGCGGGACGGCGGGAGTGAGCGCGAGCGGCTGCCGCGAGCACCTTTGCTCGTCGCAAGACGCTGCCCTCCTGTTCGTGTGGGAGGGAGTCACCGCGTAGCTCCGACCACTCGTGCGCGAGACGTGAGAGGGCTCGGGAACAAGCTCGCCCCCATGAGACCGTTCGACGGCTCTCGGTCGGGTCGAGCGAGCGGCGTGGAGCCTTGACGCCGCGCGTGAGCTCGTGTCGTCTCGGGGGCTTCCGGCGGCCATGTGCCTCCAGCTGATGCGCGACGAGCAGACGACCCGGCGATGAGCGAGTACGGACCTCCTGAGCACGTGTACGTCGAGAACGATTGGTACGACGGTCCGCGGTCCGGCGTGGCCGACGTCGACGGTCGTCCTCACCGCTTCGTGTCTCGGTTCGACGAGGCCGAAGAGGATGACGACATGGGAACCTTCGTTCTATGGCCCCTCGAGGAGGCGGAGCTGCTTCTCGAACGAGAGCAGTGGAACATCTTCGTGAGTTGGAACGAGCAATACGAGGCGGGGCGATGTGGTGTCGAGTCGCATCCGGGCCATGGTGGAGTAGACAGGCGGTGGGACGAGCTCGAGTCCATCTTGAAGGAGCTTCGCGCGCGGGTGCCCGAGGGCGTGAGGTACGCCAAGGCGCGGGTGGTGCCTGTCGAGCGCACGGCGCGATATGCGCCGTCGGGGCCGTCGTATCGGTTGGCGTGGAAGCTCTTGTGACGTCGGAGACGAGGAGGCGACCGACGTTGACCCCACCGACTCTCGTGCTGCGCCCGGAGGAGGGGTCGAGGCGAGAAGATCCGACCGAGGCCAAGGAGAAGCATTGGTCGGGTGTTCCCGTGAGTGCGCGGCGTCGCGTGCCTACGCCCTACGTGTCGTCGGGGCCTAGTTCCGAGTAGTTTCGGCACCTTGGCGCCAACGTCGGTCGGATCTGGCCGCGGTTGGATCTGGCCGCCGCGCCCGCTCGTCTCCCCCTCCGGTTGATGTGTCACGCTCGAACATGCGCTCCGCGATCTCCCCCGCCGTCCCTTTTTCCCCGTGTTTCGTCTGCGGCGCGACCACCACGGTCGCCGCGCCGGGCTCGGACGTGCGGCTCTGCGTCCCGTGTGTGCCGAAGCTCGGGGCCACGCTCGGCGACGCGTCGGCCGCGGCGCTCGAAGCGTGGTTCGTCACGTCCGACCGGGCTCACGCGGAGCGCGCCTCCCCGGGAACCGTGCACACCCTCGTGGTCTCTGGAGACCGCGGGGGGTCGCGCGCATCGACGCCGGACGCACGGCCAGCCATCGCATCGGAGCTCGAGCCCTCGTTCGTCGACGCGCCGACGCACGTCGATGCACGCGAAGAAGGCTCGCCCGAAACCCACCTCGACCTCGCGTTTGCCTACGACTCGATGGGCCTCGTCGGCGACGCGATTCGGGAGGCTGCGTGCGTCCTTCGGCGGGCCCCCGAGGACCTCGAGCTCGTGCGCGGGAGCTTGCAGATCGTCTTTCGCAAAGGGAGGACACGCCCCGGCGCGCTCGCCGACCTCGCCCGCGTGACCCGCGACCAATGAAAAGAGTGCTGGCATCTCGAATGGAAGGGGCCCCGATGCACTTTCGAACCGTGCCCGTGATCACCTTCGTCTCTCTCGGGGCCTGTTCTGGCGGACCCGAACAGCAGGTACAGGTCGTCGCGCCCGTGAGGCCGCGAATCGCGATGATGGAGCGCTTTCCCAGCGAGTGCCCGGCGGAGATGATCCAATACAGCAGTATCTGCACGGTCTGTCCGCTCGTTCCTCGCACAAAATGCTTGGCAAAGTGCGATTCGGGAGACCCAGATGCCTGCGCGCTCTACGCGTTTTCGACGGCGATAGGCGTCGATAGTGACGCTGACCCGGTCACCGCCGCCCGATACTTCAAGAGAGGGTGTGATGGGGGCTCGTTGATGGGATGCGAGGCCGTGGCCCACGCGATTCGCAGAGGCGACGGCTACCCGAAGGACGAGGCGCGAGCGCGCGCCATGCTCGAAGATGTTTGCGTTAAGGGTCTCTCATCGGCATGTGTAGGTATCGCGACCATTCTGTTGCGCGGTGGCGAAGCGACGGCTGCCTTCACCTGGGCGGAACGCGGATGTACCGATCGCTACGGTTGCTCGTCGCTCGCGCGGCTATGTGTACAAGACCCGGCCCATGCTCCCCCTCGTTGTATCGAGTCCGCCGCTGCGCGAGCGTGCCAGTACGGCCACGAAGCGAGCTGCGGGGGTAGCCGAGCTCCCGGTGAGGTGTCACCGCCGCCACCGCCGTCGCTTCCGTAGCTCGGATCACGCGCGGTGGCACGCGCGGTCGGTGCTCGTGGCACGCGCGATCGGGCTGTCGACGCGGCTCTTGGTCAGGCGGCCTGGGCTGTGCCCGTCGTCTCACGGACCATGGTTCGAACGGCGGTGAGCGCGCGGGCACGTACCCGCACTAGCGGGGCTGAGGCGCGGCTCCCGCGACGCTCGTCCTCGGGCGTCGACGCGGCGAGGAGCCCCTCGAGCCAAGGTCGTACGGACGACGGATCCGCGCGGAGGGCGTCGCGGACGAGGTCGAGGCCGAGCCGGGCGTGGCGGGCTTCGTCGCGTGCGATTCGCGTCAGGATGGCGCGCTCCTCTGCGCTCGCCGCGGCCCGGGCGCGGGCCCTGAGGCGCGCCGCGGCGACCCCTTCGTTGATGGCGCCGTCCACGAGCCCCTCGCGCGCGATCGTGAGCCAGCTCGCGGTTCGTGCGACGGTCGCGACGCCAGGCATCCGCGCGATGGTGACCTGGCCTGCGCCGTGGCGGGAAGCCAAACGAAGGCAGGCCTCGGCGTGACGGATCTCGTCGAGCGCGGCGGCGTGGGCGCGCCGTACGAGGTCGGCCTCCGCGCCGAGATCGAGCAGCTCGAGGGCGAGCCTTCCGAAAGTGGCGATCGATGCGTGCTCGTCGCGCGCGGCGGCGAGCCATCGCCGAGCCGCGAGGGGCGCGCCGTCGGCCACGGGGGTGAGCTCGGGCTCGGTGCCTTCTCCCCCTCGGAGTGGGCGCCCTTCGATGACGTTCGGGGGGAAAGCCTGAAAACCTTCGGGTAGATACCGGACTCCGATGTCGACCGACATGGAGAACCGGTGACGCCTTTCGCCGCCGGTCAGAGGAGCGAAGAGCGTGATTCCGACGAATGGCATGACGCCCGCCGAGCGCGACGACGAGCCGATCGGCGCGGGGAAGCCGTGCCCGATGCCGCCAAGGAACCCCGAGCTCGTGCTCCGCTCCTCCGAGCCGGTCCGCAGGGCCCAGCCGACCTTGGCCTCTCCCGAGAGAAAGGCCGCCGACACGCCCGCCGCGCCGAAGAGCTGCGGCTCGTGGGAGAAGGGGAAGACGACGCGTGGCGTGACGAAGCCTCCGAGCCCGGGCAGCATCGCTGCGTCGGAGAGGTGGACGCGGACGATCACCTCTGGGCCGACCGAGATAGCCCATTCGTCGAACATGTGGAGCGACACGATCCCGCCCACCAGCGGCGTGGGTGTCTCGGCGCGGGCGAGGCGAGGGGCGGCGACCAAGGTGAAGGCGAGCGCGACGCACGAGAGGGTCTTGGAAGGCATGACGACCCTGGTTTGCATCGCGTGTACCAGCCCGTCGATTCTTGGGAAAAACGCCTGGAATGTGGCCTTCGTGGCACGGGTTGGCACGTCGAAACGGCGTGTCTCGGCGGCCGGCGCCATGGGGTTCCTTCGGTCGGCGCTTTTACTCCCAACGCGCTCGCGGCAGCCGCTTGTGCTCACCGCGTGTCGCGGCGGAGCTGAGCGCTCGTCATGGGCACGTCGCGGAAGCGCCGGATCTTGACGACCTCGAGGGTCGTGTCGTCGACGTCGACCGTGCTGGGCACGCGACCGAGGCGAAGGAAGAAGCGATGCACGAGGTGCGCGCGGTTGCCCGCCGAGACGACCACGACCGGCTCGGGCGGCTCGCCATCGGGCCGTGGATCGGTGACGACGAGCTGGCGAAGCGCGGCCTCCTGCGCTTCTCCTCGCGTGTACTTCGGCTCGTCGGGAAGCGACTCGGCGCCGTCGAGGCTCTCGAAGGCGATCCATGGGGTGCCGTTCGCCTCGACGCCCACCGCGCAGTCGCACGGAAAGCGGCGGTGCACGCTGCGGGGATACCAGCTGATGCCGTCGGCGACTCGCAGCGCGGAGCCGAGACCGCGCTCGGGATGGGCGCCGACGAACAGGGCATTTTGTGCGCGAAGGCCCGAGCGGAGGGCCTGAACGTTCGGCGGGGAGCCGAGAAAGACGCGGGTGACACCGCAGTGCGGGGCGCACCTCACGCGAGCGCGCTCGAGGCCGCTCGACGGCGCGTAGTAGACGCCGAGCGCGCGCGCGATGCGGGCCTCTTCCTCGTTTCGGACGGACTCGTCGTAGAGGCGCCGGGCCTCTTCGGCGGGCGTGGGCGGAGTGGGTGTGGAGGCGTCGTCGGGCTCGGGCGAGTCGCCCCACATCGACCCGAGTGGGAGAGCCTGGCCGGCCCGCGGGGGCGCGGCCACGAACAGCGCGGTCGCGAGGAGGAAGGGGAGGGGCGAGAGTCTGTGGAGGGGCATGGCCGGTCGGGTGCTGGCACCTGGGTGGCGGTCGATGTTCCCGGTGGCGGATGGACCTCTCATGGGCCGAGTGTCGGCGCGGTGGCGCCTTTTGTTGCTCGCTGGGAGGCGCTATCGCGAGGGGTACCAGAGTGCCTCTGGTGTGCGGTGCGTTGGGGGCGTGTTCTGAATCATTTCGGAGGCTTGGCGCCAACGTCGGTCGGATCTGGTCCGGCGCTGAATCATTTCGGAGGCTTGGCGCCAACGTCGGTCGGATCTGGTCCGTGGTCCGTGGTCCGCGCCGGCGCACGGAGGTCGTGACTAAGGCACGAGGCATGACGAAGGGCGCTCCAGAATCCTTTCGAGGGCTTGGCGCCAACGTCGGTCGGACCCCGACCCCATTTCGGTCGGACCCTATTGTGCGGGCGGAGGGGCATGGCCGCCCCATGTGCCAGCGCCCGACCGCGGTCGATGTTCCCGGGGGCGACGCGGTTTGGCGCCAACGTCGGACGAACTTTCGCCCAGAAGCGGCCCGTGCGCGGTGGCGCAAAGGAGCCGACCGCGTCAGTCGATGCGGAACGCCTTTCCGACGCGCACGGGCGTGTCCGAGAACGGTGGGATCGAGATTCTCTCCAGTGCGTCCGTGATACATTTCCCCGCGGGCGTTCCGGCGAACACGGGGCCGGGCGCGCCGAGCGTGAGCGAGGTCTCGTCGAGCTCGGCGAGGGCCACTTTGCCCGAGGGCGCGAAGGTCACCGTGAAGTGCCCGACGCCTGTCGGACCATCGGGGCTCTTGCACGCTTGGGGTTTCACGGACGCGATCGCGGCGGCAGCAGCCCCTCTGTCGAACGGAGGGAGCGAGCTTGGCCCTGACCGCGCGACGATGATGCGTTTGCGCATCTCGACCCCCGGAGGGAAATGCCCCTTGGAAACGTGGCTCCGTACGAGCTCCGCCTCCAAACACCGGCACAAGTCGGGAGAGGGCACGAGCTCGGGTCGGCTCGGCGAAGCGGGCTCGACGCGGACACGCGACACCTTCTGCTCGGCGTCGAACGTGACGAACGCGCTTATGTCGCGCGCTTCGCCCTCGGCGAGGCCACACCTCACGAGCGACCCGTCATGGACTACCAAATCCTCGATCTTGTCCGACGCCGAGGGGTCTTCGGCGCCCTGCTGAGGCACGCAGCCCGACAGGAGCGCCGTGCCGACGACGAGGCATGCGAGGAGCCGGAGGCTCGCGAGGCGGACCATGTGGTTTCGTTATCTCACTTGTGCCACGAGGCGAAGAGGTAAGTCGCTTAGGGGCAGCGCGCGCGGGCGCGTTCATGCCTCGCTTCAGAACAGCGAATCGACGAACGCGGGCCTCTCGGGGATGGCGAGCCGTGCGCGCTCGAATGCGGATACGCGCAGCAAGATCGTGCCGAAGCGGCCTTCGTGGTCGCGGCCGGCCTGGAAGAGCGCGCGCGCCTCGGCGGCTTCGGCCGGGTCGTCTCCAAAGGCGATCGAGCACGTCCTCGTGCTGGTGGCGGGGCGACGCCCCTACGGCCCACCAGGCACGGCCGCCGGAGGGGCCATGGACAGCAAGCTAATGATCTGAATCGAAGCGTCGGTCACCGCATGGAGCTCGCACGGCGTGCCAGGCAGGACGACGAGCTGCGACATCTCCCGCATGGGAACGGTCCCGGAAGGGAGCGAGGCATCGACGCTGCCGCGGATCACCAGGATCACGAAGACGTGGCGCGGCCACTTCTCCGTCCACACGGGCATGCGCTCGTGCGCTGCCAGGCGGAAGATCTGACCGCGCAAATCCGAGTGCATTCCCTCGGCGAACACGTGAAACGAGGTCTGATCGGCTCGAGCTGCCGCGACGTCGTCGAGCTGCGCAAACCACGAGTCGATGTCCGCCATGCGATGCCACCGAAACTACCAGCGTTCGGCAGGGGGAACCAGGTGGGGTGCCCCTTGGTTCTTCGGGGGCCATGGTCCGACGCTCGCGGACCGTGCCCCAAACTCTGGGCTTCCGCGCTCGCTACGCCTTCCCCACGTGGAAACGGAGCGGGGTCTTTCGCGCGTCGGCGTGGCTCTTCGCGCGGGCGAGGTGGGCCTCGGCTTCGGCGCGCGGGTAGGTGCCCACCCTGGCTTGGCCCTCGTGGTGGGTCGTCATCATGACGTGCCAAGCCCGGCGGACCGGGATCCGGAAGCCTTGCTCGAGGATGCGCATGACGTCGTCCATCCGTGAGGTGGTGTCGTCGAGCACCCACACCGACACACGCGCGTCGTCCGCGGCCGCCGCCGGAGCGAGCGGCTCCACGAGCTTCGAGTCGAAGGCGGCGAAGTCGAGCGAGAGCGGCGCGAGCAAGCGGGATGCCTCTCCCTCCGTCGACGCGATCGCGGCGAGGAGATCGCCCAAGGTGATCGTCGAGCGGAGGTGACGGCGCATGCGCTCGAGGGCGTGCGCGAGCACGTGGGCGTTTCGGGGAGAGGGCTCCTTTGCCCGTGCCTCCGCGACCACGTCGGGCCGCGCGAGGGCGAGCAGCAGCGCCTCCCTCATCGGCTCGAGCCCGAACGCGGGGCGCTCGGCGAGCTTCTGTACGAGCAGGTCGTTCTCGAGCGCGGCGAGGAGGGTTCGCTCCGGGGTGGCGTTGAGGTGCCCGTAGACGAGCGCGTCTTGCTGCGCGAGGGTCATGACCACCTGCGTGTCCGTCGCGAGGGGGTAGGCCTCGAGGTCGAGCGAGAGCACGCGAACGTGCTTCGGGAACACCCGCGAGAGGGCCTGCGCGGCGCGCTGGAGGAAGCTCATGAGACTCTTCTACGGCCGCACGTCCCCAGGCCTTCCTCGCGGTCGCGCCCGGTCGGCGCTTCCCTCCGGTCGATGCGCGTCCGATCGCGGGGCCGGCCCGGGGGCTGTACCCCGACTTCCCGCGGTGGTCGGTGGACACCCGAGGCCACCTGCGTCGCGTCGACCCCGGACCGCGGGGTTGTGTGATGGGTGCCCGCGAGAGGTAGACTGACTGTCATGTTTCGCCGAGGCGCTCTTTCATGGGGGCTCGCGATCGCGGCGGCGGCCTGCTCCGGCGTGGTGGTCGAGCCAGGCCCCTCTCCGTCCGAGTCACCCGCCGTCGCGCCGCGCGAGGATGCGAGCCCCGGCGATGGCCAGGTGCGGGACGTCGCGACGAGCCTCGCCGACGCAGGCCCCTCGGACGCCGCCTCCGACGCGCGCCCGGGCGACACGTGCGACGCCGCGGCCGATGCCTCCCCTCCGGCGTACGTCTCGGGCCAGTCGTACTTCGACACCAGCGGCAACGGCTGGCTCGAGTACATCGCGGGAGATTTGCCGATCGTCCTCAGCGTGCCTCACGATGGCACGCTGGAGCCCGCGACCGTCATGGACCGCGCGGCCAACCCCGCATGCCCCGCCGACATCACGACCGCTCGCGACACGAACGCCGCGCCGCTGGGCCGAAAGATGCAGTCCGCGTTCGTCGCGCGGTACGGGGGGCGTCCCCACCTCGTCGTCGCGCACATCTCGCGCAAGAAGGTCGACCTCAATCGTGACGCGCTCGGCGTCGACGAGGCGGCGTGCGGCGAGCCGCGCATGCACAAGGTGTGGGACGAGTTCCACGGCTTCATCGAGGCGGCCATCGCGGCCGAGGTCGCTCGCTTCGGGCACGTGCTCTACATCGACGTGCACGCGCACGGTCACGCGAAGGAGAGCCTCGAGCTCGGGTACTTGTACGGCGCCGGCACCCTCCGGAGCTTCGCGAGCAACCCAGCGTTCACGAGCGGAGTGGCCTCTTCGCTCGCCAATCTTCCGAAGCATCGCACCGGCCTCGTCACGACGCGCGAGCTGCTCTATGGCGCTACCGCGTTCGGCACCCTCGTGAGCGAGCGCGGCCTACCCTCCGTGCCCAGCCAAGCGGATCCGGCGCCGCTCGTGGGGGACGCGTACTTCAACGGTGGCTACAACACGGTCCGCTACACCGGAGCCTCCCACCCGGCCACGTTCGGCTGGCAGATCGAGGCGAACCCGGCGTCGCGCAGCACCGACGCGGTCCGCACGGCGTCGGCCACGGCGATGGTCGACGCCGCGATCGGGTTCCTGTTCCATCACCACGGGACGTTCACGGGCGCATCGACGTGGAGAGTCCCGTCGCCGTTGCCGTGAGGGGGAGGCAAGATCCGACAGGCGGCAGGCAAGATCCGACCGACGTCGGCGGGGGCAAGATCCGACCGACGCGGCGGGGGCAAGATCCGACCGACGTTGGCGCCAAGTGCGCGAAAGTACTCGGGCGAGCGCGAGCAGACCCGAGAAGTTCCGACCGACGACCGGGGAAGATCCGATCGACGTTGACCCCAAGTACGCCAAGCACTCGAAGGCCTGGCCGGGCCACCCCAAAACGTGGCCGGGCCACCCGGAAGAGCCCATTTTGCTCGGCATTTCCGGCAAATTCACGTTGGCCCGCGGTGTGCTCAATGGTCGGCATGTCCAACCCTCGTCGCATCGTTCCGGGCACCACCTACCTCGTCACGCGCAGGACCACGCGCCGCTACTTCCTCTTGAACCCGGACAAGCGGCGCATGCTGCTCGCGTTCTACTGGTACGCGACCGCCGTGCTCGCCGCAGAGTTTGGCATCGAGATCCATGCGGTGCAGATGCTCTCGAACCACCTTCACGAGGTGCTGACCGACACTCGCGGCGAGCTGCCAAAATTCCTTTCGCAGAGAAATCGCCTGCTCGCGAATGCCATCAAGGTGCTTCGCGGATGGCCGGAGGAGGTCTTCTCGCGCGAAGGAGCGAGCGTCGTCGCGCTCTATGGCGAAGACGCTGTGCTGCAGAAGATCGGCTACACGCTCGCGAACGTGGTCGAAGCGGGCCTCGTCTCGAGCCCCGAGGATTGGCCGGGTGTGACGCTCGCGGCGACCGACATCGGCACGCGCACGTTCCGTGTGGCGCGGCCCGAGGTGTACTTCGACGCGGAGAACACGCGTTGGCCTGCCATGGCCGAGATCGCGATCACCGTGCCGCGGTCGCTCGAGGCGAGCTCCGGTCACGAAGGGGCGCGGGAGCGCATCGTCTCTGCGGTGAACGCGGCGGTCGAGAAGGCGCGCACCGTGGCGCGGAAGGCGGGCAAGTTCGTGCGCTCGCTCGAGTGGATTTTCGCGGTGCCGCATACGACGCGTGCGTCGTCGTTCGAGAAGGAAGGGGCGCGGAACCCGAGCTTCGCGGCTGGGGGAACGTCGAGATGGCCGTGCGCGCGATGAAGGAGCGGGCGGCGTTTTTGGGGGCGTACCGGGAGGCGTTCGCGAAGTTGAGGAACGCGGTGCGGGATGTGTTGTTTCCAGCGGGGACGTGGCGCCTCTTCCGCGAGCTCGGCGTCAACGTGGTTTCAACCACTTAGCGCCAACGTCGGTCGGATCTTCCGCGTCACGTCGGTCGGATCTTCCGCGTCGGTCGCAACCACTTAGCGCCAACGTCGGTCGGATCTTCCGACGTCGGTCGGATCTTCCGCGGGGATCTTCCCCTGGTCGGATCTTCCCCCCTGCCTTACAACACCGTGAGCCTCGAGAGGCCGGCACCTTCGGTCGCGGCCCGGGCGAAGAGGCGGACGGCCGCTGACGGGCGCGCCGCGCTGATGGGGTCCGCGGCCCCCCGAAATTCCGTGTGCGGGGCGGGGGACCGCTCGATATCGTGAGACCATGGTCGTGAAGCGCGCTTTGCTGGGCATCATCCTTTGCGTCTCGGTTGGGGTGTGCTTGCTCGTGGGCTGTGGGGGCAAGACGCCCAGTGCGGCTGTCGCGGAACCGCCGAGGTTCGAGCCCAAGGACCAGGCCAAGTGCGGCGTTGCGAAGAGTCACGCCAAGCCGCTGATCGTCGAGTGGCCGTCGAGCGAGCGCAGTGAGCTCGAGGCACGCGCCAAGCGAGGGGTCGTCGCGGTCCGGTACGTGGGCTGCGAGATGGAGATGTTGCCCCGCTGCCACGTGCCCGGGACCTACAAATATGTCGCTATCACGCCGAAGAGCGACGGCATCGTGATCCGCGACGCGGACGAGCTGTACACGAACGTGCCGCTCGGCGCCGCGAAGCTCGAGGCGCGGCTCTCGCGGGCGGCCTCTCTGCGGGTCGTCATGACGATCGTCGGCCGCTACGAAGCGGACGCCGACGAGGTTCGGCCCGACCAGCTCCGGGGAGACTGCGCGCGGGCTACCCACTTCGTCTCCGCGCTGACCGCCGGGGCGTTCGACTTCTACGCGGAGGGCAAGGCGCGCGTGGCGGGGAGCGCGAGCGTGCTCGGCGCGGGCGGGGGCGGCGACACCGCGGCCGAGCGCGAGAACATCACGAAGGATGGCGATGCGACCGCGTGCGCGGGAGCAAAGAGCGAGGACCCCAAGCCGCCGTCGAGCTGCGGAGCGCTCTTGCGGATGGAGGTTACCCCGTTCGGCGCCGCCCGCCGCGTGGAGGCGCAGTGCCCGGAGGGGTCGAAGTGGAGCGGCTCGGCGTGCGTACGGACGAACGTAGTCACGGAGGTGGAGTGCCCCGGGGGGACCAAGCGCGAGGGCGCCCGATGCGTGCCGCTCGTGAGCACCGCGTGCCCGGCGGGGCTTGTTTTTCGAGAGGGGCGCGGCTGCGTACCCGAGAGCGGCCCCACGGCCCCCACGCCCTCGACGCCGTCGGCCAGGCCGTCCTCGGCGAGCGCGGCGAGCGCGGCCCCTCCCCCCGAGGGCCCCGCGCCGACGCTCGCGGAGGCGCTCGACTGGCTCAAGAAGGGATTCCGCGAGCAAGTCGCGAGCGAGTATTCCGAGAGCTGGTGCGGCGGTGGCGGCCCGTGTTGGTGCAATCGTTACAAGCACTCCTACACCCTCAGCTTCAGCGCGTGCACGGTGACCCTCGAAGACGTGAGGCGGGGCTGGGGCAACTCGGCCGACCCCGACAAGCCCCAAGGCACGAGCGACGCGACCGTGGTCGCCCCGCTCGACTCCGTCGTGGGGGTCGACGTCCAGCCCCCCGTAACCTACCGGAGCAGCTCGGCATGGAGCAGCACCAACGACTGCACGGGGACCAAGCTGTGGGACGTCCATGTCCGGTTCGGTGCGGGGCAGAAGTCGTCGCGGTCGGACAACGACAGAAGTCGCGCGACCCCCACCTCCCCGAACGTCGTGTCGTTCAAGGTGGACTCACAAGCGACGGCCGAGCGCTACAAGCGCGCCTTCACGCACGCGGCGGCGCTCTGCCGCGCGAGCCGGCCAGCCGAGGCGTTCTGAGCGGCCGCCATCGCCGCACCGGGCGCAGGGACCGCGGCGTGAAGGCACGTACTTGAGCCCTCAGGGCGTCCGGATACTCTTCACGAGCTGGCACTTCCGCGCGCCGAGCGTCCCCTTTCCGTACGCGCCGCTCACGATCGCCGTGCGCGTCTTCGTGTCCCACGCGAAGAGCGCTGCGCGCGCGAGCTCCTTTCGAGGGCCGCTCCGTGGGTGCCAATACGTGTGGTCGCCGCCGCCTTCGTTCATCGATTGAAGGAGCATGTTCCCTTCGTCGTCCACCTGTCCGAGCTGGTCGGTGACGGTCTTGACGATCGTGTTCGTGCTCATGTCGACCAGCGAGACGATGTACGTGAGCGCGACGGCGCCGACGAGGTTCTTTCGGCCTTCTTCCCACTTCACGATACCGAACTTCCGACCGGGCGAGATGTCCTGCCAGAACTGCGCGGGCCACGGTCCGGTGTGAACCTTCGGGAGCGCCTGGCAGACGGAAGACTCCCTCGAGGGCGTACCGAGCTGGAACGTGTCGAGGCACGTCTCCGTCGCGCTCGTGCGCCAGAACATCGCGCGCGCGTCGCCCGTGGTGTCCATCAAGAAGGTCTGACCGCCCGTGAACCGGGCCGGGGCGCGTGACCCGTCGGTGGGCAGGCTCATGTAGCCGCACGACAGGCCATCCTTCCCGCAATCCTCGTAGACGAGGTGCTTCCCGTCCTTGCCCATGGCGAGGCGACGCACCGGGCGGTCGAGGGCCTCGTCGTAGTGTTTGCCGCCGTCGCGTGAGTGAAAGAGCTTGCCGCGCACGGCGACGAAGATGTGCCGGCCATCGAGGCTCCAGTGGATGGGGCCCGCGAACCTGTGGTCCGTTGCCTCGAAGCGGCGGCCGAGGCCCACGAGCTCGCGGATCGCGCGCTTCACGTCGTCTTTGGCGAGCTCCTCACCTGGGTCGTCGCCCGTCTCCGACGTGACGAGCTGCTTGAGGAGCGGGTTGTCGACGTACGCCTCGGTCGCGCAGCCCGTCGCGCGGCTCACGACCGCCGAGTAGCCATCGACATAGACCCACATGTCCGTGGCGTTCGCGCCCAGCAAGAGCGCGACGCCGTCCACCGGCAGCTTGGGATCGATCGGCCGCACGGCAGGGGCCTCGGGAGCGTCGAACACCTCGGCGGGCTTGGGTGGTGGCGGCGGCTCCGGCTTCGCCGCGACCTTCGGCGGGGGCGCGGGCTGCGCCGGGAGCGTGACGACGGAAGGCCGACTCTCGGCGTTGCCACATGCGACGAGCGCGAGCGCCAGGAAGGGCGCCAGGAAGGGAAGAGCTCTCACGGGGCCATCGTAGGGCCAAACGCCTTCGACGAGGGCCGCTGACCATGGGGCGCGATCGAATACGCGGAAGCCCGCCGCGGAGAAGGGCCGTGAGGGGTTCCAAAGTGCGTCGAGCGACCCAGGACGCCTATCCCGGGACCGAAGGAACCTCGCGCCGCAAGTCCGACTCGCCGTCCGGGAACGTGATCGACAACGTGCCCTCGAGCTCTTCGTTGGCGCTCGCACCGGCTTCCAGGACCGCGAGACTTTCTTCGTCGAGCTCGAGCCCAGCCTCCGTGAGGGCCTTGGCGAGTGCACGAACGGATGCAGGCCTGGCCTCGAACGCGAGCGTCGTTTGGACGCCCGAGAAGAAGTGAACGTCGACGATGTCGGCGCCCACCGTGCTCATCGCCTCCGAGATGCGCGAAGTGGCCACGTTGCGGTCGCCCCAGGCCATGCCCTTCAAGCGCAGGATCTTGTCCCACCGATCCTGGAATTTCCACCGCATGCTCCCACCATGCGACCTCGAAAGTGGGCTCGCAAGGCCTGCGGGACATCTCGCCGAAGCAGTCCGAAGGCCGCGGGATGGCAACGTGCATCCCGCGGCCCTTGTGGCTCTTCTTGAGGACCTCGAGCTCACCCCCCGAGAATGACGCGGGGGTGGCTCTTGGTTTCCTCGGGGTCTTCCTACACGAGCGGCGCGTTGGCTCCACTGGGAGCGAGGGCAGCCTCAAGGCTTCAAGGTGAGCTCGTAGGTGCAGTCGTATCCGATGAGCGAGAAGGTGCCGCCGGCAAGGCCAGCGGACTGGACGAAGCGAGTGTTGGGCAGCGGCGTAGAGAACCTCATCGGCGGGACGCACAACTGAGACGCCGGCATGCTGCCGCCCCACGCCCGACGTACCGCGAATCGCCCGGGTCCGCTCTTCGTGAAGGTGGCCATGACCGGGTAAGGCTGCGGAGAGGGCGGGGGAGTACACGTCATTGCCAGCGAGCCTGCCTGGGGCGCACTGCCGCACGCGCCACGGTATTCGTCGCCTCCTCCCTCTCCCCCGCTGAAAACGGTTCGCGCGTAGGTTCCCTCGAGGAGCGAAGGCCCTCCTTGCATGACACCGTGTTGAGCCGCGTGTTGAACCGGGCAGGTCATGGAGTTGCTGTCGCAGCGCGGCAGGTTGCCGCTCCTGTTGCAGGTCAAGTCCGCCGACGTGCTGACGCATGCGCCCATGGGATCGATGCGCACGATCAAGTTGCCGGCTGCATCGCGCTCCTCATGGAGCGCGGTGGTACACGTTGTTTCGATGGAGTAGCTCCCCGTGCGACAGCACATGTCCACGCTCCCCACGCGGTTCGATGTGTACACCGTGCAGGCCGCGCGCAGCTCGTAGGCCGCGTGGTTCTCCGAGGGCAGAAAAATGGGCTCGGGCGCACATGCGGGGCCGCACGAGAGCGTGCCGCCGCAGCCGTCCGCTAGCCCGCCGCAGGTCTTGCCCTCCACGGCACACGACGTGCGGATGCACTTGTCATGGCATTCGCCGCGGGCGAAGTCCGATACGAGCTGGCCGTCGCCGGAGGCGTGGGCCACGCACGACACGCACTGGCCGTGGTTGTCGTGGGTGCCCTTGCAGGCTGCACGCACCTCGTCCTCGGCAGAGAGCGCCGCGGCCGTCGTGCCGACGGAGGCCGGGGCTGCCGGCGCCTCGGGGGCCGCGGTGCAGCTCGCAGCAGCGAGCGCGACAAGGCCAACGACGAGGGTGGATGAGGCGGCGCCGAGGCGGTGCTGGGTGACTCGCATAAGTCCCGTGCGTGCAACCGACAGGCCACCGGGAAAGCTCCGCAATGACGTCAAGTTACGGAAGGGCCGGCGTGCGAGATGTGCAGCGCCGCGCAGCCCATGCGCATGCCCACGTGCGCGCGAAGCGATCGCTCCGCACCGGCGATCCGGCCGCTGCCGAGAGCGCTGCCCAGTCAAGAATCGGCGCGTCGCGTGATGTTACGTCGCACGGTCACCTCGGCCTTCGAGAGTCGGAGCTGCCGCTCGCCGGTCGCCTCGAAGAACGCTTCGCCTAGACGAACGGCCACGGCCTCGTACGACAAGTAATGTTTCGAGGCGACGTGGGTGTCGTAGACGGCTTCGAGCAGGTGGTCGAGCGCGAGCGGCGAAGGGTCCGCGGCCCACTGGATCACGAGCGGCTCGAGTGGCACGCGCAGGGCGTTCGCCACCCGCAGGACGTCGAGCGGAACGGAAGGCGAATAGAGAGACCACACGACCACTCCGTCTTCACGCGGCCGCTCGAACGTCGGCTCGGGGGCGAGGCGGAGCGGCGTCGCGAGCGCGGCGTCGAGCGCCGTCTGGAAGAACGCTTGGAGCGCCAGCGACTCCTCGTCGGTCCATAGACCCGAGTCGTCCTCTTCGACCGTCGCGTCACCGACGATGTGCTCGATGTCGAGCGCACCGAAAGGGGCATCCCCCGGGCCCGGCGCGCGATCGAGCCAGGAAGCCAGCAGCGACGGAACGAACCACGCGAGCCGACGAGGGTGCACGAAGTCGAAGCCGTGGTATGGCGCGCCGGTCGCGCGGAGGGCCTGGATCGGGATCGCGAGACGGTCCTTTCTGTGCGCTCGGAGAATCGCGTCGAAGTGGTCGTTCCTCTCAAGCTCGTCGCCATCGAACCACGTCGGCGGGCGCGGCTTCGCGAGGTGCTCGGGGAACACCGTGAGCAGTCCCGCGAGGGCGCCCCGCAAGTCGGCCGCGAGCTCGGGTCGTCCGTCGAATCCGATCATGACGCGCAGCTTCTCCGACTCTCCTCGATCGAGGCAACGGAGAACCACGCGAGGAGCGTCGCCCACGGCACGTTCGACGTTGCGGTGTAGAGGAGTCTGCCTTGGACGCGAGCGAGGTGGTGGACGGGAAGCTCGTTGGACCGCGGGACCGTGGCGCCCAGAGGAGCGTCGTCTGAGCGTCTCGCACGGAGGTACTTGGCGCCAACGTCGGTCGGATCGTCACCGCGTGAGCGCGCTCGAGGCCGCGCGGCCGGACCTCGAGGTGGCGTGGGTCTCCCTGCGCCACCCGGACGCGCGCGACTCGTTCGCGATGCTCTTCGGCCCGGGGCGTCTGTCGGTGTGCAGTTCGACGTCGACCTCGGGTAGGTCGTCGTGTGGGCGCTCGAAGGCGAGCCGCGGTGGGGCGAGCACGGGGACTGGTGGGCGGGCCTCGACGCGCAGGTGGGCACGGCGCCCGAGCACCTCCTCGTGCGGGTGGCGGGGTAGAGGTCGTGGGGTCGGCTCCCGGAGCTCGAAGGCCGTGACTAGGGCCTAAGGCGTGACGGAGGGCGATCTCGAATCCTTTCGGGGCTTGGCGCCAACGTCGGTCGGATCTCTCCCAGATCTCTCCCACCGCTACTCGTCGACGTCCACGACGCGGGAGAGGGCGAGCCTCACGTGGCGCGCGTCCTCGTGGAGCTCCGCGAGCCGATGGAGCCGAGCCCACGTGTCCTTCGCGACGGGCACGGTGGCCCCGTCCTCGTCGAGACCGTCGGCGAGCTCGTGGGCCGCCCGCACGACGGCGCGGGAAACGAGCGCGGGTGCGCCATCGAGGGTGCGGACGAGCGCGACGATGGCGAGCTCGGCGGCTGCCGCGCGATCGTCCGAGTCCGCCATCGCGAAGTGCGAGAGGGCCGACAACGCCTCGACGCGCTCGGCGTCCGTGAGCGCCCCGCCGAGGTCGCGAAGGCAGGCGTGCACGCCCTCGGACACCCCGTCGCTGGGCGCCTCGCCCCGCGAGCTGCGACCGTCCGCGTAGGTGAAGAGCGCGCTCTGCGGGTCGTAGACGATGAAACCGTGGTCGACCGCGAGCCTCGTGATCGTGGCGAGTGAGGCCTCGAGGCGGCTCGCCGTGAGCGCGATCCCGACCCGCCCGAGGTCGTCCGCGATCGGCGCGACCGAGAACGCCTCGCCGGGCAGCGTGTCCACGACGGCCGCGGCGAACGCGCGGGCCTTCGCGAGGCGCGCGCGCGACGTCCTCGGGGGCTCGTCCATGGCGCGGTGAGCCGCCTCCGTGTCTCGGATCGTCGGCGCGTGCCATGCGAGGAGGTCGTAGCTCATGGCCGAGCTTCGCACGGAAGCGTGCGGCACGTGGACCCGACCGACGTTGGCTCCAAGTGCCCGAAAGTACCGCGCTGGCACTTCCAGCCCGAGAAGTGGGCGGCCATCCACGCGCACGACCTAGCCCTGGCGTGTCCAACCCGTCGTCGCATCGGTCCGGGGCCACCCACCTCGTCGCGCGGCGAGAACATCCGACCCACGTTGGCGCCACGTGCGCGAACGTACGCGCGCACCTCTCCCGAACCGGCCCGGGCCTCGAACCGCTACCGAGTCTCCGCGGCCACCGCCCAGAGGTCGCGTGGAACGACCAGGAGCTCGAGCGCGTCCTTCGCCGACACGCTCTCCCGGCGTGGCCCGAACGTGGTCGCCGAGAGGAGCGTCGTCTGGGCCCCTTGCACGGAGGAGTCGTACCTGTACGCGTCGAGCTCCGGCTTCACCGACGGGTCTAAGGCCTCGATCATGTCCAAGAAGAAGTCGCGCTCGGTCGGGGTCAGGTCGTCGGGCCCCATGCCGAGGACGGCGGCGCGGTCGACGATGCCCGGCCGCGGGCTCTTCGCCGCGATCGCGTCGAACTTCTTCCGCAATCGGATGACGGCTGCTTCGATGTCCGCCGCGGTGACGCTCGCCGCGTGCGCCGTTCGGCCGGTGGCGATCGCGAAGAGGGCGCGTTCGGCCATGTCTCCGGTGGCAGCCTCGGTCGCGGACACCTGGCCCTCCTTGGCGCGGAGGACGAGGCGCGCGACGGCGTCGTCGACCCAGAGGGTGAGGGTCGAGACCGCGACGTTCTCCTTCGGGTTCGTGACCCGACGGAGAATGAAGTGCCGAACCGCGAACGAATACCCCGGGAGCTCCCGCGCCTCGGTCACGCTCACCGTGCCGCGTTGGTCGCGGTCCGCCTCGCGAATTGCCGCCTTGAGCTCGACCGCGGTGGCCGCGAGTGCGCCGGTTCGCGCGCTTGTCGAGGAGGGCGTGCCCGAGGTCGGCGGATCGGGCTCGTCGTTCCGACAGCCCGGCGTACTGGTGGCGAGCACGAGGCTCGTGAGGCACGGGAGAATGAACGGTTGGGAAAAGGGGAAGCGCATGAGGGTCTCTTGGGGGGATCAGGGCGCCCCGGGGCTCACGGCGCGTGGGCACGTGACGCGGAACCATGCGCGCCCGGGGAAGACGCCCGCAACCACGTTGGCGTCGTAGCTCGCTACGCAGTCCGACTGGGCGAACTTGCCGAGGTCGGGGCGCTCGAAGACCACTTGGATCCCCGTTTGGGGCGCGTTCTCTTGGCGGAAGATGCCAGAAACACGCACGGTGCCCGAGCGCTCGCGGGTCGCTTCGGCGCTGATGCGGAAGGAGCCGTCCGCCTCCGGGAGCACCGAGCAGCTCACGCCGACACGGTCTCCGCCTTCGGTCTCTCCGTCCCTCACCGGGCGGTGAAAGTTGGTCCCTGCGGTGCTCGCGTAGGAGCCAATGGTGAGCCACGATTGTTCGGCGACCGCGCAGACGGTGGGGCCGTTCGCGCCGGCCGCGATGCGCGACTCGACGATGACCTGAGGGGTCGCGGGGCGGCCCGCGTCGCCAGTCGTCATGACGCAGTTCTCGAAGCGGACGATCGCCTCGGTCTCGCACGTCCGTTCGCGGGCCGCGGCGTCGCTTGGCGACGTATCGGGCCCCGAGCCGTCGGTCGCGTCGGGGACGGAAGAGTCGCGCGAGGTGGTGGCCGCGTCGGGCAAGGGGGCTGGACCTCCGCTGTCGCTCGCGCCACCGTCGGGCTCGGCAGCGATCGTGCCGCACGCGGCCACGGCGAGGCAGGCGAAGGCGAAAGCAGAGGAAGTCAGGGTGCGAAAGCTCATCTCCGAACCTTACGAGCGAGCTTAGCGACGTTCACGAGGAATCTTTGGAACGCGTGACCTTTGGACGCGGGGTGTGTCGGTCCGAGCGCCACGCATCTCATTAGTCCGCGACCCCCGCCCCCGTCTTTCTCGAGTCCGGAACAGCGGCGCGGTCAGTCGCAGATCGAGCCGCAAGGGGTGTTCGCACACCCGTTGGTTATGCAGTAGTAACGACCCGCGCACTCGATGCAGGTACGCTTAGCAGCGTCGCTGGGAGGTGCGGGCTCCGATGACCGCGGCATGATGACCACGGTGGGGAAGAAGTCCTCGCGACGCAGGCGCTCGCCGGGCCGAAATTGGGGGGGCGCATAGATCGCGACCGCGCCGTTGGATCGGACCTCGTAGATGTGATTGTCAACCTGCAACTCAGCAGGCCGCGTGGTGTCTGCAACGAAGACGTGAATGATGGTCTCATCGAAGATCTGTACCGCAATTCCAGTCATACCTCGCTCCTCTCACAATGACGTCCGTCAAACGGCGGACCGTTGAACGGTGGACCGTTGAACGGTAGAGGTCGTGGGACGGTCCTGGCAATCACAATGTACACGCTGTACTAACTCCGCGTAGACGCGCGGGGCCGTTGAGGAAGGGTGGCTCGGGCCCGGGTTTTGTGAGTCACTCCTCGCGATAGGTCGAGCCATCGCGGCGAAGCCCCCCCCGGAGCATTGTGTGCTTCACCCGCTTGGCGAAGAAGGCCGTCGCTTTTTTTAGGATATCGCGCTCCATCTCGAGGCGTTTCACCCGCTTTCGCAGCTCCTTGAGCTCGTCGCGCTCCGTCGCGCTGAGCGCCTCCTCGGGGGGTCGGCGCTGCTGCGTCCTCGGCACGCTTCAGCCACTCACGGAGCGCCGTCTCGGTGAGGTCGAGGTCCTTCGCTACCTCACCCGCGCTGCGGTCTCCGACCTGGCAGAGACGCACCGCGTCCGCCTTGAATTCTGCAGCAAACGATCGCCTCGCTCGTCGTGCTTTCTGTTTCGCCATCGGAACACTCCTTGCGCATTCTCGCGCACTTTTCGTGTCCACGAAACCGGGGGAACTTCAGGATCGAGCGTCGCCATGTCGACCGTCACGCGCATCGTCCTTCGACGCGCGACGGGGCCGATCTTCAGCTCGAAACCTACCCCTGCGGCTCGACCTTCTTCGTCTTCCCCTTCCCCCTCTTCTTCACCGGCGCCTGCACGACACTCCGCCCCGAGAACAGCGCCTCGTACGCGCCGGGGTCGTCGAGCAGAGCGGCTTTCGCGCGGAGCTTGAAGCGGCCGTACGCCTTGGAGGCCCCGGGGGCGAGCGCGTCGCGCGCGGCGCGTGCTTTGGTGTAGCGCGTCTCGGGGGTGGTCACCGCGTCGAGCAGCTTCTGCACCGCCGCCGCGTTCTTCTGCACTTTGGCCGCGAGCGCCTTTACGGCCGCGGGTGGGTTCTTCTTCGCGAGCGCCGCGAGGAGCGTCTGCACCTCGTCGACCTCGGTCTTGTAGGCGAGCTCTTTCAGGGCGGAAGGCGTGTACTTGGAGAAGCCCGCGAATGGGCTCGTGCGTTTGCCGAGCTTGGCTCCGACCATGCCGTCGGCGAGGTCGTCGATGCTGACGTCGAGCGTGGCGTCGGCTTCTCCCACTTTGACGAGCGCCTCGTCGCGAACCGCGAGCGCTTCTGCGTACTTCGCTGCCGCGGCAATGAAGGGGCCGACCACCGTGCGGAACTCTTTGACGTCCGCCGCCGGCAGCTTCGGCGCCTCGCGATCGCCGAGCCGATCGACGGTGATGGTAAGGCGGGCGAGCAGGTCCGATTCGTTCTTTCGAGCCATGGTCGGAGCGTTTCAGACACCCTACGGAGTGGCAAGCGCTTTTTCGCTGCCCCTAGGCTCTTGAACGTGAGCGAAGACAACCTGGCGTAACTCCGTGTGAAAACGAGGCCCGCTTCGGACCTCGGAACGGCATCCGCGGGTCCACGGGAAGCGTTCGGAGCGGGGGAACGGGGGCCCGCGTGCCGGGGGAGGCGTTCGGAGCGGGGGAACGGGGGCCCGCGAGCGCGGGGAGGCGTTCGGAGCGGGGGAACGGGGGCCCGCGAGCGCGGGGAGGCGTTCGGAGCGGGGGAACGGGGGCCCGCGAGCGCGGGGAGGCGTTCGGAGCGGGGGAACGGGGGCCCGCGAGCGCGGGAGGCGTTCGGAGCGGGGAACGGGGGCCCGCGAGCGCGGGGAGGCGTTCGGAGCGGGGGAACGGGGGCCCGCGAGCGCGGGGAGGCGTTCGGAGCGGGGGAACGGGGGCCCGCGAGCGCGGGTAGGCGTTCGCGGCCTCGATGTGCACCCACGGCACGTTGCGCGGGTCGTTCGTGGGGGCGAGCTTCGTCCGGACGCGCGAGGAGGCCTGGAAAAGATGCTCGCAGAGCGCGGCATCGGGGGGGGGGGGGGGGGGGGGGGGGGGGGGGGGGGGGGGCGGGGGGGGGGGCGGGGGGGGGGGGGGGGGGGGGGGGGGGGGGGGGGGGGGGGGGCCGGGGGGGGGGGGGGGGGGGGGGGGGGGGGGGGGCCCCGGGGGGGAGGTCGGCGTTCGGGCCGCGCAAAGAGCCCTAGCCGACCAGCGTCCCGTGCGGTTCGAGACACCGCTCGGCGACCGTCTCCACATCGACTTGGGTGAGCATCCCTAGGTTGCTCCGCGCGGCGTGGGCGCGTGCGCACCCCGTGCGCGGGAAAGAATGAGCACCGATCCGCCCGCGGGTAAAATGTTCGAGCGCGCGACGTAAAGCGTTGACGCCGCGGGAGTGTTCGTGTCGTCTTGGGGAACGTTGCGCGTGTTGTGAGGGCGGTGGATTTCCGGGAGGGGGCGATGTCGCGGACTTCGGGCGGGCAAGGGAGGCCAGGGGCAACGTGCCGTCTTCCGGCGCGTGTTCAGCGGTCATTCGGACACGAGACCCTAGTGCAGCGGGACGTCAAGCAGGTCGTGCGCGCCTCGGGAATCGCCAAGCGGGCGATCTGTCACACCGAGAACAATACTTACGAGGAACTCAGGTGCGCTCTCCATCAACTGGGGTGGCGCTGGCTCGAGACCTCCGCGTTCGAGCTTGTAACCAGCGATATCTCCAAGAGCTGGGAAAGAATCGGACTGATCGGCCGCCAAGTGCCATTGCCAGGCGAGCTCACCGCCCTGACTTTCGCTGTGCAATGCAAAGGTCCGATGAAGCCTTCATCCCTGAAGAGTCATCCCAACGCATTGGCGAACGTCAAAGCCCGTCCTTCCCCGTTCTGAGCCTGCTCGATGTCGCGGCCTCGTTTCTCGATAAGGAAGAGCAAAGGGCGCCTCCTCGGGCGGGACGAGAGCGACTGGTCCTCGTATGCCAGCTTCTATGCGCCGGCATTTCCCGATGTGATGGAGGTAATATCGCTCGGCGACCGCTATGTTGCGAGCCTCGGTGCGCACGCTACGCATGGGCATCTAGTCATGGACCGGGAGGGAAAGTACCCGCTCACTGTCTCCCAAGCGCACCTTGCGTGCGCAACGCTCGCATTCGCGACAGACAGTCCCGTTGTGCTGCAGTACAGTATGACCAAACGAAAGCTTCCAGATGAGCGGGCGTTCACTTCGTCGTTTCGACGTGGAGCCATTCCCTCGGCGGAAGAGTATGCTGAGGCCCTTTCACAGGTTGCTGTGCTTGCGCACGGCCTCGGGTTTGACGCGCACAACGAGCGCTCCTTGCGCAGCTTCACCCGGCGCAAACTTGATCTCCACTACTGGTGGCACTATCCGTGGCCCGAGAACCCTTCCGTCGCTCGCGGGATTTCAGCCTATTCGGTCGGTCTGCTATCGGTACTGGCGCCGTCGCGAATTTTGAACTTTTGGCGGGCGATCGAAGCGATTGTTGGGCCGAGTCTCAAGGCTCGCAACGACTTCTTCGCTACGTTAGAGACGACGCGTGCCACGCCTGTATGGGCATACGGCGTCAGGGCGGGAGTTGAGACCGAACGCGAGGTTTGCTCAAATATCGCCGCCTCGCTTCGGCGATTTGCGCTTGCCCATTGGCGGCGTCTTGTCGTAGCGCATACGTCTGTCGAACTCGCTGTCAAACATCTTTACGACACGCGACGAGGTAAGGCCGCGCACGCCGATCGCGTGTCGCTGGAGTTCGATTTCTCCGCCGATGTCGCGCAACAATTCGCCGATGCGGCTCTCCTTCGGTACGCTGCCCGAGTTGCCATCGAAGCGGATTGGTGATCTGTCGGTCGCCTAACAGATCGACGAAGCTGAAAAAGGCGTCCGTTGCTAGGTTGGAAGAGAGGGTTGGGACTATGAGTCTGACGCGGTTTGGGGCCTTCGGTATCTTCACGGTCCTCGTATTCGGGTGCGATGCCGGCAGGGCCGCGTACGACGAGGCTACCTTACTTGAGCAGCAGGGCAAGCTCGCCGACGCAATGCTGAAGTACGACTTCGTCTGCACCAAGGCTCCAGATTCGAAGATGTGCGGCCCCTCGCGCGACCGCGCCGGTGTAGTGCGCGTGCAACTTGCCGACATTCAGATGAAAGACTTCCAGTTCACCGAGGCGAAGAAGCTGCTTGATCAGGTGTTGGAAGGGGGAGCGTCGGAAGCCACGAAGAAAACTGCGCGCGATCGCCTTGCGACCAAGGACATGTCGTATGGGCTCCGGTGGGAGAAGGTAGCCTCTGTCGCGGAGAAGCGAAGCGCCCTCAAAGAGATGGAGTTGATCGCGGCGTCCGGCAGCATCGCTGCGTCGAAGGCGAAGGAGTGGGTCGATAGGGAGGGGCCTGCGATCTTCGAGGCTGAGAACGCGCGACTGTATCCTCTTCTCCTTCGCGCCGAGTCGCTCATCGGCGAGTGCCGCCGGCTTTGGGCGGAAGGGCGAAAGCTCGACGACTGTCGTCTGGAGGCGCTCGCGAAAACGCCAAACAACCCGCTCGCGGCCCTCGCTAGTTGCGGAGGAAACTTTTCGGGAGACGAAGCGCGCAAGGCTCGTGAGAAACTGGATGAGTCGTGGAAGAAGCTGTCGGTCGAAGTCGGAGACCCGGCGAGAATGGCCAACCTCGATACGCGCCTGAAGAAGGCGTGCGACGACGGCGACTATGAACGCGCGACCCTCCCAGCACCGAACGGCGCTGTTGCCGTGGCGGCAACGCCTGCGGCCTCTGACGCGGGGTCTGGCACGCCCAAGGGGCTGGTTAGTGCATGGATCGATTTTCTCGAGAGCCCACATGAGTGGCGGGTACAAGCCGCCGCCAACGGGCGGAAACCGCTCTTTGACCTAGTGTGTACCACCGTTTCGACCACGTTCACCTGCAAAGATAAGTGTGGGGAGAACTCCGGTCAGCTCCTGATTTCTCCAGAGAGCGACAACGGGATGGGTGCGCGCACTGACAATGCAACTCACGTTGTTCTTTCGTTTAGGCGGCTCTGCGGCAAGGACACCCGGCGAGACGTTCGATACAGGCTGGTAGAGCGTTCGGACGAATCCTTTCGTGTCGAAGGCCCGTACGACTGGCAAGTGTGGAAGGTTACCAAGTGAGCGCAGGTCTCGGTGTGTTGTTCCTTGGAGAGATGCGTGCCGTCCTGTTTCGAGTTCGTTCGCTGAGCGCCCGGGAAGGCCCCCGGGTTGGTGACCGCGTCCGCCTTGAATCTGTCTATGGACTGCCATTGTTTTCGTCGTACCATGGCGCCGAAGTAGACGTGATGTCGGCTGCGCTTTTCGCGGCGGAATGCGAAGAGCTGAGCGAGGTCCGCAAGCGCTTGAAACGACCGCAAGTGGCTAAATGGACAGCCTGTTTGGGGCGCCCGATCTCGAGCGTTTCAGAGTCTTCGCAAGGAGATGTCGGAGATGGTTGACGAGGTTCTGTCCGTTTTTGCTGAAACGATCGCGCACCTTATCGAAGCGCGCGACCGGCTGAAAGGGCGCGCCTTTCGGAGCTACGACGAGTTGATCTCGCTTGCCGTCAGAAAGGTGGACGAGGTAGCTCCGGTCAACGTGTCTGAGGCCGCGGCGAAGCGGGCGGGGGAACTCGGGTTGAAGGACTTAAGACGATACTGCTGGTTCTGCCAACCGCAGAAGCGAGGGATGAATGATCTTGGCCGGGAGACGTTTCATTGGGAGCATTTCGCGACTGTCAGTGAGATGACCCGCGAGATATACTCGCTGGGCGAGAAACCGTCGACCGCCAGTATCGCGACCGTTCTTTCGCAGGCGAGGATCGTGTGGATCCTCAAGAGCGAAAACGCCAGGCTTGGCGAAGCGAAAGCCGGGAGCCGGCGTGCAAACCCTGCGGAAGCTTATGAGCGTGTCGGTATTGCACTGAAACACGACTGGGCTGAATGTGTGCGCATCCCTTGCAAGTGGCACGGATGACATCATGTCGCGTCCCACGCCCGCGATCTCCTGTCCTACGCCCCCCGGGCTGGGCACCCTCACTCCCCAACCACCTCCCGAAACGGCACACACTCCGCCCGCGTCACCGGCCCCGTACAAAGCGACCCCTCCACCTCACACCCCGCTGCCCCCGCGCCCCCCACCTCCACCGAAGCCGCCCGCTCCTCCAGCACGAACCCCGTCACGCTCTTCCCAGCACAGGTCATCACCCACCGGTACCCGGTGTGAACCCGCCACTTCCCCAGCACCGCGACCGTCACGCGCCCACCCACGACGCTCGTGGTGTGGGTCCCATCGGGCCCATGGATCATCCCAAACACGAACCGCTCGGCCAGCTTGCTGCGCGCGGCGACCGCGATGACCACGAGCACCACGAACCCCACGACGGCCTTCTGAACCCACCTCGGCACTCGCTCGTTCATCGCGCCGTCCCTCCCCACGCGCCCACGCGCCCCATCACCGCTTGATCCCAAGCTCCTTCATCTTGTGGGTCAGCGTGCGCACCGGCAGGTTCAACGCCTTCGCCGCCGCGGTCTGATTCCCCCCGTGCGCCCGTAGGGCCTCCACGATCAACGCCGTCTCGAGCGCGCGGGTCTCGTTCTTCACATGCTCACGGAAGTCCTTCGGTCCCGCATCCCCCGGCGCCGCAGGCATCCCGGGCCTCCCTGGCATCGCAGGCCCCGCGGGCCCCGCAGGCATCCCGGGATTCGCAGGCGCCATCGTCGGGCTCGGCCCGGGCGCAGCGTCGTACCTTGGTCCCCCCGCGCCTGCGGCCGCCGCGGCTTTGCGCACGCGCTCGGGCAAGTCAGCGAGGGTAATCACGTCTCCCTCGGCCACCACGACCGCGCGCGCGACCGCGTTCCTTAGCTCGCGCACGTTGCCGGGCCACGCGTACGAGTGCATCGCCGCGAGGGCCTCGGCGTCGAAGCCCGTGGTCGCGCGGCCGTTCTGGCGGTTCGCCTCGTCCAAGAACACACGCGCGAGCGGCTCGATCTCGGCCGTGCGCGCGCGCAGCGGCGGGATGGCCACCGCCGCTCCCTCGAGACGAAACAGCAAGTCTTGGCGGAACTCGCCGCGCTCCACCATCGCGTCGAGGTTCCGGTGCGTCGCCGCCACCACACGCACGTCCACCGCGATCGAGCGCTCGCTGCCCACACGCGCCACCGTGCGCGTCTCGAGCACACGCAAGAGCGCGGCCTGCGCCGCCGTCGTGAGCTCGCCCACCTCGTCCAAAAAGAGCGTGCCCCCTTGGGCCACCTCGAACACGCCGCGTGTCGTCTTCTCGGCGCCCGTGAACGCCCCGCGCTCGTGCCCGAAGAGGGCCGACTCGAGGAGCGCCGGCGCCACGGCCGCGCAGCTCACCGCGTGAAACGGCCCATTTCGGCGCGCGCTGCGGTCGTGCACGCGCCGCGCGAGCACCTCTTTGCCCACGCCCGTCTCCCCGAGGAGGAGCACGGGCAGCTCGCTCGCCGCGATGCGATCCACCTCGGCCCGCGCCTTCTGCATCGCGGGGCTGTCGGCGAGCTGGGCCACCGCGCGGCGTGGCGTGCGACCTTCGCGGGCGACGTCGAGCAGCTCGTCGAGCGTCGTCCCGTCCTCTGGGTAGGTGGCCCACGTCACGCGCGCCGAAGGCACCACGCGCCCGAGCCGCTCGGCGAGCCCACCCGCGCCCTCGGCCCCGAGCTCCGGCGCCAAGATCTGCGCGCGCCGCTCGGCATAGTGGCCCACTCGATCCACCGGCCGGAGCTCCGCGACGAGCTTCGCGAGCGCCTCGTTCGCTTGCACCCTCGCGTCCCGCGGGAGCGTCACCATGAGCAGCGCGAGCGGCCTCCCGAAGCTCTTCGCGCGCACGATCTCCTGCTCCACGCCGAGCACGAACCGGTCGTACCCCTCGAGCCCCGCAGGCGCCTCGCCCCCGCGGCCCGACTGCACGAGCACCGTCACGTCCCCGAGGCGCACCGTGTCGCCGATGGCGATGCGCGCCCGCGCCACGCGCTTGCCGCCGACGAACGTGCCGTTGGTGGAGCCGAGATCGAACACCTCCACGTCCCCGCCTTCGGACACGTGGATGCGCGCGTGCTGCCGCGAGAGGCTCCCGTCGACGACGACGAGATCCGAAGGGTGCGCCCGCCCCACGACGACGCTCGCCCCGCGCCTCACCGGGAGAGACTTCGCCCCCTCGGGCCCCACGGCCACGACCGTGAGCTCCGCGAGCGTGATCTCGGGCGCCGCGCCGCGCATCGTGGTGAGGTCGCCTTGTCGTGTTCCGCTCATCGTGTCCTTCGTCGGGCTCGCGGGGAGCATGATGCGCCGTTGCCGGGCTTGGCAACCCGTTGCCGGCAACCGGCCGCGGGCACTCTAGCAAATATCGGAAAAGACGCAGAATCTTGGCTGGTACGTGGGTTGCTGTAGTCCCCCTCGAGCCGCGGGCCCCAGGGTGGGGCCGCGAAGCTCCCTCGACCCGAGCGGCGAGGCGAACGAAGGAGCATCCCATGTACACAGGCGCGATCATCGGTGGCGGCATCACGGCGGCGGGCGGCATCTTGGCGGCGGCGAGCCTCGTCGCGAAGGCACGCGCGAACGCGAAGGAGCTCATCGACAAGCTCGTGCCCTACCAAGGCTGGATCGGCGGCTGCATGTTCTTCTGGGGCATCTGGGAGACGTTCGAGACCGTGCGCGCCGTCGGCAACCTCGGCGAGGTCGGCGTCGTCAACTTCGCCTTCATGGCCCTCACAGCGGTCGCCGACTTGCTCGTTGGCTTCCTCCTCGCCTTCGGCCTCATCACCACGTACGCCCTCCGCGGCAACCCCACCGCCATCGAGAAGGGCCAGGCCATCCGCGGCAAGCTCGCCACCGCGCAGATCCCCCTCGGCATCCTCGCCATCATCATGGGCGTGCTCTACGCCGTCGTCGTCGGCGTCCTGGGCTGACCCTCGGCACTTCGCGAGTCACTCGAAGCGCGTGGGCGGCCCTCCTCCCGCCCCGCGCGCCGCCACTCGCTCGAGCGAGCCGACGAACCTCGGTCGTTTTGGGCCGGGACCCAAACCAGGAGGTGGGGACCCAGCGGGCTCTGCGCGGACCTGTCGCGGCGGAGGACGGCGTCCTGCGATGACACGCTACGAAACGAACGGTTTCGACATTCACCCTCGCTGAACTAGGGTACCCCCGTGACCTCCGCGCCCCCATCCTCGGCGACCGGCATCGGCGCCGGAGTCGTGGTCGACCGGTACGAGATCCTCGCGCCGCTCGGCCGCGGGGCGTTCGGTCACGTGTACCGCGCGCGGCACATGCACACGCGGCAAGAGGTGGCGCTCAAGGTGCTCCGCTCGCGCCCCGCCCAAGACCCGCGCAGCTTCGAGCGGCTCGTGCGCGAGGCGCGCGTCATGGCGAGCATCCGCCACCCCAACATCGTCGCCGTGTACGACTGCGGCGTCGCCGAGGGGCGCGCCTTCGTCACCATGGAGCTCGTGTCCGGCCGCACCCTCGAGGACATCATCTTCGAAGACGGCCCGCTCACCCTCGACAAGGCCATCCCGCTCGCGCTCCAGCTCCTCGACGGCCTCGGCGCCGCCCACGAGCGCGGCGTCATCCACCGCGACATCAAGCCGGCGAACATGCTCGTCACGGCCGACGGCACGCTCAAAATCCTCGATTTCGGCATCTCTCGCGCCGACGCCGACGGCCCCCTCGGCCCCGAGTCCCAAGTGGGCATGTTCGTGGGCACGCCGGGCTTCATGGCCCCCGAGCAGTACGCCCTCGGCCGCATCGACGCGCGCGTCGACCTCTACGCCGCCGCCGTCACGATCTTCTGCGCGCTCGCGGCGCGCACCCCGTTCGACCTCGAGGTCCCCCTGTCGGACCTCGCCGCCAAGGTCATTCACGAGCGCCCCCCGCGCCTCGACGTGTTCGTCCCCGGCCTCCCGCAGACCTTCGTCGAGGCGATCGATCGCGGCCTCGCGCGCGACGCGGACGCACGTTTCCCCGACGCGCAGGCCTTCCGCCGCGCCCTCCTGGGAGACTCCGTCGCCTTCTCGCCCACCGTCGCCTCGCGCCCGGGTGCGCCCGGCTCTGCGCCCACGCCCGATCCGTCGAACCCCGCCTTCCACCCCACCGCCATGCGCCCGTCGGCTACACCCGGCGGCTTCGGGCAAGGCACGCCGGTCCCGCTCGGCTCGGGGCCTCCTCCGGCCTTCTCTCCGACCGCGCACCATCATGCGGCCTCGGCGCCTCCTCCCGGCGATCCGAACGCGCCCACGCTGCGCGAGGCCAAACCCGCGTCGTCGCCCGCGTGGATCTTGGCGGGCGTCGTCGTCGGGGCGCTCGTGCTCGTCACGGGCGCGGTCGGCGGGGCCGTCGTGATGGAGGCCCGCGCGAAGCGTGAAGCCCTGGAAAAACAAGCCTCGGCGGCCGCATCGACCCCGCGCCCCCAGGGCAGCGCGGTGCGCGAGCTCGCGAACGAGGGCATCTACATCAACCCGCCCACCATCGAGAAGACCGGCACCTTCACCACCACGCAGATCTGCAGCGGGCCCAACGATCTCAAGTTCACCAAGGCCACGTTCACCGTCCAAGACGGCCCCGCCATCCTCGTTCAAGGCGGGTGCGAGGTCACCGTGATCGACTCGCAGATCCGCGCGCCCGTCGGCATCCGCATCACGTCCACGGGCTCGGCCCACGTGAGCGGCGGCGCCATCGTGGCGCAGGTCGCGGGCATCGATCACGACGGCGACGAGCTCACCCTCGCCGACACACGCGTCGAGGCCCCCACCGCGGTGAGCCTCAAGGGCGGCGTGACGGCCAAGATCCGAAAGAGCCAGCTCCTCGGGCGGTCGTTCGGTCTCGTGGGCGCGGCCGCCGTCCGCACCGAGCTCACCGACGTGACCATCTCCGGCATCACCGCGGTGTCGATCGAGAGCGGCCACCTCGTGGCCAACGGCGGCAAGTTCGAGGGCACCACGTACTCCGTCGACGCCAGCGGCATCTCCGAGGTCGACCTCACCCGCGTCGAGCTGAAGGGCCCCACGCGCACGCGCGACCTCGCCAAGATCAACCAGGGCGTCGCCGCCCCGCCCAAACCCGGAAAACTTCGGTAGCTCCGAGGCTCAGAGGCGCTTCGACCAGGTCACGAACGCGTCCCACGCCTCGGGCTCGACGAGCGTCGGCGTGTGGCCCACGTCGGGCACCGACACGACCGTGAGCTCCGGCGCGCGCTCTTTCATCTTCGTCGCGATGGGCTCGTCGACGAGGTCCGAGATGCCGCCCCGCACGAGCACCGTGGGCACGCGCGCCACCATGCGCGAGAAGGCGTCCCACGTGCTCCCCTCGGCGGCGCCGTCGCGGTTCTGCGTGGCGAACGCGCGGGCGATCGCCGGATCGTAGGCGAGCACGGGCCGGCCCTCGGGGCCCTCGTCGAAGATGCGCCGCGCGAAGGTGTCCCAGTCGGCGTCGGTGTAGCGCGGGTAGGCCACACCGCTCGTGCGCTTCGCGTACGCGCGCGCGTCGTCCCACGTGAGCACGGGGCTGCCTTTGCCCACGTAGCTGGCGATGCGCCCGAGGCCCACCGGAGACAGCTCGGGCCCGACGTCGTTCACGAGCGCCCCCAGGACGAGCTCGGGGCTCATCGTGGCCACGACGAACGTGACGATGCCGCCCATGCTCGTGCCCACGAACCCGGCCGCGCGCTCCCCGGCGGCCTCGAGCAAGGCGCGCACGTCGTCGGCGTAGGTGAACGGGTGGTACCTCTCGGGGCTCGCATCCCACGCCGACCGGCCACGCCCACGGGTGTCGGGCACGAGCACGCGGTGCCCGAGCGCGGCCGCCTTGGGGGCGAAATCCTCGAAATCACGGGAGTTTCGAGTGAGACCATGGAGCGCCACGAGGGGAGCGCGCCGGTCCTCGCCCGAGGGGGCGTAGTCCCGGGCGTAGAGGTCGAGGCCGTCGCGGGAGCGAAAGAAGAGGTCGCGGAACACGGGCGCACCGTAGCCGAATCGCGCACGCCGTGGCGGCCTGGTCGCGCTCTCTCCGGAGAACGGGCCCGTTCCTTGCCCGGCGCGCGGTTCGTATGGCAAAACCCGTGGGTTCATGCCGACCCGAGGGACAACGACGCGCCTCTTTCTCGTGCGCCACGGCGAGACCGACGACAACCACGCCGGCGTCTTCCAGGGCCAAGCGGGCAAAGGTCTCAACGCGCGCGGCGTGTCGCAGGCGCAGAAGCTCGCGCTCCGCATCGGTGACCTCGAGCCCCACGTCGACATCCACGCGCTCTACACGTCCGATCTCGAGCGCGCGGTCGCCACGGCCGATCTGCTCTCGCAGGTGCTCGGGCTCGCCGTCATCGTCGACGAGGGCCTGCGCGAGGTGTTCGTGGGCGAGTGGCAAGGCAAGACGATGAAGGACGTCGAGGCGCTCTACCCCGAAGAGGTCGCGGCGTGGCGCGCCGGGCTCGACGTCGCGCGCGGCGGAGGGGAGACGTACGCCGAGCTCGCCGCCCGTGTCGGAGAGGCCCTCGCGCGGATCGCCCACGCCCACGCGGGAAAAAACGTGGTCGTCGTGTCGCACGGGGCGGCCATCAAGGCCTACGTGGCGAGCCTCTTCGGCAACGTGATGAACGGCATGCGCGCGCTCGGCACGCTCTCGAACACGGGGGTCACCCTGCTCGAGCGGGATCGCGATCACGTCACGCGCCTCGTCGTCTGGAACGACGTTTCCCACCTTCGGGATCCCGTGCTCACGGCCGCCAAGGTCGCCGTCGAGCCGCCGCCACCGCCGGCACGCTCGTCGAAGAAAGCCCTCTCGTGACCTCGGGCACGCGCTCCGAGCTCTCGCTCCTCCTCAAGCTCGCGTGGCCCATCGCGGTGGCCCAGTTCGGCCTCATGACGCTCGGCCTGGTCGACGTCGCGTTCCTCGGCCGCGTGTCGGTCGCCGACCTCGGGGGCGCGTCGATCGGGCGCTCGGTGAGCTTCGCCGCGAGCTCGGTCGGCTTCGGCATCGCGTCGGCCCTCGAGCCGCTCGCGTCGCAGGCCGTAGGCGCCCACGAGAACGGCCGCGCCTGGGGGGCGCTCCTCCGCACGCTCCGCGCCCTCGCGTGGGTGTGGCTGCCCACCGTGCTCGTCGCCGTGGGCATCACGTACCTCCTGCCCGCGCTCGGCGTCGCCGCGAATCTCGTGCACCCTGCACGCACGTACCTCGTGGCGCAGGCGCCGAGCCTGTTCTTGTTCCCGGCGTTTTTGGCCATCAAATCGTTCCTCCAGGCCCACCACGAGACGCGTCCGGCCCTCGTGGCGGCGGTCGTGGCGAACGTGGTGAACGTGGTCGTGTGCGCGGTGCTCGTCCTCGGGGACGCCGCGCTCCTCCGCGTGGGGCTCCCGGCCGTGGGCCTTCGTCCGCTCGGCGCGCTCGGCGCAGGCATCGCGAACGCCGTGGCGAACCTCGTGCTCGTGGTGGTGGTGGCCCTGGCGGCCTACAAGCGCCGCGAGGCAGACGTCGAGGGCGCGCCCACGCTGCGCCGCATCTTCTCGCTCGGCCTGCCCATGGGCCTCCAGCTCGCCGCCGAGATCGGGGTCTTCGCCGCGGTGGGTGTGCTCGCGGGCCTCCTCGGCGAGCACGCCGTGTCGGCGCATCAGATCGTGATCGGGCTCTCGAGCTTCACGTTCATGGGCGCGCAAGGCATCTCGTCGGCCACGTCGGTGCGGGTGGGGTACGCCGTGGGCGAGGGGAGGAGCGCGCGCCGCCCGGGCCTGCTCGGCCTCGCCGTGGGTGCAGTCTACATGTGCATGACGAGCCTGGTCTTTTTCCTGGCTCCGGGCTTCCTCGTCGGCCTCTTCACGAAGGACGCCGAGGTGCTCGCCGTGGCGCTCGGCCTCATGAAGGTGGCGATGCTCTTCCAGGTGTTCGACGGCGTGCAGAGCGTGGCGGCGGGCGCCCTCCGCGGCGCAGGAGACGTGAGGTTCCCCTTCTGGGCGAACGTCGGCGCGCACTGGGTCGTGGGGGCCCCGCTCGCGCTCGTGCTCTGTTTTCGCTTCGGCATGGGCGCGGCGGGCCTGTGGTGGGGGCTCTTCGCGGGGCTCGTCGTGATCTCGGTGCTGCTCGCGCGGAGGTTCGTCGTGGTGTCACGCGGCCTCATCGCGCGCGTGTGAGGGGCCAGGTTCCGTGAGCCGAAATGCTCGCGCCGCGTCCGTACGCGTGTGAGCTCTCTTCGTCTCCTCTCGGGCGGCCGTGGCAAAGGGTACAGCCCATTTCGGGGCGCGCTCGAGTCGGCGCTGGGGCTCGTGTACACGCGGGATTGGCCGGCGCGGCTCTGGGGGCTCGTGCCGGGCGCCTGCCGCGTCGAGACACGCACCGTGCGCGCGGCCCTCTTGCCTCGCGGGTCGGCGCCGATGCGCATCGGGTTCGTGTCCGATCTGCACCTCGGCCCCACCACGCCCATGCCTCTGCTCGAAGCGGCCTTCGACGAGCTCGCGCGCGCCCAGCTCGACGCGCTCCTCCTCGGGGGAGACTACGTCTTCCTCGACGCGACGCCCGAGAAGGCCCACGCGCTGCAAAGGCTCGTCTCTCGTGTGCCCGCGCGCCACAAAATCGCCGTGCTCGGGAACCACGATCTCTGGACCGATCACGGGCTCGTCGAAGAGGCCCTCGCCGCGGCCGGGGCCACCGTGCTCGTCAACGACGCCGCGTGGCTCGGCGGAGACACGATCGGCGTAGTCGGGCTCGACGATCCGTGGACCGGCACACTCGACGCCGAGCGAGCCTTTCGCATCGCGCTCGGCCCCGCCCCCGAGGCGCTCGTGGTGCTCTGCCACTCACCGGATGGTCTCCCCGCGGCGCGCGAGGCCCACGCCGAGCTCGCGCCCGATCTGCCGTGCCTCTACTTGTGCGGGCACACCCACGGGGGCCAAGTGAGCACGCCGCTAGGCCCGCTCATCGTGCCCGGAAGATACGGAAAGCGTTACCCTTTTGGCCACCACGAGCACGAGGGCTTGCCCCTCTTCGTCTCGCGCGGCGTGGGCGCCACCGAGCTACCCGTGCGCACCTACGCGCCCCCCGAGGTGGTGATGGTGGAGCTCTGACGAGCCCCGCCTCTCGTCTCCCCTCTCGCCCGTGCCCGTGCCCGTGCCCGTGCCCGGCGATGGCCGTCTCCCGTTTCCCGTCTGCCGTTTCCCCTCTCGCCCGTGCCCGTGCCCGTGCCCGTGCCCGTGCCCGGCGTCCGTGTGACGATCCGCGCCGAGTCTAAGCTCCCGTGCACCCTGCACGCTCTTTCCACGACGCTTCGTTCGAAGGCGAACGAACGCGCGCATCGGGCACGTGAAGAGGGAGAAGGAGATCGAGCACGGGCACGGGCACGGGCACGGGCACGTGGAGAAGGAGAACGGCGATCGGGCACGGGCACGGGCACGGGCACGTGAAGAGCCGAACCGCGCGCGAGAACCCCTACTTACAACTCTTGCTTGCGTCCCGCGTGCACTCGTGCGGGCCGAGGCTCATGCACTTCTTGAACGCCTCTTGGCTCGGGCACACGTAAAACGCGCCGTTGATGCAGCACGTGATCGTCTGGCTGCCCTGCGTCGACGAGTGATTCAGGTTGATGCCCCCGGCCGGGAGCTGCGGCAGCGGGATCGGGATCACCGGCTGGATCACGATGGGCGGCTGGCCAGGCGCGGGCTGCGGTTGACCGGGAGCGGGCGCCTGCGGCTGCTGCGCGGCCTGCGCGTTCGCTTGGGCCTGCGCCGTTTTGTGCTGCTCGAGGAGGAGCTGGTACTCGCGCTCGCGTTTCGCCGTCTCGGCGGCCTCTTTGGCGGGCACGAGCAGCTCTTCGCCGATGCGGGCACGGAGGCCCTTCACCCAGCCGGCCCAGTGATCGTCGACGAGCACCTCGCCGGCGGGGCCGGGCTTCGTCTTGAGGCCCGAGCTCTTCACGTAACGCACGACGTACTGCGTGCCCGAGTACTCGATGTCGACGTCGAGGGTGATGTCGCCCTTGTCGAGGCGCGCCGAGATCTTGCCGGGCTCCTCGCCGAGGGCCGAAAATCGCCGGCTCTGCATGGCCCGCACGATGGCCGCGCGCACCTCGGCGGGCGACTCGGACTTGGCGATGAGCACGGGCTCGGCCGCCTTGGTCGACGTGAACGTCGCCCCTCCACAGGCCACGAAGGCGAGGGCGACGGCGAGGGGGCCAGCGAACCGCGAAGCGCGAAAGCTCATGGGCAACCGATCTACCAGAAGGCGCCCGCGATGGGCACCTTCGGAGAGCGGCGGCTAGGTCGGGTGACGGGCAGCGTCGGGGCGAACGGCAGGGCGAGGCTCCGCAAATAGCCCTCGTGGCGCTCGACGAAGTCGACGTATGCCTCTTCGGCAGCTCTCTCTTCGGCGGTGGGCCGTCGTTGGCTCTCGCCGAGGGGAGAGCAGAAGAGCACTCGCGTCGATGGCCGGTGTTTGACGAAGAGGTGAAGCTCGCCGTGCTCGCGATCGAGGAACGCCCCCGTGAAGGCCAACGTCGCGGCCGAGAGCACGGCCAGACCCGCGGCGATCCAACCGCCCATGCCCTACGGAACGCGCGGCCGCCACGCGCGATTCCGCGCGCCCCTGAGGTACGCTTCGCGGCATGTGCAGGAACATCCGCGTGCTCCATCACTTCCAGCCGCCCACGACCGAAGCAGAGATCCGCGCGGCCGCGCTCCAGTACGTGCGCAAGGTGAGCGGCCAGGCCAAGGCCCCGGCCGGGCACGACGCCGCGTTCGAGGCCGCGGTGGTCGCCGTCGCGCGCGCCACGAGTGAGCTGCTCGCCGTGCTCCCGTCACGTGGGGCCCCGCGCACCCGCGAGGGCGAGATCGAGAAGGCCCGCGAGAAGTGGAAGAAGCGCGAGGCGAGGATCGTGGCGAAATAGGCCGGATCGCGCGCTCAGTCCCACGTGCGCACGAAGAGCGCGCCGTGCACGGCGAGGTGCACCGACACCGCCGAGAGCGCCGCGATCACGGCCACACGGGAAGCGAGCTCGCGTCGCGTGAGCCTCCTGCGAGAAGACACGGTCGAAAGCGCGGTGACAGCGGTCGCGACGGGCACGAGCGTCGTCCCGAGGAGAATCGCGAACGCGTGCGGGCCCAGCACCCCGAGGCGTGAGGCGTCGGCGAGAGCGAGCGCGCCGAGGGCCCCCCCGAGAGAGCCCGTGGCCAAGACCGGGGCGAGCCGCGTGAGCTCGGGGAAAACGAGCTTGCGCGCACGAGCCGTGAAGACGAGCGCGCGCACGACCGAAGCGAGCGCGTCGAGCACGAGCACCCCGAGGGCGAGCATGACGAGCCCCCGCGCGACGAGGCTCGGCCAGCCGACCTTCACCATCGCCACCTCGGCGCTCTCGAGGGCCCCGTCGTCCCTCGCGACGAGCGTGACCGCGTGCCCACCGTCGCGCACGAACGTGCCTCGCTCTCGTCCCGGGTGAAAGGCCCCCTCGGCCGGAGCCCGCGCGACGAGACCACGCAACGTGAGCGTGCGACCTTCCCACGACGCACGCACGAGACCGCGCAGTGAAGCGAGCGCCCGGAGCCGCTCGAAGCGAAGGCTCTTGGGCTCGTAAATGCCCGAAAGGGATTGGAAATCGCCGGGGTTCGCGGGCGCCTCCGGGGCCGCCTTCGAAGGCACGGCGAGGGCCGCGCGGACGAGCTTCGTGGCTTCGTCGAGGGTGTCGTCGTCGTCGTTCGAGAGCGCGACGAAGTACCCGACGCCGTTCGCGCGCGACACGAAGAGCTCCGCGGCGACACCGGGCAAGCCTCCACGATGGCCGCGGTAGACGACCCCGTCGACGACCTTGGCCTGCGACGCGAGCCCGTACGCCGTGACGAGGCCCGCACGTGCACCCGGAGTGGTCTCGCCGCGCTCCATGCGCTCGAGCGACGCCTCGCCGAGGAGCGGCGCGCCGTCCCGAGCGTGGCCGGTCAGCAGGAACCCGGCGAGGCGCGCCATGTCGTCGGCGGAAGCGGCGAGTCCTGCCGAAGGGCGGTACGCGACGTCGCCGAGGGGGAGGGGAGCGCCGCGCATCGAGAAGGCCTGCGCGGCGGTGCGCGAGGGCGTGAACGTGGCCGTGTGCATGCCGAGCGGGACGAAGAAGCGCGACGCGACGAAGTCCTCGTACCGTGTGTGCGACGTGGCCTCGACGAGCGCCGCCGCGACCGTCGCACCGCTATTTTCATAGGCCGCGAAGCTCCCCGGGGCCCACCGCGAGACACGCGCGCGAGTGTCCCTCGCGAGGAGCGAGAGGAGCGGCTCGTCCGGGTCGCCCTTCGCGACGAACCACGGGGGCCGGAGATCGTCCCAGCCCGTCGTGCCCTCGAGCAGGTGCACGACACGCACGGGCGCAGAGGCCTCCCAAGGGTTCTCGAAGCGGAGGCCCGGGAGGCGAGACGCGACCGTGTCCGAGAGGGAGAGCTCCCCTCGCTCCGAGAGCGTGAGCACCGACAGCGCGACGAGCACCTTGGAGATCGAGGCGACCCGAAACGGGGTGTCGCGTGTCGCCGCCTTCGACCGCGTGGCGTCGGCGTGACCGAACGCGGTGACGAGGCGCGGGCCATGGCGATCGACGAGCGCGACCGACGCGGCGGGGACGTGACGCGAGGCGAAGAGGGCATCGAGCTCGTGCACGAGCGTGTCGAGCGCGTCGCTCGAGCCTGGGGCCACGCTCACGACGTCGGCCCGCGACGTGCGAGGCGCGAGGGCGAGCGCCACGAACGCCGCCGCGGCCCCGAAGCGCAAAAGCCCGTAACTACGAGGACGTTTGCCCATCGAGGCGCACCCTTGCCTCGCGCACGAGAGCGGCGACACTGGCGCGTGTCCGCTCGCGGAACGCGTCGATCGACTCGCCTTCCGTCGGCACGAGGGGCTCTCCAATCCCCACACCGACCCGCGTGCGTTTCGTGTCGGCGAGGCGCGCCATGTGAGCGAGGAACGACTCGTCGCCGAAGCCCTCGCCTTCGCCCGGGTACACGAGGCCCACGGGCACGACGGGCACCTCGGCGCGCATGGCCGCGGCGAACGCTCCGGCCTTGAACGGGCGCACCTCGTCGTCGACGAACGTCGTGCCCTCGGGGAACACGGAGATCGTGTCGCGGGCCTCGAGGCGCTCGACCATGGCGCGCACGGCCTGCTCGCCGCTCGCGCGATCCCCTCGCTCGACGAAGATGGTGCCGGCGGCGCGCGCCCCTGGGCCAATGACGGGCCACGTGGCCAGGTCGGCGCGGCTCAAGACGGCGCCCCCGAAGAGCGAGAGCAGCACGGCGATGTCGATGACCGACCTATGGTTCGCGACGACCACGCGGCCACGCGCGCCCACGCCTCGATGGCCCACCTCTCCGCCGTGCACATCGAGTCTCACGCCGAAGAGGTCGAGCAGCCCCGAGGCCCACGCGTGGGTGATGCGATCGCGCGTCTCGTACCGGTTTTTCTCGGGCGCGAGGGCCATCGCGGCGGCGAGGCTCCCCCCGCACGCCGCCGTGAGGGCCAAGAGCGCCGCCCCACGAACGGCGCGCCGCGGGATCGCACGAGGGTCCACCATGAGCGGAGCGTAGCGTGATTTCCTCACGCCGCGGAGCGGGTCAGTCCCCTCGGACGACGAGCACGACCTTGCCGATGTTCTTGCGGTCGTGGATGTACTGGTGCGCGGCCGGGCCCTCTTCGAGAGGGAACGTCTTGCCCACGACGGGCTTCACGACGCCGTCGGCCATGAGCTTCGTGATGGGCTTCGCCACACGCTCGAGGTGCCCTTGGTCGTCCCAGAGCTTGAGCAGGTTCACGCCGCACACGCTCTTCGACTCTTGCATGAGCGGGAGCGCGCCGTAGCTCGGCGTCGTCACCCACATCTTGGCCGCCGCGAAGAGGTCGCGTGTGTTGCCCGTCGACACCGAGCTCGCCCCGTAGACGACGAGCCTCCCCCCGGCGCGGAGCAGCGCGTAGCTCTCACGGAAGCCCGCGCCCGCGCGCGAGTCGAGCACCACATCGACGCCGTGGCCCTTCGAGAAGTCACGAATTTTCCGGGCAAGATCCGGGTCTTGCCCGTCGAGCGGCAGGTCGACGCCGTGCTCGCGGAGGGCCGCGTGTTTGCCGGGCGAAGCCGTGCCCACGACCTTCGCGCCGCGGGCTTTGGCGATCTGCACGGCGGCGAGGCCGACGCCTCCTGCGGCCCCGTGGATGACGCAGATCTCGCCCTCTTCGATGCTGCCCTGCTTCACCACGGCCTCGTACGCGGTGCCCGCGACGACGGGGATCGCCGCACCTTCGGCGTAGCTCATGGTCTCGGGGAGCGGGATGAGGTCGCGGGCCTTGGCGAGGGCGAGCTCCGCGTACCCGCCGAAGCGCGTCGGGGCCATCACGCGTGTGCCGACGAGCTTCGTGTCGCCGCCGGGGCCCACCGAGTCGACGATGCCCGCGACCTCGTAGCCCACCACGCACGGCGGCTTGGGAGCGTCGGGGTAGAGCCCGAGCCTCGCCTGGAGATCGGCGAAGTTCACGCCGGCCGCGTGCACGCGGATGACGACCTCTCCGGCGGAGGCCTTCGGCTCGGGGCGATCCTCGATGCGGAGGACGTCGGGGGCACCGTGGCGTGTGAGGACGAGAGCGCGCATGAAAAATAGACCTTTCGTAGAGCCTGAATCGACGAACAGAAAAGCTTCGGTCGTCTTGGGCCGGGACCCAAAACCAGGAGGTGGGGCCCGCTTAGCCCGTGGGGCGGAGGACGGAGTCCTCCGGTGACGAGCGTGCGTCGCGCGCGGCGAAGGGGGTGGGGCGCCTCGCGTCGACGACCTTGCCGACACGGAGCAGAGAACGAAACCCGAGCGCCTCGAGCGGCGAGAGGTCGGCATAGCCACGGTCGAGCACCCACGCGAGGCCCGCGCGGCTGTTCTCGGCGAAACACTCGGACTCGACGGCGCGCATCTCGGCGAGCGTCGACCTTCGCACGGCTTCGGAGGGCGCGTACCGCCGCGAGATCGCGTGGCAGTACTTGAGGTGGCGCTCCTCGTCGCGCTGCACGCGGTCGAAGAGGGCGGCCGTCTCGGGCTCGACGTCACGGAAGACGCGGGAAAATAGCGGGAACTGCGTGCACGCGCGCTCCTCGACGACCTGGAGCACGAGGTAGGCGTCCATCACGTCGCGCCTCGTGTGCACGCCCCTCGCGAAGAACCCCCCGAGCTTGCGATCGATGCGATCGACCACGCGGAGGTGCGTGGGGGCAGGCCCGATGTCGACGCCCTGCGCGTCCCGCCGCTCCGTGAAGGCACGCGCGTGCTCCACCTCGTCGGCCGCGTGCCTCGCGATGAACCTGCGGAGCTCCGGATCGTCGACGAGCGCGAGGGCCGAGTCGAAGATCGTCGACTCTCCGTTCGACTCCGCGTCGGCCACCTGGTTCAAGAGGTGTGCGCGGCCGCGAGGCGTGGCGACGAGGCGAGCGAGGAACGTGCGTTGGAGTGTCTCGACGAGCATGGGCACCTCCGGAAGCGTGAACATGTGACTGGTTTGGTTTTCTGGTCATCGAAGGGCGCGAGAGAACGCGCGGCGACCGTCGCCGGCGTCGCTCTCACGGTGCGGTGGGGAGCGGGCCCTTCGTGTCGGGGTTGCGGAGGCCGTTCAGCACGAGGTCGAGCCCCGCGCGGATGCGCCGCGACAGGTCGAAGCTCGTGCGGTACTGGCGGAAGACGAGGGTCGACAGGTTCAAGTCTTGGAGGAGGATGGCCGTCTCGTGCACGTCGATGTCGCGGCGGAAGCGCCCCTGCGCGATGCCGAGCTCGATGATCTCTTCGACGTTCTTTCGGCCGAGGGCGCGGAGCTCTTCGAACTCCTTCATCCATCGGGGCAAGAGCTCGGCGTACTTGCCCTCGAACAGCTCGAGCACGAGCGGGCGTTTGCCGACCTCTTCGATGTTCTCGAGGGCGACCTGAAGGAGGAGCTCGTCGGCCGGTTTGCGAGGGTCGATGAGGCGCGCGCACTTGGCCGTCCACTCGCGGATCTCTCGGTGGACCGCCTGGTAGAAGAGGTCTTCTTTGCTCTCGCAGGCGAGGTACACGGTGCCCTTCGCCACGCCGGCGCTCTTGGCGATCTCGTCCACCGAGGCCTTTCGAAAGCCCCGCTGCGCGAACGCCTTCGCCGCCGCCACGAGTATGCAGTCCCGCTTCGCCTGCTCCAAAGTGACCAGAACTCTGGATCCGGTCAGTCGCCGGGTCAAGCCCGCTGACAAAAATCGCGCCCCGCCCTCCGCTCTTCCCCGTGCCCGTGCCCGTGCCCGCCCCCGCGCCCGCCCGCGCCCTCCGCTCTCCCCCGTGCCCGTGCCCGTGCCCGTGCCCGTGCCCGTGCCCCCCGTCGTGCCCGTGCCCGCCCCCGCTCTCCCCCGTGCCCGCACCCCCTAGTGCGCGCGCTTGTGCTTCTCCAGCCGGTTCAGCGTGTCGGCGTCGCCACGGACGCGCACGTGCACGCCGTCCTCGAGGTAGTCCTGCGAGAGCACCCGCGCGTTCTCATGCAGCTCGGCCACGCGGGACTGCTCCGAGTACGGCACCACGTACGCGCGCTCCTCGTAGCGATCCTCGAAGAACTGCACGATGGCCTTTCGCACCGTGTCGACGCCCTCGGGCGAGTGGGCCGACACGAGCAGCGCGCCCGGAAATTCTCGTAGCAGAGCCTTCTTCGCGTCGTCGTCGAGGCGGTCGGCCTTGTTGAGCACGAGGCGGCTCGGGACCTCGGTGGCGCCGATCTCGGCGAGCACCTCGCGCGTGACCTCGTACTGGCTGCGGAACGTGGGATCCGAGCCGTCGACCACGTGGAGGAGGAGCGAGGCCTCGAGCGCCTCGTCGAGCGTCGACTTGAACGACGCGACGAGATCGTGCGGGAGCTTCTTGATGAAGCCCACCGTGTCGGACACCAAAATGCGCGGCTTGGCCTCGGGGTGGAGCGCGCGGATCGTGGTGTCGAGCGTGGCGAAGAGCTTGTCCTCGACGTACACCTCGGAGCCCGTGAGGGCCCGCATCAAGGACGATTTCCCGGCGTTCGTGTACCCGACGAGGGCCACGCGGCGCGCGTCGCGGCGGTGGGCGCGGCGGTTGTCTTGGTCCTTCTGGACGCGCTCGAGCTCTTCGCGGAGCTCGGCGATGCGATCGCGGATCTTGCGGCGATCGAGCTCGAGGGCCGCCTCACCCGCGCCTCGGCCGGCCTGACGCTCCTTCCCCGAGGGGGACTCGCGGAGCCGCGGCGCCGTGTACGAGAGGCGCGCGATCTCGACCTGGAGCTTGGCCTCGCGGCTCTTCGCGTGGCGATGAAAAATCTCGACGATGACACCGGTGCGATCGAGGACCTGCACGCCGGTCGCGCGCTCGAGGTTCCGTGCCTGGCTCGGCGTGATGTCGTGGTCCACCGCCACGAGCTCGACCTTGGGCTCGGGGGTCTCGCCGTCGTCGTCGTCCTCGTCGTCGTGCTCGGAGCCTTCGCCGTCCTCGGTCTCCCGTCGGAGGCGCGCCTTGTCCTTATTGCGGGGCACGGTCGTGCCGGTGTGGCCCGAGCCGCCCGTGAGCTCGGCGAGCTCGTGGAGCTTTCCTTCGCCGAGCACCGCGGCGGGCGACAGGTTCTCACGCCGCTGCGTGACCCGCGCCACGGTGTCGTAGCCGAGGGTTCGGACGAGCCGGCCGAGCTCGTCGAGGCTCGCCTCGTGGTCGACGTCGGTCACGTCGGGGAGGTGCACGGAGACGAGGATCGCTCGCCCGAGCGAAGATTTTACGGTCACGCGGAGGTCTCTCGATCAGGGGAAGCGCGGCCCCACGAGCCGCGCCGTTCCCCAGGGAAAATCAGCGCTTGGTCGTGAGCCAGAGGTAGTCGGCCTTGAGGTCCGCGTCCGAGATTTGCGACGCGCTGTAGGCCGTCATGGTGCCTCGGGGGCTGCCCGCGCGCACGAACGCGATGAACGCCGCCTCGTCCTTCGAGCCGGGGATCTTCGGGAACTGGCCGGAGCCGAGGCCCGTGGCGCCGTGGCAGCGCGCGCAGTTGTTCTGGTAGGCCTGCGAGAGGCCGCTCGTCGTGCTGCCGGCGTCTCCCGTGGTGTCGTCGGAGCTGCAGCCCGAGAGAGCGAACATGAGGGCGGCGCCAGCGCCGGCCACGAGCGCGGCGATCGTGCGTGATTGGAACATTGGGTCTACCTCGTAAGCCCCCCGAGAAGATGGTCAGCCGCCGGTGGCGGCGTCGGCCGGTGCCGAGTCGGGCACGCTAGCATCGACGGGCGGGCTCGTGTCACGCCCGGCGTCCATGGGCGGGGGAGGTGTGGGCGGGATCCCCGAGTCCCGAGGGCCACCGGCCCCAGGCGGGAGCGGGGCCTGAGCCGCCGCTTCGACGGGCTCGTAGGCCGGAGGGAGCGGGACGCCGTTCGCGTTCGCGTCTTCGTCGTCGGAGCTGCAGGCAAGGAAAAGAAGCGAGAGCGGGACCAAGGTGACGCTCGCGAAGGCCGCGAGCCGCCCCCACCGCGGAGTGCCGGTCGACATGCGACGACCATAACAGCATCACGCGAAGCGGTCGACCAACCGACCGAAAACGCGTGGTCCAAGGTAGGCGCGCCATCGCCTCGGACCGAAGGCCGACAAGGTGGGAGCGGTCGCACCCGGGGCGAGACACTCGCACCGAAATTCGCCCATCCTTCCGAAGGTTTCTTGACCGAACGGCACCTACCCCGTTCCATGAACGTCCCGGAGGCCGAATGGTCCACTTGAAGAATTTTGGTAGTCGCGCACGCGCTCGTGCCCTGTCCGTCGGAGGTATCGCCTTGGCGGCGCTCACGATGGGCCCCACCACCACGGGCTGCGGCAGCGACGAAGAAGGCAGCGGCTCGGCGTGCGTGAGCACCCGCGAGTACTTCACGACGCAGGTCTACGGAAAGGCCATGCAGTCGTGCGCGGGGTGCCACTCGGCCGGCGGCGTCGCCGAGCAGCAGGGCGCCAAATTCAAGATGTACCGCGAGACGTATCCCGACTTCGTGTCGGCGAACATCAACGCCATTCGCGAGTACGCCGACATCCAGGTGCGCGACCAGCCGCTCATCTTGGTGAAGCCGCTCGGCGAGCGCTCGCACGGCGGCGGCGCGGTCTTCGCGAAGGACTCGGAGGAGTACAAGATCCTCGAGAAGTTCGTGACGGACATGCGCGAGGGCAACGTCACCGAGTGCGAATCGACCGACAAGCTCCAGGTCGAGCTGCTCCCCCTCCGCGAGACGGCCCGCAAGGCCGCGATCACGCTCGCCGGCCGCTTCCCCACGGACGAAGAGCTCGGCAACGCCTCGAGCGAGCTCGGGTTCGACACGTTCGTCATCGGCCTCACCCGTGAAGAGGCGTTCTACGACCGCCTGCGCGAGATCTGGAACGACGCGCTCCTCACCGAGCGTGGCATCGACGCGGGCCAGGGCTCCATCTACGACAACGGCCCCGAGCTCTACGACGACCGCCACCCGGCCTACACCACCACGAACCGCCAGTGGGCTTCGGCGTCGATCACCGAAGAGCCCATGCGGTTCATCGAGTACGTGGTCCGCAACGACCTCCCGTTCTCGGACGTGGTCGCCGGAAACTACATCGTCGCCAACCCCTACACGGCGAAGCTCTACGGCGTCCCCCACGACAAACCCATCGCGCCCGAGAGCTTCCTCGACTGGAAGCGCATCGACTTCTCGCCGGTCCAGAACTCGACGAGCCGCGAGGGCGCCCAGAAGACCACGGGCGTGCCCGCCGCCGGCGTGCTCACGACGCCCGCGTTCTTGAACCGCTGGGAGACCACCCCCACGAACAAGGGCCGCAAGCGCGCCCGCATCGTGCTCAAGAACTTCCTCGCGACGGACATCTTCAAGTTCGCGCAGCGCCCGGTCGACTCGACGGCCCTCACGTCGGTCCAGAACCCCACGAGCAACTCGGCGATGTGCAGCGTCTGCCACAAGGTGATCGACCCGATCGCCGGCGGCTTCCGCGGCTTCAACGAGCAGACGCTCACGCGCTTCGACCCGGCCGACAAGTGGCACGACGACATGCTGCCGCCCGGGTTCAACACGACGCAGATGCCGCCCGAGAACTACGGCAACGCGGCCATGTGGCTCGGCGCGCAGATCCCGCGTGATCCGCGCTTCGGCGTCTCGATCGCGCAGGTCATGTACCAGGGCATCATCGGCGACGAGCCGCTCGCGTTCCCCCAAGACAAGGGCGCGCCCGACTACGACGACCGCGTGAAGGCCTTCAACGAGCAGAACGACTGGTTCGTGAAGGTCGGCGCGCAGTTCGTCGCGAACAAGTTCGACCTCCGCAAGCTCGTCGTGTCGATCGTGCGGAGCGCGTACTTCCGCGCCAAGTCGGGCGACACCACGAAAGACGGCCTCCACGCCGGCCTCGGCCAGGGTCGCCTCCTCACCCCCGAGATGCTCGGGCGTAAATACAAGGCCACGACGGGCCTCTACTTCTTCCAGAACGAAGCGGCCCGCAAGGACGAGTCCCGCGCGCGCGACGGTTACCTCCGGAGCGACTTCGTCGAGGACGCCGAGTGGCGCCTCGTGTACGGCGGCATCGACTCGGGCGACGTGACCAAGCGCACCGACACCATGAGCCCCATCATGGTGGCGACCTCGCAGTACTCGGGCGCGCTCGTCGCGTGTCGCGCCACGAGCTACGACTTCACGAAGCCGCAGGGCGCGCGCCGCCTCTTCCGCAACGTGGAGATGAACACCGTGCCCTTCACGCCCCGCGCGAACGCCGACGCCCCGCTCGTCGCCGTGCCCGAGGCCGAGGGCAAGATCCGGCAGAACATCGCGTACCTCTTCTTCCGCCTGCTCGGCGAGACGGTCGACCCGAACGGCCCCGAGGCGTCGCGCGCGTACTCGCTCTTCGTCGACGTCTGGAAGGACCTCGAAGAGTCCGACCTGAAGGGCGGCGGGAACAACAAGGGCATCGGCTCCGGCCGCTGCATCGCCGAGAACGACTGGGACAAGGGCACGAAGTTCGAGCCCGACCAGAACGGGAACGTACGCGCCGTGTTCGAGAAGCTCCGCCCTCGCCCCGACGCGAAGACGCCCTACGAGCCCGGGATGCGCCTCGACCGCGACGACAACTTCACGGTTCGTTCGTGGCAGGCCGTCGTCACGTACCTCTTGACCGACTACCGCTTTACCCACGAGTGAAGAAAGTACCCACTATGGAACGCCGCAATTTTCTCAAGTTGGTGGGCCTCACGGGCATCTCTCTCCTCGCACCGTGGGGGTCGTCGTCGCAGGCCACGGCCGCCGAGACCACGTGGGGAGGCCCGTACTTTCTCCACATGCACGCGGGCGGAGGGTGGGACCCGACGCTCCTCTGCGACGCCAAGCTCACCGCCGAGGGCACGGCCCCGGCGTACGAGAACCGCCTCGTCACCGCCGTCGGCGACGTGAACGGGATCCCGGTGCCCACGGCCACGGCGCAGGGAAAATTCCTGCTCACCGCCAACGGCAACCCCATCGAGGATCCGCAGCACTTCTTCCAGACCGTGGGCCGTGACGTGCTCGTCGTGAACGGCGTCGACACGCAGACGAACAACCACGACACCGGCGTGCAAGCGCTCGCGTGTGGCCACAACGACGTCGAGCTCCCGGCCCTGGCCGCGCTCTTCGCCGGGCACATCGCGAAGGACCGTCAGGTCCCCATGGCGTTCCTCGCGAGTGGCTATTACAACCGCACCGGGGACGTGGTCGGTATCTCCCGTTTCCCGGGAAATAAGGTCGATCTCCTCGCCGATCCCTTCAAGGGCGGCGAAGAGCGCGGCCTCCTCACCGAGGTGGGTCAGAAGCGCATCTTGGCCCTCCGGAACGAGCGTATGGCCGCCCTCGAGGCCCAAGCCACGCTCCCGCGCGAGAAGCGCACGCTCCTCGCCATGAAAGACGCGACCCGCAGCGGCGACGCGATCAACCTCTTGAAGAGCGTCTCGCAAGGTCCGCCCCCTCCGATCGACGGCCTCGCCAACGATCTCCCGCCCGACGCACGCGCGTACCTCACGGGCGTGCAGAACGGCGTCGCGCGCTTCGTCGACATCGGCCGCCCCCTCGAGACGATCCTCCGCTGCTTCCAGGCGGGCATCTCGATCTCGGCCACGTGGGCCCAGGGCGGCTTCGACACCCACGCCCAGCACGACACCTCGCAGACGGCCGCGATGGCCACGTTCCTCGCGCGCTACCGCTACGTGCTCCTCCGCGCCGCCCAGCTCGGCATCAAGGACAAGCTCTACGTCGTCGTCACGAGCGATTTCGGCCGCACGCCGAAGTACAACACGGGCGCCGGCAAGGACCACTGGAACGTCACGTCGGTGCTGCTCTCGGGCCCCGGCATCCGCGGCGGTCGCGCGATCGGCAAGACCGACGAGGGCCACAAGGCCATGCGCGTCGCCAAGAACGACGTGAACCAAGCGCTCCCCGACACCGACATGAAGGGCTCGCGCATCCACCCGTCGCAGATCCACCGTGAGCTCCGCCGCGTGCTCGGGGTCGACAAGGCGTCGTTCGCGGGCCAGTTCCCGCTCCCGGCCACGCACGAGCCGCTCCCGATCCTCGGCTGAGCCCTCGTCGCTCGTTGCACCTCTCGAAGCCCGCGCTCCTCTCACGAAGGGCGCGGGTTTCGCGTCTCATGGGGCGAGGAACGACGGCCTTGCGCGCTTCGCGAGCTTGCGGGCGATGAGGAACGCCATCTCGAGGGCCTGACGGTAGTTGAGCCTCGGGTCGCACACGCTCGCGTAGTTCTGGTCGAGGTCCTCTTCGCGCAGGCCGCCGCCGATGCACTCGGTCACGTCTTCTCCCGTGAGCTCGAAGTGCACCCCGCCGAGGTGCGTGCCTTGGCCCTCGAGCACGTCGAAGGTGAGCTCGACCTCGCGCTTGATGTCGCCAAAATCCCGAGTCTTTACGCCGCTCGAGGTGGTGATCGTGTTGCCGTGCATGGGGTCGCACACGAAGAGCACGTGCCGCCCCTCGCGCCCCACGGCCGCGGCGAGCTTGGGGAGCTTCTTCTCGACCTCGGCCGCGCCCATGCGTGTGATGGCGACGAGCTTGCCCTTGGAGTTGTACGGGTCGAGGCGATCGAAGAGGCGGAGGGCGTCGTCCGGGTCGACCTTGGGCCCGAGCTTGACGCCCACGGTGTTGGAGATGCCGCGGAAGAACTCGACGTGAGCGCCCCCGAGCGCGCGTGTGCGCTCGCCGATCCACGGCATGTGGGTCGTCAGATCGTAGTGGCCGTTGCGGCGAGGCACCTTGCGGGTCTGCGCGGACTCGTAGCGGAGGTTCAGCCCCTCGTGGCTCGTGAAGAACTCGACCCGGGTGAGCTCGTCGACCGTGCGCTCCCCGAGCGCCTCCATGAAGCGAATGGCCTCGGCGAGCTGGCGCGACATACGCAAATAGTCGTTCCGAAGGTCGTCCGAGAGGTCGGCCCGCGAGAGGAACCTCATGTCCCACTGCTCGGGGTGGTGCAGATCGGCGAACCCGCCCGCCGAGAGCGACCGGATGAAGTTCAGCGTCATCGCCGAGTGCGTGTACCCTGCAAGCATGGCCTGCGGATCGGCGCGCCGCGCCTCGGGCGTGAAGGCCGAGCGGTTCACGAGGTCGCCGAAGTAGCTCGTGAGCGTCTGACCGTCGCGCACCTCTTCGGGGGAGCTTCGTGGCTTCGCGTACTGGCCGGCGAACCGCCCGACGCGAATCACGGGCTTTTTCGCCCCGTGCACGAGCACGAGGGACATTTGGAGCAAGATCTTCAGCTTGTTCGTGATGATCCCGGGGCGGCAGTCGTCGAGCGTCTCGGCGCAGTCGCCCCCTTGGAGCAAGAAGCGGCGGTCGTCCTGCGCCTCGGCCACGAGCGATTTCAAGCGCTCCACCTCCCACGACGTGACGAGCGGGGGCAGCTCACGGAGGCGCTTCTCGACCTCGTCGAGGGCGGCCGGATCTTCGTAGGGGACGTCTTGTTCGAGCGGGAAGTTCCTCCAGCTCTCGGGGCTCCATGCGCTCACGGCGAAGTCCCATAGCCCGAACGCGTGGTTCGGATCGACAACTACCTCGTGCCCACGCTCACGTGGCGCGCGCGCGTTTGCGCTCGAGGAGCTGCGCGAGGTGCGGCGGGAGCGGACGCTCGGCGACCTCGTCGGGCGACGCCTCGGCGTGGAGCTCGCCGATGCGGAGCGCGGCCTTCGCGAGCAGCGCGGCCTGCGCGAGCGACGCGACCGCGTAAGCCCCCGTGAAGAGCGCGAGCTTCACGAAGCCTTCGTCCTTGGAGAGGACCGCCGCGGCGGTGGCGAGACCAAGGATGAGGACGTTGAGCGCGGCCGAGGCCTTGGCAGCGCGGAGCCCCTCGAAATAGGCCGCACGATCCCCGCGGAGCACCGCGATGCCCGCGCTCCAAAGGAGCGCCGCGATGACGAGCCCCGGGATGGAGGTGACCCCGACGCCGCCCGCGAAGAGCCCCACGACGGCCCACGCCGCGCCGGGCAGAAACATCGCCCCGAAGACGAAACACGAGGCCGCCGCCCACCGCACCACGGCAGGCGCCCTCTCGAGGTGAGCCGTGACGACCGCCCCGCCCGAGCGATACGCCGAGCTCTCGACGGGCTGCGCGGGGAGGGCGATCGCCTGCCAGTGGCCGCGGAGCTCGCGCTCACGCTTGAAATAGAGGGGGATCGCCGCGGCCGGCGCGAGGTGGAGGCCCGCGAACGCCGTGAGGAGCATCGTGCCGACGAGGTCGTACATGGGGAGACCTGAGACGCCCTTTCTTCCACCAGGTTCCCACCGACGCGCCATCTTCACGAGGAGCGGGTCGGGGGAGGACCCACCCTCGAGTCTTAGGGGTGAACGCCCTCTTCGCAAGCTCCCTACGCCCCGAGCCGGGGAGCTATTCCGGCGATTCCCGACTCGCGCGTCGCGTGTATGCTCGTCTCTTCCATGAGCGAACCTTCCCTCCTCGCCCGCATCGACGAAACCGCCTCGAAAGCCCGTGAAATCGCGTCGCGCGGGGGCTCCTTCACGCCTCCCGCCGTGGGCCTCGTGCTCGGCTCGGGCCTCGGTGGCTTCGCCGACACGCTCGACGGGTTGGTCAAGGTTCCTTACCATGAGCTCCCGCACCTCCCGGTGTCGAAGGTCGTCGGGCACTCGGGCAACCTCTGCTTCGGCTCCGTCGGCGGCGTCCCTGTCGTGTGCATGCAGGGCCGCGTGCACCTCTACGAGGGGCACGGGGTCGCGTCGGTGGTGCATGGCGCACGCACCATGGCTCGCCTCGGCGTCGGCGCGGTGCTCGTCACCAACGCGGCTGGCGGCATCGGCGACGGGTACGCCCCCGGCGACCTCATGGTGATCTCCGATCACTTGAACCTCACCGGGCAGAACCCGCTCGTCGGCCCGAACGACGACGCGCTCGGCGTGCGCTTCCCCGACATGTCCACGGCCTACGATCCCGGGCTCCGCGCGGCCGCGCACGAGGTGGCCAAGGCCGCCGGGTTCACGCTCCAAGAGGGCGTGTACGCGGGCCTGCTCGGCCCCACCTACGAGACCCCCGCCGAGATCCGCATGCTCCGCACGATGGGCGCGCACGCCGTGGGCATGAGCACCGTGGTCGAGACGATCGCGCTCCGCCACATGAAGGTGAAGGTGGGCGCGCTCTCGTGCATCACGAACCTCGCCGCGGGCATCTCGAAGACCGAGCTCGATCACGCCGAGGTCGAAGAGACGGCGAGGGCCGCACGCGACAAGCTCGTCGCGCTCCTCCGCGGCTGGATCGTCGCGGCGGGGCGCCCGTGAAGCGAGTGGCCACGAAGGCGAAGCGTGCGACCCCGGCCGACCCGATGGACGCGCTCGTGCGCGAGGCTCTGGTCGCGCAGGGGCGTGCGTACGCGCCGTACTCCAAGTTCCACGTGGGCGCCGCGCTCCTCACGAAGAGCGGCAAGGTCTTTCTCGGCTGCAACGTCGAGAACGCGTCGTACCCCGTGGGCATCTGCGCCGAGCGTACGGCGATCGTCGCCATGGTGGCTGCGGGAGAGCGCGAGCCCGTCGCCCTCGCGATCGTCACCCCTGGAAAACGTGGCGGCTCGCCGTGTGGGCTCTGCCGGCAAACGCTGGGCGAGTTCGCTCGTGATCTTCCCATCGCGCTCGTCGGAGTCGAGGGAGGCAAGCTCGCCCGGCGCGACACGAACATCTCGGCGCTCCTCCCGGACGCGTTCGACTTCGAGGCCGCGCACGACCCGAGGCTCGCCGCGAAGGCCCCACGATCGCCTCAAAAAAAGCGCAAACCGAAGCCGATCGGTGCATAGAGCACGCGATTTTCGTTCGTCGGGTTCGCGAAGTAGTACCCGATGCTCGCCGTGATCATCCACTGGCCGTAGGGCTGCGTGGCCACGGCGAAGCCGAGGTCGAACGTGGGCGAGAAGACCACGTTGGTCGCGAGCTTCTTGTCGTTCGTGCACGCCTGCGCCTGCCCGCCGAGGAGCCCCAAGCCCGCCCACGCCCAGTCGAGCACGCGGAAGTTGATGGCGGGCCCCATCGACAAGAAGTTCGAGCCCGCGAAGCTCCCGCACTCGGAGCCGATCGCGCCGAGCGCGCGCACGACGATCTCGGCGCGCCGTGTGAACGCGTACCCGCCCTCGACCGAGAACCCGATCGACGCGCCCGAGGCCGACGCGTTCTGCGGGCCCGTGTCGGCCTTGAAGAACGCGTAGGGCACGGCCACGAAGTGCGCGCCGAACACGAAGCCCTCGGGGTGCGGCCCCTCTTGGGGCTTCGGCGGGAGCTCGGGCTCGGGCACCTTGGGCGGGGGTGGGCGCACCTCCCCCGGCTTCGTCGGGGGCCTCACGAAGCCGACCACCTCGAGCTTGCCCGCGGCCGCACGCACGTCGCGCTCGTCCCGAAAGCCGTCGCCCTCGACCACCACGTGGTGCGCGCCGGTCGTCACGAGCAGCGTCGTGGGGGTGCGCTCTTCGAGGGCCGTGCCGTCGACGTACACGCGCATCCCCGGCGGATCACTCTCGACCTTGAGCTTACCGGACCGCGATTTCAGCTGCGCGGCGGCCACGGCGGCGGCGGTCGAGAGCTCTCCGCGCTCGCCCTCTTCGGCGATGTAGCGCTCGTACCCGTCGACCGCGGCCTGCACGTGCCCGAGCTTCTCGTCGCAGAGGGCGAGGTTGTAGACGATGACGGGGGCATGGTGCGCGCGCTCGGCCTCGGCGAACTTCTCGCGCGCGGCGACGTAGTCGGCCTCTTGATAGAGCTTCACGCCGGCCTGAAAGAGCGCTCGAGCCTCGCCCACGTCGCCCGCCCGGGCTGGGCCGGAGAAGGCCAACAGCGCGACCGAGATCACGAAACCCCCGAGCGAGAGACGTCTCACTGCTCACCACGCTACCAGCCCGGCCGGCGCGCCTCCCAGAAAATCCGCCGCCCTGCCGGGGCGCGGATGGTCGAAAAACGCAATGGCTACGGACGTTTAGGCGCCTAAAAATCGGTCGCGAGGGGCCGCTCGCAGCGCCCTCCCTGCCACACGAGGCCCTTCGCGCAGCAGTGCCCGAGGGACTCGACCTGCCCCGCCTCGCATTTCACCTTGGCCGAGGCCGCGCCGCTGGCCGAGGCGGGAGGTTGAGGCGCGACCTTGGGCGGGGCCGACGGAGGCGCGGACGCCGAAGGTTTGGGCTCGAGCTCGACCGATGGCTCGGGCTTCGGCGGCGGACGGTACACGTCGGGCGCGGTGGGGAGGGGAGGCACCGTGCCCGGCGGAGGGACCGCGGGAGGGGGAGACGCGCGGAGGACCACGACCACCGTGACGAGCGCCCCGAGCGCGCCGCTCCCGAGCCCGATGAGCGCGTGACGACCGAACGCGGAGGGAGCGCGCTCGTCGCCGCTTCGCGAGGTGGGGCTCGAGGGCAATGTCTCGCGGCTCGAGGGGCTCGACGAAGGGTTCGAAATGCGTCCCTGTGGGCTCGACTCGCGTCCCGGGCTCGACACACGGGAGCCCGACCTGCGGGACGACGCGTTCGGCGGGGTCGAGGGGGCGCCCGGGAGCGTGACCTCGACGCCCATGCGGTGCCGATCGAGCGCCTCCATCATCTCGCGCGCCGAGGCGAAGCGGTCGTCTTTCTTGATCTCGAGGGCCCGGGCGACGATGGCGTCGAGGTCCTCCGGGATCTCTTCTCGCAGGGATTTTACCCTGGGAGCGCGCTCGCTCACGACCTTGGCCGCGGCGGCCGTGGCGCTCGTCGTGAGGTGCACGGGCCGGTCGGTGAGCATCTGGAAGAGCGTGGCGCCCACGGCCCACACGTCGGCGCGCCCGTCGACCTCTTTCTCGGCGAGGAACTGCTCGGGCGCCATGTAGAGCGGCGTGCCCACGATCGCGCCCGACTGGGTGAGGCTCGCCTCGTCGGTCTCGGCGAATTTGGCCACGCCGAAGTCGAGCACCTTGACGTGGTTCGTGCCGTCGGCCGCCTTGGTGAGGAAGACGTTGGCCGGCTTGATGTCCCGATGAACGATGCCGGCCTTGTGGGCGCAGTCGAGGGCCGAGAGCATCTCGATGGCGACGTCGACCGCCTGCTCCGGGGCCATTCTGCCGGCCTCGAGCGCCTCGAAGAGCGACTGCCCGCGGAGCAGCTCCATCACCATGAACGGCGCCGCGTCGTCGGTCTCGCCCACGTCGAACACGGCCACCACGTTCGGGTGCTCGATCTTCGCCGCGGCCTGCGCCTCTTTGCGGAAGCGGGCGCGCGTGGGCTCGTCGTGGAAGGCCTCGGAGCGGAGCACCTTGATGGCGAAGCGCTTGCCGACGCCCTCGTGGAGACCTTCGTAGACCGTGCCCATCCCTCCCGTCCCGAGCAGGCTCTCGAGCCGGTACTTTCCGGCGAGCAGGGATCCTACGCGGTCTTTCGGGTCCATCGGCGAGCCCCAAGCATAGAGGTGCGCGCCGGTTCCGCGAAGGCTTTCTGGCCCGGGCTCGACCGCCGCCCGCGGTGTGGTAGGTCCGGTGGCCGATGCCGACGTCGTTCGCCCACTCCCTGCTCGACCGCCTCGTCGCGCGTCTCGCGCGGAAGGGCAAGCTCTTCGCCGAGGGCTTCGGGGACGTCGAGGCGCTCCGGCGGGTCTCGGCCGAGATCCGCGACTACACACCCGAGCGCGACGTGGGCACGCCTACGGTGCGATGGGAGCCGAACGACAAGCGATTTCTCGGGGTGCGCGTGCGTCGTGGCTCGTTCGAGTCGCCCCTCGCACGCCTCCTGCCGCCCGAGGCGCGTCGCGCGGTCGTCGAGCTGGTGCTCCCGGAGAGGCCGCGGGGCGTGTGCCTCCTCTTGGCCGCCACGGCCGAGGAAGGGTTCGCGCGGCGGCGCCTCTTCGCCCGCCACCTCGTGTCCGCCGGCATCGGCACGCTCGCCCTCGAGAGCCCTCTTTACGGCGCGCGAAGGCCCGCGGGGCAGGTCGGCCCGCGCATTCGCACGGTGCTCGAGCACGTGTCGTTGAACCTCGCCACGGTCGACGAGGGCCGCGCCCTGCTCCGTTACCTGCGCGCCGAGGTGACCCCGAACGTGGGCGTGAGCGGCTTCAGCCAAGGTGGGTTCATGGGCGGCTTCGTCGCGGCGCTCTCGCGCTTCCCGCTCGCCGCCGTGCTCCGCGGCGCGGGAGACTCGGCCGTGCCCGTGTTCACACGCGACGCCCTCACGCGCGTGGTCGACTGGCCCGCCCTCGTGCGCGAGGCCGGGAGCCTGCACGCCGCGAAGAGCCTCTTCGAAGAGGCCCTCGCGCCCGTCCGCATCAGCCGGCACCCGATCCCCGTGCTGCCCGAGGCGGCCATCCTCGTGTACGGCCGGCATGACGCGTTCGTCGTGCGCCACGAGACCGAGGCCCTGTCGCGCTATTGGAAGGGCTCCGAGCTCCGCGAGCGCGAGGCCGGCCACGTGAGCCAGGCGCTCTTCCACAGATCGTCCCACGCGCGGGCGGTGCTCGACGCCTTCGAACGGCTCGAACGTGCCGCCGCACGCGGGGCGTAAGTTCTCTAAACTGTTCTACTTTTCGACCACGATCTCCACGCGGCGGTTGGTCGCGCGGCCGTCGTTTTGGGCATTCGAGGCGATGGGCCGGGTCTCTCCGACGCCCTCGGTGCGGACGCGGTCCTTGGCCACGCCCTTCTTCACGAGGTAGGCGGCCACGGCGTCGGCGCGCGCCTTCGAGAGCGTCGCGTTGTGCGCGTGCGTGCCGGTGTTGTCGGTGTGGCCTTCGACGAGCAGGGTCGCCTTCGGGCTCTTCTGCTGGAGCACATCGACGAGCTCGTCCAGCTTCGTCTTGGCGGCGGGCGTGAGCGCCGCGCCGTTCGTCGCGAAGAGCACCGCGCCCGAGAACGTGATGACGAGACCACGAGGCTCGGCCCGCACGCTCGACGAGAGCTTCCGTAGAGCATTGAGCGCCGAGGCCTCTCGCTCTTCGGCCTCCTTTCGCGCGCGCTGGGCCTCTTCGGCCTCCTTCTTTCGCTTCTCGGCCTCGAGCCTCGCGGCCTCCGCGTCGGCGAGCGCGCGCGCCTCGCGATCCTTCACGCGCTTCTGGAGGTCCTCCTCGAGACCACGGAGCTCGCGCTCGAGCCGCGCCTTTCTGGCCATGGCCATGGCGCGTTGGGCCTTGCGGTCGGCCACGAAGCCGAGGCCGGCCACCTCGGGCTCGGCGCCGATCTCCTCGAACCGGTGCTCGGCCAAGAGCAGCGCGCGGTGGGCCTCTTCGAGCTCGAGGGGAGCGTCGTCCTTGGCTTCTCGTTTGGCCGTCACGTAGGTGCTGCGGGCGGTGGAGAGCTCCTTCGGAGGCGCGATCGGGGCGCACCCCGTGACGAGCGTGAGCCCGGCGAGCACGAGCCACGGCAAAGCTGCGCGGTTCATTTTCCGGTCTCCTTGGCGCCGTCCTTCGACGTCTCTTCGGCGAGCTTCTTCTTCACCTTCTCGACCGTGTCGGCCACGGCGCCCTCTTTGCCGAGCGCGTCGGCGAGATCGGCGTCGGCGTCGGCCCGGAGCAAGAGCTCACCGGCCTCGGCGTGCCGCCCCTTCTGGATGGCGACCTTGGCCCGCGCCACCGCCTCCTTCGAGCGCGAGAGCACCTCGGTGGCGGCGCGTGTGTCGCCCGCGCCGTCCTTTTCGGCAGCTTGGATTTTGGCCTCGGTGGCCTTCAAACGCTCGGTCGGGGGGGGCAGGGCGCCCGCGCAGCCTCCCGTGCAAGGAATGGACCAAAGAACGGCGACCACGGCGCCTAAGGCCGCCCATGGACGAGGAATGGAGCAATTTCGCGGAGATGGAAAACGGAGCATCAAGGGGGAGAGTACACGCATTTTGGAATCTCGTTTCTCGATGCATTCTACATTCGACATGGAAGGTGCGGATGTGATCTAAGTGCCGATTGTGACTGCCTACGACTCCGAGGCCCATCGCGCCTCCGAGCACTCCAAGCCCATCTCCTCCCCCCCTCCGGTGAGCGAGCTTCGCGTCCGAGCCCACGGCCAAGGTGCCCTCGCGTACGACACGCGGACGGCCACGAACGCCGTGCCCGTGCCTTGCCTGCACGTGTTCACGGACGACGTCGTCACGCACCGGACGAGCGGCCTCGTGTCTCGCTTCGAGACCACGAAGATGCCGCTCCTCGCCCTCTCGTTCGACTACGCGGGCACGATCGTCCCTGCGCTCGGGAACGACGAGGACGAAGAAGACGACACGAGCGGCGTGACGCGCGACGTCCGCGCCGAGATGCGCGCGCGCAGGCTCATCGAGGGCTTCGGGGCGCTCGATCTCTCGTGCCTCGAGGACATGGCCGCCGCCCCGGGTGTGCAGGCCGACTACCTCGTCGCCTGCGAGGGGACCGCCTCCGACTACTGCACCTTCCAAAGCGCCGTCGTCCCCCAGCTCCGAAAGCTCGGCTTCCGCGTGACGGTGGACGCCGCGCACGAGTGGAAGACCATCGAGCCCGAGCCCCGGTGGTACGCCGACATCGAGGAGATGGAGAAGAAGGAGCGCGATCCGAACCGCGAGGACTGGTTCGGCGTCGAGCTCGGCATCGAGCTGTCGGGTCAGCGGGTCTCGCTCTTGCCGGCCCTGCTCGATTTGCTCGAGAAATCCGCCAACGGCGACGGCCTCTTCGACCTCGCGCGGCGCGCAGGAAAGTGCGTGGCCGTGCCCGTCAAGGAGCACGTCTACCTCTCTTTGCCCACGGAGCGCCTCCGCTCGATCCTGCGTGTGCTCGCCGAGCTCTACGACGGAAAGCCCATTCAGAAGGGCGCGCTGCCCGTCCCCTCGGCCAAGCTCGGCGCGATGGAGCGCCTCGACGAGGTCTTCAAGAACGAAGAGCAGCTCGAGCTCCGCTTCACGGGCGGCGCACGCGACGCCTGGCGCGAGGCCGGTGCCATCGGTGAGCCCACGCCCGTCGAGCAGCCCGAGGGCCTCCGCGCCACGCTCCGCCCCTACCAGGTCTACGGCCTCTCGTGGCTCCAGCACCTCGTCGATCGCGGCGTCGGCGGTGTGCTCGCCGACGACATGGGCCTCGGCAAGACCCTCCAGACGATCAGCCATCTCGCGCTCCTCAAGCAGCGCGGCTTGCTCACGAAGCCGGCCATCATCGTGGCCCCCACGAGCCTCGTGAACAACTGGGCCCGCGAGGCCGCCAAGTTCGCCCCGCGCCTGCGTGTGCTCGCGATCCACGGCCCCGACCGCGCGCCCCTCTACGAGAAGCTCGACTCGACCGACGTCGTGGTCACAAGCTACCCGGTCGTCATCCGCGACGAAGAGAAGCTCGCCGAGACCGAGTTCTTCATCCTCGTGCTCGACGAGGCGCAGACCATCAAGAACGACAAGGGCCGCGCCCACGGCGCCGTGCGCGCCATCCGCACGGAGCACAGGCTCTGCCTCTCGGGCACGCCCGTCGAGAACCACCTCGGCGAGCTCTGGGCCCTCTCGGACTTCTTGAACCCGGGCCTCCTCGGGGACGAGCTCCACTTCGCGCGTTTCTATCGGTTTCCCATCGAGAAACAGCGAAACGCCGAGCGCCTCGAGACCCTGCGCGAAATTCTTTCACCCTACATCCTTCGGCGCACCAAGGCCGAGGTGGCCAAAGAGCTCCCCCCGAAGACCGAGCTCCACCGCCCCATCGAGCTCCGCGGCGATCAGCGCGAGCTCTACGAGAGCATCCGCGTCGCCGCGCACGCCGAGGTGCGGAAGCTCATCAAAAAGAAGGGCCTCTCGGCCTCGACCATCCCGATCCTCGGCGCGCTCACCAAGCTCCGCCAGCTCTGCTGCGATCCGCGCCTCGTCAACGTGAGCGGCTCGATCGCCAAAGAGTCGGCCAAGCTGCGCGTCTTCGACGACCTCACCACGCAGCTTCTCAAAGACGGCCATCGCGTCCTCGTGTTCTCGCAGTTCACGACGATGATCAGCATCCTCGAGGAGTCGCTCCGGGCCCGGAAAATCCCCTACACGACGCTCACCGGGAACACGGCCGATCGCCCCTTCGCGATCGGCAAGTTCGAGAAGGGCGAGGTCGACGTCTTCCTCATCAGCCTGCGCGCCGGCGGCACGGGCCTCACGCTCACGGGCGCCGACCAGGTCATCCACTACGATCCGTGGTGGAACCCCGCGGTCCAAGCCCAAGCGACCGACCGCGCCTACCGCATCGGCCAGTCGCGCCCGGTGTTCGTGCACCACCTCTACGTCGCGGGCAGCGTCGAGGAGCGCATGCTCCGGCTCCAGAGGAAGAAGCGCATCGTGGCCGACGCGATCCTGGGCGAAGGCGAGGGGAGCGCCGCCCTCACCGAAGACGACGTCGAGCTCCTGTTCGCCCCCCTCGGCGCGCGCTGAGGGCTTCGGTCGCGAAGACGCCCGTCCGCGACGGCGGCTCGCGGTCGCCCGTCGCGGCCGATTTTTCGGAGATTTGTCGCACCTTGCCCCACGTGCCCGCGGCAAGACACGAAGCGTAGAGCTCGTGTTCGCGAAACCGTTGCGTGGGCCGGATCGGGTTTCGAACGCGGTTGCGCAGCTCACGCGCCCCGTGTGACGTCGGTGCGCCGATCCTGCGGAATTTGCAGTGTGGCACCTCCCCTGCATTGCACGCGTCGACGCTCCGGCCCTCCGCGACGGCACTCTCGTCGCCCTGTTCGGCTCGGAACGCCGGAGGTTCCCATGGGCTCGGCTCACGAGGCGAACGGCCTCTCCCTCTACCGGCGTGGACTCGGTACGGCACAACCGCTCTCGCGCGAAGCAGAGCACGACCTCGCCGTGCGTTACCGGGCAGGCGACAAACGCGCGGGCGACAAGCTCGTCGTCGCGTGTTTGCCCTTCGTGGTCTCCATCGCGCTCGAGTACCGGCGCTGGGGTGTGCCCCTCGAAGACATCGTCCAGCAAGGGAACATTGGGCTCCTCCGCGCCGCCGAGAAGTTCGACCCCTCGAAAGACTGCCGCCTCGCCACCTACGCCGCGTACTGGATCCGCGCGGAGATCCGCGAGTTCGTGGTGCGCGCGTTCCGCGTCGTTCGGGTGGGCACCACCAAGGGAGAGCGCCGCGCCCTCCGCGCGTTCCGCACTGGAAAAGACACCTCGCCGAAGCACCTCGCCGAGATCTCGGGCCTGTCCGAAGAGCGGGTCGCGCGGCTCCTTCCGCTCCTCGCCGGCCGCGAGACGAGCCTCGACGCGCAGGTGGACGAACAGGCTGCCATGGTCGAGCGGCTCTCGTCGGACGAGCCCTCCCCCGAGGAGAACGCGACCGCGAGCGAACGCCGCGAGAAGGCGAAGGGGCTCGTGAAGGCGGCCCTCCGCAGCCTCTCGGAACGCGAAAAAATGATCGTGTGCGCGCGCATCATGAACGACGACCCTCCCACCCTCCAGGCGCTGGGCGACCAGCTCGGAGTCTCGAAGGAGCGCGTCCGTCAGCTCGAGGAGCGCGCCTGCGTGAAGCTCCGCCGCGAGATCGGCCAGCTCGCCGCGGGGTTCTGAGCGGCATCGGCCCCGGCGCGAGTGTTTGGGGCCCTCGCGAAACCTTGGTACGGTCTTCGGGCAAACCTTAGCTCGGAGGCTCGTTCGTGAAATTCCCTCGTCGCTCGCTCTCTCTTCCGATCGCCCTCGCGGCCGCCGCGACCCTCCTCGGTTGCCCTCCGAGCTCGCAGCAACAACAGCCGCCGCAGACCGCGCAGGGGTACCCGCCCCAGCAGTACCCGCAGCAGGGCTACCCTCAGCAGTACCCGCCGCAGCAGGGTTACCCGCAGCAGTACCCGCAGCAGTACCCGCAGCAGCCGGGTCAGCCAGCGCCGCAGTACCCGCCGCAGCCCGGTCAGCCCGCGCCGCAGTACCCTCAGCCCGGTCAGCCCGCGCCGCAGCCCGGTCAGCCTGCGCCTCAGCCCGGTCAACCTGCGCCGCAGCCCGGTCAGCCCGCGCCGGCTCCCGGTCTTCCGTTCCCGATCCCGGGCTTCCCGGCTCCCGCGCCCGCGGGCGGTGGTGGCGGTGGCACCGGCGGCTCGGCCACGCTGATCGATCCGAACCTCGCCGCGGCCGCGACCGTGCCCCTCATGGCGTTCGCCAACAGCGAAGCCCCCGGCATGCAGAAGGAGGGCGGGATGGTGGCCGCCAACTTCCAGCAAGGCCAGACGCTCGAGCACGAGATGACCATCCAGCCGGGCAAGTGTTACACGGTGGTCGCGGTCGGCGCGGGCATCCAAGAGGTCGACATCACCATGGTGGCCGTCACGCCGATCCCGGGCCAGAGCCCGCAGCTCGGCAAGGACACCTCGACGGGCGCGCAAGCCTCGCTCGGCGGCAAGGGCAACTGCATCAAGCTCGCCTTGAGCCCGTTCCCGATCCAGGCCAAGTACATCATCACGGCCACGCGTGGCGCCGGTGTCGCGGCCGCCCAGCTCTACGTGAAGTAGGGTCCGCGCAACGGTTTCGGGGCGGCGTTCTTCGGGGCGCCGCCTCGCGGCTTTTTGTCCGCGGGGACGTTTCGGAGACGGCGGGTTCGCGTGCGGGCCTCGGGGCGCGTGGTACCCGAACCGCCATGAAGCTCGCCGCTCGGATCGCCTCGTCGCTCGTCGTGATTTCTCTGCTCGGCGCGTGCGGCGCGAGCACCGAGGCTCCCGTCGAAGGCGAAGCGGCGTGCGACAACCTCGACGAGTCGGCGTGCCTGTTCCCGTTCCCCTCGGACCACTTCCGCAAGCCCGGGGGCCCGTACGGCCACGCGTTCCAGCTCGACTTCGGCGACAAGCTCCCCGTGAACGAAGCGACCGACGTGATGCTCGATCGTGAGCCTTTCCGCGTGCACGACGGCTTCCCGGTCTATCCGCAGATCGCGTTCCACGTCGAAGGGGCCAGCCTCGAGGGCGCACCGACGTTGGCCAACATCGCGTCTTCGCTGGAGAAAACGAGCAAGACCCTCGTCGTCGACGCGGAGACCCTCGAGCTCCAGCCTCACTTCGCCGAGCTCGACTACTTGGCCGAGGATCAGGGCAAACAGGTGGTCGAGCTCCGCCTCGCGAACGCGCTCCGCCACGGGCGCAGGTACGTCGTGCTCGTGCGTGGGCTCACGGGTGCGCGGCCGAGCCGAGGATTTCTCGCGCTCCGAGACGGTGGGAAGAGCCCCGTCGCGGGGGTGGAGACGCGCCGCGAGCACTTCGAGCGCGACGTGTTCTCCGTGGCCGAAAAGCTCGGCGTGCCGCGCTCCGAGCTCGACCTCGCGTGGGACTTCACGACGGCGAGCGAAGAGAACGCGACCACGACCTTGCGCAGCATGCGCGACGAGCTCTACCGCCGCGTCGGCGACGACGGACCCGAGTACAAGATCACCGAGGTCGTGAACGATCCGGACGGGCCCGCGGGGCTCGTGGCGCGGATCGTCAAAGGGGTGGCGAAGGTGCCGAGCTTCCTCGCGCCGCCGGAGCCGAACCAGCTCCGCAAGCTCCGCCTCTCGGACAAGGGGTTGCCCGTGGCCGAGGGCTTCGAGGACGTGCCGTTTCGTGTGCAGATTCCACGTACCGTGGCGACCGGGATGGCCAAGGCGAGCGTCGTTCAGTACGGCCACGGCTTCTTGGGGAGCGACAAAGAGGCCGACAACGAGTGGCTCCGCAAGTTCGCGAGCGAGCGAGGCTTCCTCATCCTCTCGTCGGACATGCAGGGCATGAACACCCCCGCCGGCGTGATGTGGTTCCTCTTCTTGCCGAAGGACATCACGAACCTCGCGTACCTGGGGGACGAGCCTCTCCAGGGCAACATGAACCACCTCGCGCTCGTGCGCATGATGAAGGGCCGCTTCGCGAAGGACCCCGAGATGCAGCGGGCGGGCGCGCCGCTCTACGATCCCGCGGCCATCTACTACCACGGCAACTCGCAGGGCGGCACGCAGGGGGCGCTCGTCATGGCCATGTCGAAGGACCTCACGCGCGGGACGCTCGGCGTGCCCGGGGTGTCCGTCGGGTGGATCTTGGCGCGCGCGAGCCAGTGGAAAGAGCTCGCCGGCGCGATCTCGCGGAACTACACGAACCCGTACGATTTCTCGTCGATCATGTCGCTCGTGGGGGTCGGCTGGGATCGCGGCGACGGCTCGAACTTCGCGCCCTACCTCTCCGCCACTCCGCCCCCCGACGGCACGCCGAAGAACGTGCTCCTCCACGTGGGCCTCGAAGACTCGCAGGTGAACAACGACGTGTCGCGTGTGCTCGCGCGCATGGTGAAGGCGAAGGCCCTCGCGCAGGCCGTCGAGGAGGTGTACGGCGTGCCCACCGTTCAAGGGCCGCTCGTCCGAGAGAACGGGTACGTCGACTTCGACTACGGCGTGGCGAAGCGCGCGCGCACGAACCGGCCCGCCGACACCGCGACCGACACCCACGGCTTCCCGCGGAAGAACCCGAAGGCCCAAGAGCAGACCTGGCGGTTTTTCACGACCGGCGAGATCGTCCACGTCTGCGACGGCAAGTGCGACCCCGAATGAGGCCTGCCAACGGTCGAGCTTGCCGAGGCGCTCGTCCGTGCGCGCGCCTTGGTTGAAATGTCGTTCGATTTCATGAGTTTGTGGCCTTGGTCCGGCGCACGCTGGCTCGCACCCGGGCGTGCCATGTGGCTTGGTTTCGGCTAGGCTCGGGGCGCCATGCAGCTTCGCCTCGGACGCGGTGTCGAGACCGCCCTCTCCAAGACTGCCTCTTTGCTCTGGCCGCTCGTGCAGCGGCTCAACGAGAAGGTCGAGGGCCCGTCGGCCCACCCCAAATGGGCGCCGGCGCCTCTCCTCAAACGCAAGGAGCGCACCTTCCCGACGCTCGGGTTCCCCCGCGAGACCGACTCGCTCTGCCCCGCCTGCGTGAAAGAGGCGCGCGCCGCCGTGCTCTCCGGTGAGCGGGACCTGTCGGCCCTCGTCACGGACAAACCCGGTGAGATCCGCGCCAAGATCGTCGAAGAGGGCGGCCAGGTGTGGATGAAGAAGACGTGCCCCAAGCACGGCGCCATCGAAGACCTCATGGCGGTCGACGCGGCCTTCTTGAAGCGCATCGAGCGGCTCTACCCCGGGCGCGACTACCTCGCGCCGCTCACGGCCCTCCGCGATCACGGCACCTCGAGCATCCAGTACGGCCGCGGGAGCGTGCTCGTCGTCGACCTCACGAACCGCTGCAACATGATGTGCGATCCGTGTTTCATGGACGCGAACCAGGTCGGCTTCGTGCACGAGCTGTCGTGGGAGGACGTGACCCAGATCCTCGACGACTCGATCGAGGTGAAGCCTCGCCGTCAGATGAGCATCCAGTTCTCCGGCGGGGAGCCCACGCTCTCTCCCCATTTTCTGCCGGCCATCCGCTACGCGCGCGAAAAAGGCTACTTCGCCGTACAAGTGGCCACGAACGGAATTCGTTTCGCCCAAGATCCGGAGTTCGCGAAGCAGGCCAAAGAGGCCGGGCTCCGCATGGCGTACCTCCAGTTCGACGGCATCGGCAACGAGGCGAACTCGCACCGCAAGGTCGGCAACCTCTACGACGTGAAGCTCCGCGCGATCGAGAACCTGCACGCCGCGGGGATCGACGTGATCTTGGTCGTGACGGTGGTGAACGGCGTGAACAACGAGCAGGTCGGCAAGATCGTCGAGTTCGCGATCGACAACGCCGACAAGGTCACCGTGGTGAGCTTCCAGCCCGTGAGCTTCACCGGCCGCGACGAGGACGTGGACGACGCGACCCGCACGAAGCAGCGGTACACCCTGAGCCACTTGGCGCGGGACATCAAAGACCAGTGTGGCTTCTCGGAGCCGCTCCGCGACTGGTTCCCGCTCTCGGCCATGGGGCCCTTCTCGGACTTGACCGACACCCTCATGGGCGACAAGGCCGACTGGGGCTCGATGAAGTGCGGGTGCCACCCGAACTGCGGAGTCGGCACCATTTTCTTCGTGAACAAACGCACGAAGCAGTGCGTGCCGCTCACCCAGTTCTTGAACTTGGAGCAGCTCCTCCTCGACATCCAAGAGATCACCGACGCCGCGCAGGGCCGCGCGCTCACGGTGGCCGAGCTCGTGGTCGCGCTCCTCAAGAACTACGACCCGAAGAGCGCGCCGGAGGGCTTCGATTTCCCCACGCTCGTGAAGCAGTTCATGAGCCAGACGGGCGCGCGCGGGAAAAAGATCGGCGAGTTCGAGAGCGACGCCGCCGAGTTCGAGTGGCGCGTGCTCTTCGTCGCCGGCATGTGGTTCCAAGACCTCTTCAACTACGACTTTCGCCGCACGGAGATGTGCATCATCCCGTATGGCACGCAGATGGGGGAGATCTCGTTCTGCGCGTACAACACGGGCGTCGGATTCCGCAATATCGTCGAGAAGATGAAGGCGAACGCGACGGTGGCCGAGTGGTACAAGGAGCACGGCCGTCACCCGGTGTATGCCAAGAACCAGAAGCTGCCGCTGCCGCCCGCGCTCGGCACCATCGTGAACGCCGAGGGCAGACCCGACGGCAAACGCCGCGTCTCGCTGCGCATCCTCGAGGCGAGGTAGCGCGAGCCCTGATGTCACGCGTCCGTGACCGAAGCGTTGCCGCGCCGGCGCGCCTCGCCCGAACGTGCGTGTCAGGCTGACGACGTGCCTTCGAGATCGTGGAGAGGAGCTCTGCCGTGAATAGGGCCGAAGGTCCGCGGTCGTTCGCGCCGTCCACGCAAAGAGAGGCGCGCCTCGCCCTCGCGCCGATGCGTCACGAGCACGAACGGGCGTTCGTCGAGTTCGCCTCCTCCGGTGGTCGCCCGGCGCTGCTCGGGACCGACGCGGAGGGGGAGCTGCGCGACCTCTTCTACTCGCTCCTCCACCACGGGACCGACTCGTTCTCGGCGCGCACCGAGGTGGTGCTCGGGCCGTCGGGGGCCGTGCTCGGCTTCAGCGTCGAGAGCCCCGCCGGAGAGGGCCGTGTCGTGTGGGACATGCTCGTCGACGTCGACCGTGTGTCGTTCCAGGCCGAGGCGAGCCTCGCCGAGCGGATCGTCGCGCGCGCCGAGGCCGCCGGGGTCGAGCAGATCGAGCGCGCGCTTCGGCCCGGGATGCACAGGTCGCGGCTCGTGCTCGCCGGCCTCGGCTTCCTCGTCGACGAAGCGGGGCACGCGTCGAAGCCCATGTCGCACAAGGTGCGTTAACAGCCCGTTGATTTTCTCCCGTCCCTCTTCAGGGACTTCCAAGGGTCGTCGGCCGCTCGCCGCCGCATCCCGACCGCCTTCGTTGCGATCCTGCGGTGCGTCCCCCGTCGGGGACTTCCAAGGGTCGTCCTCACCTACAGAAGTACAGAAGTAGGCTCCGGGCGCTCCTCGGATCGCGCCTCGGCGGGTCGGGCGCGGACGTCGAGCGGCCTCGGTCCGAAAATCAACGGGCTGTTAAACGCGCCGTCTTCTCGGGGGCTTCCCGTTCTCGTAACGTCGAAGCATGAAGAACTTCGTCCGTGCGGGCCTCGTCGCCCTCGCCTTGCCTACCTTCGTCCTCGCGTACGTGGCCTGCTCGTCCGACGAGCCCTCGGGGGGGACGAGCCCGAGCTCCACCACGACCAGCACGAGCCCCACGGGCACGACCACGAGCACCGGCACACCCGACGGCACCGCGCCCGACTCGGCGGTCCCCGACGCCTCGGCGTGCACGTACCCGAAGCCCGAGGTCGACGGTGGGCAAGCCTGCGGCGCGCACCCGTTCGGCCAGGCCACGGTGGTGCTCGCCGACGCCGGCGCGGCGTTCGAGCTCGACGGCAGCGTGGGCATCCCGCCGGGCATCTACGACCTCACGTCGGGCGAGCGGGCGACGGGCATCCCGTACGGGTGGCGAGAGACGCTCGTGCTCGACGGCGCGAAATACTCGCAGATCCGGCAGCTCGAGCCGCGTCAGGGCAACCCGAGCGCCGCGACCACCCGCTCGGGCGCGTACACGGTCGCGAACGGCAAGCTCACGCTCGACGCGGATTGCGCGCGCAGCGAGGACGGCGGCGTGATCGACGCGGGCGGCGCCGGCACTCCGTTCTCGTACGAGGTCGTGAACGACGGCTGCAAGGTGAAGCTCCGCCTCATCGCCGCGGGCGCGCTCCTCACCTACACGCGGCGGTAGGCTAGTCGGCGCTCTCGCGTTCGATGCGGAACGCGGCATGATCGCGGATCGACGCGCGCCCCGCGTCGACGTCGACCGCGACGTTCCCGCAGCGGCATCGGCACGCCTCGTCGTGCGACGGCATCGAGGGGATCTCTCCGTCGCACGCGAGGCACACGTACACGAGGCTCGGGCCGGCCGGATAACCCGACTTCGGGTCGAATGGGACAGGGACGCGCACGAGGACGAGGCTACCTCCGTTCGGGGTGCGCTCCCGCGAGTTCCGTGCGAAAACGGCCGCCGTGATGCGCGCTGGCTTCGGAAAAGCAGACATCTCGGTGTTCGAGCCGGGCATGTGCATGTTCGGGTGGGGCCACCCGGGCAACGTCTCGCGTCGGGTCGGAAAACCCCTATTTTCCAGGGCGTTCGCGCTCGAGCACCCCGCGTCGGGCACCAAGCTCGTCTACGTGTGCTGCGACCTCGGCATGATCTCCGAGGCGCTGCGGCTCGAGGTGGGGGCGCGGCTCGCGCGGGAGGGGCTCGGCCTCCGCGACGAGGAGCTCGTGGTGACGGCCACGCACACGCACTCGGCACCGACGGGGTACTCGACCTACCTCATGTACGCCCTGTCGGCCCCCGGGTTCTCGCGGCGCGTGCTCGACGGGCTCGCGGCGGGCATCGTCGCGTCAGTGAAGGCGGCGCTCGCGTCGCTCACGTCGGCCGAGGTCTTCGTGCACCGCGGCGAGGTTCCGCGCTCCGAGCCCGTGCTCTTCAACCGCGCGCTGGCGGCGTACGCGCAGAACCCCGAGGTCACTCCGGTCCCGTTCGAGCGCCGCGACGAGGCCGTGTCGCGCACGATGACCGTCGTCAGCGCCGTGAGCGAGTCGGGGGTGCCGCTCGGCGTGGTCACCTGGCTCGGCTGCCACCCGACGACCATCCACCGCGAGGCCGACTACCTCCACCCCGACCACAAAGGGGAGTCGGCCGAGGTGCTCGAACATGGGTCGCAAAATCCGGATTTTGTTGCGCTTTTTGCTCAAGGCCCCGCGGGCGACGTGACCGCCAACTTTCGGCTCGACGCGCGACGCGGTCAGCGCATCGGACTCGACGACGACGATCGCGAGAGCGCGCGTGAGGTGGGCGAGCGTGTGGCCGCCGTCGCCGAGAGGATCGCCCGCGAAGCGCCGACCCTCGGGGTGCGTGTCGACGGGCCTGTCGACGTGCGTGCGTCCTACACGGATTTCTTCTCCGCCCCGGTCGACCCTCGGTTCTGTGGCGGAGCGGCCGGCGTCACGACGAGCCCTCCCCGCGTGGGCCTCCCGTTCGCGTTGGGCGCCGAAGAGGGACCTGGGCCCCTCGGCTCGGTGCCGAGGCTACCGCGCGGCCTCACGGCGGCGAGGCGTGTGCTCGGGAGGCTCGGGGTCGTGCCCACCGGGGGGGACGAGAAGGTCCCGCTGTGGGAGCTCGGTCGTGGGTCGGAGGGGCGTGTGCTCGGGGTGCTCCGCCCTGCGCGCCTCGCGCGGCACGTGCCCGACAGGTTCGCGCGGTTCCTCGCCCGTGCGGCCGAGCGGCCCGAGATGATCGAGCGACCATGGGTGCCGAGGTTCTTGCCGACTCACCTCCTCCGCGTAGGCCCGCTCGTCGTCGCGAGCTTGCCGACCGAGCCGACCACGATCGCCGGGGCGCGCCTCGCGCGGGTCGTATCGCGCGCGCTCGGGGATCCCGGGCTCTTCGTCGTCGTGTGCGGCTACACCGACGCGTACTGCGGTTACCTCACCACGCCCGAGGAGTACGCGCTCCAGCACTACGAAGGTGGCGCGACGCTGTATGGAAAAAACGCGCTAGGTGCATTCTGCACGGTCTTCGACGGGCTCGCGCGCGCGATGCACGAGGGCTCCCCCGTAGACCGAGGGCCAGCGCCACCGAACGTCGCTCCCGAGGCGTGTGTCCCGGCCTTCGACCCGCGAGAGCTGCTCACGGTTTAGAGAGCGAGCCGGTCCCCCCGAGGAGCCCGTCCCCGTCGATGAGGCTCGGGAGCTCGGCGAGCTGCGCCTCGAGGTGCGTCGAGTCGGCGGGGCGGGTCGTCCCGTCGAGGGCGGCGAGCAGGTCGGCGCCCGTACGCGGGCGGTTCTTCGGGTCCTTCTCGAGGCACGCGAGCACGATCGCGTCGACCTCGGGCGAGATCCCGGAGACCACCTTGCTCGGGGGCACGACCGGGTCCTTCACGTGCGCGGCGAGCACGTCGGGCACCGTCTCGCCGACGAACGGCGGCGCGCCCGTGAGCAGGAAATAGAGCAGGCAACCGAGCGAGTACACGTCCGCCGCGGGGGTCGCGTTGCCTCCAGCCGAAGCCTCGGGCGCGAGGTAGCTGGGCGTCCCGACGACGGTGCCGGGGCGGGTGAAGCGCTCGCCGGTTGCGCCCGCTTTCCCTCGGTACACGAGGCCGAAGTCGATGACCTTCACGAAGTCCGGATCGTACTCGGAGCCCTGGAGGAGCACGTTGTCCGGCTTCACGTCGCGGTGGACGAGCCCAAGCTCGTGGGCCTCGTGGAGCGCGCTCGCGATCTGCCGCGCCATGCGGATGGCGCGCGCCGGGGGTAGCGGCCCCTCGTTCTCGACGAGCTGCTTCAGGCTCGTCCCGGGCACGTACTCCATGACGTAGTACGCGAGGCCGTCGCCCACGATGCCGTAGTCGAAGATACGAACCGTGTTCGGGTGCGAGAGGCGCGCCGTCGCTCGGGCTTCGACCTCGAACCGGCCTCGCGCCACGCGGCTCTGGATCCGGAGGAGCTTCACCGCGACGCTCACCTTGAGCGCGGGGTGCTGCGCCTCCCAGACCTCTCCCATGCCCCCCGCCCCGAGCCGGCGCTTCAGTTGGTACCCGCCGAGGGCGCCACCTTCGAGCTCGGCGGCGGTGTCACGGTGGGGCGATCGAGAGGTGTAACCTAGCAAAAAGACTGCGAAAAATAGGGCTATGCCCGGCGCGATCCCGAAGAGCACGGCCCGCGTGAAGGTCGCCGGCGCGCCGCGCGTGGCGAAGCTCACGAGGAGCGCCGTCACGACCCACGCCGCGCCCCCGACGAGCCACCGAGGCACGGTCATCTTGCGCATGCCCGCAGGCAAGAACGCCATGGCGATCGCGACGAGCGTGAACGAGACGGGCACCCTCGCGGCCATGCCAGTGGTGACGGCGGAGAGGATCGCGAGCGACCAGAGCGCCGCGCGACCCCGCCCATCGACCCGCGCGACCGTCGAGTCCGGCGCGAAATGCACCGTCGCCGCGAACGCCGAGACCAGCATCATCGAGATGGCGCGGGGCAGCGCATACGCGACGAGGGTCGACGGATCTCCGACGACCGTGGCCAGATCGATCGCGGCGCCTCCGAGCACGGCGATCGTCAGCGCGCGCAGCAGGTGGTGCGACCAGCGCGAGCCCTCGTCCATCCTATGCCGGTCGAGCAGGCTCGGCCTGTCGGTCTTTGGCGCAGGGGAAGGCACGATCCGAGGATAGGGCCTTCGGGGCTCGCGGCTCTAGTTTTCGAGGGTCGCCGGCGATCTCGGATTTGCCGGATCGTCAGAGCGCGCCGGTCACTCCCGGTCGGGCGGAGGGTAGGAGGTCGTGCACCTCGCGCTCGATGGCGCGGGCGAGCTCTGCCGGGTCGTCGATGACGCGGGCGTCGCTCATGACGCCTACCGTCACGGCTCCTGCATAGCTGAACACACTCACCCCGAGCCCCATGCGACCCGACTGCGGCACCCAGAAGAGGATCCGGTCGACCGTCGCTCCGAGGAACGCGACGCGCTCCTTCGGGCCGGGGACGTTCGTGAGCACGAGGGACGATTTGGTCGCGAAAAAAGCCACCCCGAGGCCCTCGAGGGCGCGAGGCAAGAACCCCATCGCGCGGAGGATCACGTGGGCCACCACGGCCTCGCGCGTGGCCTTGCGCACGTCCATGGATGCCTTGACGGCCGCGAGCCGGGCGTGAGCGTCCCCCACGGAGACCGGGAGATCGAGCACGACGAGGCCGAAGCGATTGCCCTCGTCGGGAGCAGGCGAGCCCTCTCGGAGGTTCACCGGGACCATCGCGCGAACGTCACGGCATCGCTCCCGCCGGCGGACGAGCGTTTGGCGGAGCGCTCCCGCGATCGCGGCGACGAGCAGGTCGTTGACCGTGGCCCCGTGGGCGTGCGCGGCGCTCTTCACGAGGTCGAGGGAGATGGGGCGGGTCCACGCAATGCGCTTGTCGGTGCCGAGCGGCGCCTTGAGCGTCGAGCGTGGATCGGGCGGCAACACGAGCAAACGCAGCGCCGCACGCGCATACCCGAGGAGCGAGCCTCGGGCTCGACCGCGATCCACGACCTTCCCGTGCGGGCCGGCATCGCGCGAAGCGTCACACAGCGAGAGGAGGACCGAGAGGAGCGAGAACCCGTCGGCGACGGCGTGATGCACACGAAAGAGCAGGGTCGTGCCCCCGGGCTCCCGCTGAATGACGTGCACGCGCCAGAGCGGCCGCGAAAGCTCGAGCAACGTACCGACCTCGCTCCCGACGAACGCGAAGAGCTCGGCCTCGCTGCCCACCGTACGCTCCGGCACGTGCCACTCGAGGTCGACGTCGCACGGCTCGAAGGTCGGCGCCCCACCGAGGCCGCGATCCCGCACACGCGACGAGAAGCGCATCATCGGGACGAGCCGCTCTCGGAGCCGCGCGCGCACGGAGTCGACCGTGACGCGCGCGTCGAGCTCGAGCACCCCGCTCACCACCATAGGGTTTTCGGGCTCCTCCATGTGAAGCCAAGCTGCGTCCTCGCCACCGAGGCTCGTGCGGGTGCTCATGCATGGCCCTCGTGCAACCTCCGGGCCCTCGAGCGCGCGCGAAAAATGGCTTGTCTGCGAGAGGACGCGCGCCGTTTGCGCGACCACGAGCGTTCTTTGCGCAGCGATTCGAGCGAGCCCTTTCGAGGTCGAGCGCGCCCGCGACGCCGCGCTCGGCGGATGTTGCAACGACTCGAAACGACGAGGAATTTCGGGGACCAAGGTCCGCTGAGGTCGGGCCACCTCGGTCGCTGCGGTCTCGACGCTGCACGTCGCGTCGTGCGCCTCTCGAAACTGCACCACGCGAGTCGTGTGTGGCTTGCACGAATGCAATCCAGGGTCGGGGGGACACTCTCCAAACGTGCGTGAGCGCGACTGAATAGAAGTGCGTCGTGTCGACGCTCGCGATTGGTCTGGAAGATGCTCTCTCGACGTCGTGATGAACGCGCCGCTCCCCGCCACCGACCCACACCCGAACGTCCTCCAGGGCGTGCTCGGCGCGTTCGGTAGCATCGAGCTGCTTCAGTTCGTTTCACAGGCCTTGCCGGTCGCGCAAGTCACCTTCGTGAGCCCTTCGGGGTCCGAGGCCTCGATCCTCTTGGCTCGCGGCGGTTGCCTCGACGCACGCTTCGGCAAGCTGCGTGGGCGAGAGGCCGCCGTCGCGGCGCTGTCGCACCCCATGTCGAAGTTCTCCGTCCGTGAGGCCGACCTCCCTTCGGGGATCGGTGCCCCTGCGACGCTCACCGAGCTCGTGCTCGAAGTGGCTCGCCTCGAGGACGAGCTCGAGCGACGAAAGGACGATCTGCCCGAGCCGTCGAGGAAGCTCACGCTCACGGGCCAGCTCGACGCGTCCGACCCTCTCGACTGCGGGCTCCCGTTCGTCGCGCGTGCGCTCGCCGGGCAACCACGGAGCCTCGAGACGCTGGAAGCCGACCTGCCTCTCGCCCCCGTTCGAGTGCGCCTATCCGTGGCACTTCTCCGCGAACAAGGTCGGCTCACGCTTCGCGCGAGCACCATCATGCCACGCGTCCTTCCGCCCGAGCCTGCGGGCCCCATCGATCGTGAGCTCGAGAAGCGTCGTGGCGCCCTGCGTGTGCTCGTGGCGTGCCCCGCCGAGATGGTCGATTGCGTCGAGGGGGCCGTACGCCACTTCGCGGCGGCCGTTACCGCGCCCGCACCGGCCGTATCCAGGGTGACCTCCGGACCGACGTTCGTCCGAATCCGCCCTGCTCGCGGGGGGGTCATCTCGTTCACCTTCTTGCCGACGACGCGACAAAACCGCGTCTTCTTCGACAGCTTCGTTCGTTCGACCGACGCCGTGATCCTCGGCGACGACGACGAGGCCGTCCGATGGGGGGCGACTCTCCCGAGCGATCTGCCCACCGCCGCCGTCGCCAATGGCGCGACCGACCACTGCCTCTACGACGCGCTCGTGCGAGCGCTGACCTGAACCCGAATCCCGCGGGGGGAGACGGATGAACGACATCGTGAACCGAGCCGACAAGATCCAAGCGACCCTCAAGAACCTCGTGACCAACACGCCCGACGTCGAGGGCGCCGCGCTCGTGAGCGTGGACGGCCTCATCGTGGCCTCGGCGCTCGCCGTCGGCACCGACGAGGATCGCGTCTCGGCCATGGCGGCAGCGCTCCTCTCGCTAGGCTCACGCACGTCCGAGGAGCTCGGCCGCGGGACGCTCCAGCAGGCGTACATCAAGGGCGACAGCGGCTACGTCATCATCATGCACGCCGGAGAAGAGAGCGTGCTCGAGGTGATCACGGGCGGCAACGCCAAGCTCGGCATGGTGCTCCTCGACATGAAACGAGCGGCCGCGGAGCTCGCGAGGGCAAGCGGATGAGCGTCTTAGCGTCGCTCGCGCGCCCCATCTCCGACATTCTCGTCGATGCCGTGGCGCACTCTCGCGACGTTCGCTGCCTCCTCGTCGCCGACAAGAGCGGGCTCCCGCTCGTTTCGACCCTGTCGACCGGCGCCTTCGAAGAGGGCCTCGCGGCGTACGCCGGGCTCATCCTGTCGAGCTCGAAGTTCGCCGACCAAGAGCTCGGACTCGGCGGATTTCATGCGCAGTACGTCGTCGGTCGCAAGCGCCACGTGTACGTGAGCTTCCTCACGTCCGAGGAGGTGCTCGTCGCCGTGACCGACGCGACGGCGACCCCGACCAACGTGCTGATGCTGCTCTCGGGCCTCGCCGTTCAGATCATGAACGCCGTGGCCGACGCGGCATACCTCGAGCCCGAATCCGGCTCGTTCTCGATTGTTCCCTATCCCGAAATGCGGGAGTCCTCATGAACGCAGACAACGGACTTTTTGCCGTGTGCCCTCACGATACCGCGCGCGGGATCGACAAGTGGGCGATGTTCAACACCCGCGTGAACAAGCGCCTCGGGCTCGGCTCGCGTTTCCACGCATACCTCGATTTCGCCGAGTTCGGGAGGGATCTCCTGGGCGGCCGGTTCGCGTGGGCATATCTCAATCCGGCCGACTTCGTGAAGGCCAAGAAGAAGCTCGGGTACGCGCCGGTCGTGAGGCCCGTGGCCCGGTTCGACGTCGCGCGGATCGTCGCGCGCGAAGGCATGGGAGAGGTCCGCGCCGGCGCTCGTGTGGCCGCGGTTCCCGGCTACCTGAAGGCCGTCGTGGAGCACACCCTTCGCGAGGAGGGGACGGCCCTCGCCGCCGTCGACGCGAAGAGCTACGGCGAGGTCGTGACGATGGTGAGAGACGGGCGCGCCGAATTCGGGATCACCTACAACGAGCACTTCGACGTGCTCTCCGCGACGTCACGGCAAGGGATCGTGGCCATTCGGAGCTTCGACTTCGGGCTCTCCCACGTGCTCGCGGTGCGCCCCGACTTGGGCGTGTCGGGCATCGAGCTCGGGCGTTGGCTCCTGTCGGACCCCGAGGGACAGAAAGCCGGCGATGTGATCGGAGTCTCGGGGTGGGAGACCGTCGACGAGAGCCCGTTCGAGTCGCTCGCGACGATCCTCGGGGTCTGACCGTCCGCCGACTTTCTCCCCCTGCGGGCTGCTGCTCAAGGGTGCTCGTGTCTCGCCGCCGCGGACCTCGGTGCGAGCGCGGCCCTTTGGGCTTCGAGCCACGCGAGGAGCTCGCCCACCCCCTCCCCCGACACGGCCGAGCACGGGATCACCTCGGCCGACGGGGCGACGCGCGCGATGTTCTCGCGCAGCGTGGTGAGCGACGTGCCCGGCAGATAGGGCACGAGGTCGACCTTGGACACGACGACGAGATCGGCCACCCGGAACATGACCGGGTATTTGAGCGGCTTGTCGACGCCCTCGGTGACCGAGAGCACGACGACGTTCTTGGCTTGGCCGAGGTCATAGATCGCCGGGCAAACGAGGTTTCCCACGTTTTCGACGAAGAAGACGTCGCTCTCGTGCACGGCGCGCGCGATCCGCTCGTCGTGGAGCGCGTGGTGCACCATGGCCGCGTCGAGGTGGCAGGCGGAGCCCGTGGTGATCGAGGCCGACGGCACTCCGGCGCTCGCGAGGCGCTCGGCGTCGAGCGACGTGGCCAAGTCTCCGCTCACGGCCGCGAGCTTGAGGTCCCGCCCCGAGCGCGCCACCGCCTCGATCAACGCGGTCTTGCCCGAGCCAGGAGACCCCATGACGTTGAGGGCGAGCACGCCGTCCTCGGCGAAGTGGGCGCGGAGGTGCGCGGCGTCGCGGTCGTTCTTGGCGAGCAGCGACGTGTGCACGTCGATCGTGACCTTGTGGGGATCTCCGCAACCGCATACATCGCACATCAGCGCACCTCCAGCTCCACGCGAGTCAGAACGATGCCCGCACCGGTCGCGAGCTTCAAAGGCCCTTCGCAGCGCTCGCAGGCCGATGGCTCGGTCGATGGCGCCGCCGCGCCGCACAGCGAGCACACCCACGAGGCGGGCTCGTTCTCGACCGTGAGGCGAGCGTGCGGGTACCCTCGCTCTGGTGCCACGCCGACGAACGCCGTCTCGAAGAGGAAAACCTCGACGCCCGCGAGCTCGCCGATACGCACCGTGACCGCGCGCGCGGCGTCGCGCGGGTGTGCGCCGATCGCGTCGTCGATCGCGTCGAAGAGGGACTCGACGAGCGAGACCTCGTGCATGTCAGCAGATCCTCGGGACGGGCTCGGCGTCCCGCTCGACGAGCCGACGGTGACCGAACCCCGTGTCGAGCAACACCTCGCCCGGCGTGCCCCGCACCACGCGGCCGATGACCGCCGCGCGCCTTCCGTACGGGTGCGTATGGAGGGCCTCGAGCGCGCGCCCCTCGGCGTGAGGCGCGACGATCACGAGCGCTTTGCCTTCGTTCGCCATGGCGAGCACGTCGATCCCGAGCAGCTCGGCGGCCGCCCGCGAGGCCTCGCTCACGGGGATGCGTGCCTCGTCGAGCTCGATCGACACTCCTGCTTTGGTGGCCATCTCGACGAGCGTCGAGGTCACTCCGCCGCGTGTAGGGTCCTTCATGGCGTGCAAATCGTCGCCCAGAGCAGCGACGAGCGCGCGCACCATGCCGTTCAGCGGCGCCACGTCCGACACGAGCTCTCCCTCGAGGCCGAGCCCGTGCCGCGCACCCAAGATGGCCAGACCGTGATCGCCTATCGTCCCGGTGACGATCACGAGGTCTCCCTCCTTCAGCCCGGAGTCCCGGATCACACGCGGGGCGCGACCGAGCCCGCTCGTCGTGATGACGACCCCGTCGAGCTCCCCTCTCCGCATGACCTTGGTATCGCCCGCGACGATGCGCGTCTCGGCCTCCCGGCAGGCCTCCGCCATGGAGGCGTGTATCCGCTCGAGGGACGCCAGGGGATACCCCTCTTCGACGATGACGGCGCTCGTGAGGGCGATGGCGTCCCACGCGCCCATCATGGCGAGGTCGTTCACGGTGCCCGACACGGCGAGGCGGCCGATGTCACCCCCGGGGAAGAAGGCGGGCGAGACGACGTGTGCGTCGGTCGTGACGACGAGGTGCTCGGCGCCGAACGGGATGACCGCGCCGTCGTCGGTCGCGAGCGCCTCGGGGTCGTCCACGCCGCGCAGGAAGACCGAGCTCACGAGGTCCCTCATGGCCTTTCCGCCGGCGCCGTGCGAGAGCCTCACCTTGGGCGGGGTGTCGTCCGTCATCGGGGCCCCTTCGCGAGCCCGCTCTCGTGCCATATGCGGCAGATGCCCTCGGTGCTCACCATGCAGGCCCCGACGGGGGACTCGGGGGTGCAATCGCGGCCGTAACGTGGGCAGTCGCCCGGAGTGGCTCTTCCCGTCATGATGGGCCCACAAAGGCAGGCTTCGGCCGCGGCGAGCCCTCGCTCCCCTTGGTCGATGGTGCCTGCGAAGACGGCCCTCGCGTCATGCGCTCGGAACCTCTCACGGAGCGAGAGCTCGCCGCCGGGGACGTTCGCGATGCCTCGCCACTCGCCCCCCGCGGGCTCGAAGACCTCCCACAGCGCCGTGAGGGCCCGGGTGTTCCCTTCGCGGCTCACGCACCGCGGGAACGCGTTCACGACGGCCGCGTCGCCGTGGGCGACGTGCTCGACGAGGAGCACGAGACCCGCCAAAATGTCGAGTGGCTCGAAGCCCGCGACCACGACGGGGACCCGGTATTTCTCGACGAACGGCTCGAAAATGCCATATCCCGTGATCGTCGCCGCGTGCCCGGCTGCGAGGTATCCCTCGATGGTGGAGCCCTCGGAGCCGGCGACCACGGACATGGCCGCAGGGACCCACTTGTGGGCCGACAAAACGAAGAGGTTCGGCGGTGGATTCGCGAGCAAGATCGCGGCCGTGGCGACTGCCGTGGTCTCGAACCCGGTGGCGAAGAAGACGACGGGCTCGTGGGTCTCGCGCGCGATCTCGACCGCCTGCGTCGCCGCGTAGACGATCTCGACCCGTGCCCCTTCGCCGCGTGCGTCGTCGAGCGACTGCCGCGAGCCGGGCACACGCAGCATGTCGCCGTACGTGAGCACGCGGACACCGCTCTTCGCGATGGCAATGGCGGAGTCGACGTCGGCCGTGTCGGTCACGCAGACCGGGCAGCCGGGGCCCATGCGGACGTCGAGCGCCTCGGGGAACGTCGCGCGCAGGCCGAATCGTGCGATCGCTTGCTCGTGGCTCCCGCACACGTGCATGACCGTCACGCGACGGCCGGCGGATTTCACGGCCGCGTCGAGCCTGGCGCGCAGGGCGAACCCGCGCTTCGGATCACGGAAGGCGAGGGCGCTCGGCGCCGTCACGGGGCACCGGGGAGAGAAGGGTCGGAGCCTTCGGCCATCTCCGCGAAGAAGGCCAGGGTCTCGTCGAGATCGTCGGGGTGGATGCGGCGGATCGCGAAGCCGACGTGCACGAGCACGTAGTCGCCCACGGCGACCTCCTCGTCGACGATGTCCAGGGCGACGCGCCGACGGACACCGAAGAAATCGACGAGCGCGGTCGTCCCTTCGATCTCGACGACTTTTCCGGGGGCTCCGAGGCACATGGTCAGCTCTCCCCATACGCGGGATTCGTAACGAGCGCGAGGACCGCGGCGTGGGCCTGGCCGAGGGCGATCCCTCCGTCGTTCGTGGGCACCGAGACGGCGGACGAGACGAGGCCTTCGCCGAGACGATGGCGAATCCCGTCCTCCAAGAGTCGATTCATGAACGCTCCGCCGGAGAGCACCACGCGTCGGATCCCGAAGGTCGCGCGCGCGAGCTCGGCGATCGTGGACGCCGCGTAGGCGATCGTCGCGTGGAAGCGCGCTGAGACGGTGCTCGGGGAGGCTCCGTCGAGGAGGTCGGCCACGACGGCGCGCACCGTGGGGCGGGGATCGATCTCGTCGGCAGTCGCGGAGAGCTCGTTCTCGGTGAGCGTCGACGGGAGCGTGATGGGATAGGGGAGATGGGCTCCCGGGGCGGCGACGTCCTCGAGGCGCGCGGCCACGTGCCCGTCGAACGACGCGACGGAGAGCCCCGTCACGAGCGCACCCACGGCGTCGAAGAGCCGCCCGAGCCCGCGAGCCCGGGGCGTGGCGTCGAGCCCGAGGAGGATCGAGAGCCGCGCCAAGGTGTCGTCGGAGAGCCGATAAAACGCGGGGAATCGCCTCGAAAGTGCCTTCGCCTCGGCGTCGCCGAAGGCATCGACGAGGGCCGCGTAGGCGACCTTCGCGACGTCCCGAATCGCGCGCTCCCCACCGGGGAGGCCGAGTGGCCGGAACGTCGCGACCCGACGCTCGCGCAGGCCGTCGAGGGTGAGGATCTCGCCCCCCCACAGCGTCCCGTCCGGCCCGAAGCCCGTGCCGTCGAACGCGACGCCGACGACCGGCTCGTCGAGCCCGTGCTCGGCCATGACCGCGCGCACGTGCGCGACGTGGTGTTGAACCCCGACGTGAAGGCGCGCGCCTCGTCGAAGTGCCAATCGTGTGGTGGTGTAGTCCGGGTGGAGGTCGTGTGCGACGACCGCGGGGCGGACCCCGAGGAGGTCCTCGAACCCCGCCAAATCGTGCTCGAACGCGCGCTCCCCTTCGACGTAGCTCGTGTCGCCGAGGTGCGGGGTGCAATAGGCTCGATCGCCGACGACCACGCAGGCGCACGCCCGGTCGTGGGCGCCATAGGCCACGATGGGCTCCGGCGCGGCGACACGAAGCCGGATGGCGTGAGGGGCATATCCCCTCGAGCGGCGGACGACGCGGAGGCCACGGGGAGTGCTCGCCACGACCGAGTCTTCGACCCGGCGCGCGATGGGCCGGTCATGAACGAGCAGCGCGTCGACCTTGGGACCCAGCCTCCGAAGGGCCTCGTCGACGTCGACGATCGCCGGGCCCCCGGTGGGATTTCCCGAGGTCATGACGAGCGGCCTCCCGACCCCGCGGACGAGCAGGTGGTGGAGCGGCGTGCTCGGGAGCATGAGGCCGATCTTCTCGGAGGGGCCGAACACCTCGGGGACGATGGCGGAGGGCCGTCGCGGTACGAGCACGACGGGCCGAGCGGGAGACTCCAGGGCGCCGGCCGCGACCGCGTCGACCTCACCGAGCCGTGAGGCCCACGCGAGGGACTCGACGAGCACGGCAAAGGGCTTCTCTTCGCGGGCCTTCGCCGCGCGCACGGAGGCCACGGCGCGCGAGTCGGTCGCGTCGGCCACGAGGTGGAAGGCCCCAATCCCCATCACGGCGAGCGTGTGCCCCTCGCGGAGCATGCGAGTCGCCGTTTCGAGGGGGGAGCCGCTGACGGCAGCGCCGTCTCCATGGACGAGGGAGAGGCGAGGCCCGCACGCGGGGCACGCGATGGTCTGCGCGTGAAAGCGCCTATCCTCGGGCGACTCGTACTCGGCGCGACAAGCGACGCAAAGTGGGAAATCGCACATCGTCGTGCGCGCGCGGTCGAAGGGGAGCCCCCGCGCGACCGCGAGCCGAGGTCCGCACGCGGCGCAGGAGGTGAACGGGTAGCAGTACCGCCGGTCTCTCGGATCGTCCACCTCGGCGAGGCACGCGTCGCAGGTGGCCACGTCGGGTGGAATGGCCACGCGCGTCGCACCCTCGACGCCGCCCGTCGGCGCTTCGCACGTGCTCGGGGCGATACGGAATCCCGGGCTCGGCGAGATCGACGTGGTGGCCTCCACCACCAAGGACTCCACGCTGGCGCCCGCGGGCGGCGCTTCGGTGACGAGCCTCCCGAGCTCGGTGATCCCTGCCTCACTGCCCCACGCTTCGAGGACGACCCCGTCAAGTGTATTATGCACAGTTCCGGAGAGACCGAGACGGGTCGCCTGAGCGACGACCCAAGGGCGGAAGCCGACGCCCTGGACCGTCCCCCGAACGGTGAGGCGAGCGCCGCGATCTCCCGTCGCTCGAACCTCGGCGACGATCGCGCGCGCGGCCGGCTCGACGTGCGCCAGGGCTTCGTCCCCGATCGGGGCGCCGAGCTCGAAGGTGCGCCCGCGCACGGCGACGGCCCAGACCGGAGGGGCCGGACCGAAGGTGCGCTCGTAGACTCCGAGGAGCTCGGCCGGGGACATCGCGTGCGAGAAAGGCGAGGGGGCGTCGTTCGCCGCGACTCGCCCGATCGCGAACGGGCCCGCGGCGCTCACGCTCGCGTCGACGATGAAGACCTTGTCGCGCCCGGAGATGTCGAGGGTGTGCTCGATCTGGAGCTGGAAATCGACGAGCGTCTCGACCTGCCCTCCCGCGAGCTCCGCCCGGAGCAGCTCCTCGAGCCGCGCGACCACCGCCGGGCCGAGGGCATCGTCTCCCCGCGAGGGGTTCCCGATGCCGATGACGAGCACCGGAGCCCGAGTCACGTCAGGCCCCGCTCGCGTCTCGCCGCGCCCGCCCGACGACCACGCCGCTCGCGTCGACCACCTCGACCAAGAGTGGCATTTGGCCGAGCGCGTGGGTCGCGCAGGACAGGCACGGATCGAACGCCCGAATGGCCACTTCGATGTGGTTCAAGAGGGCGTTCGTGGGCTCGTGCCCGTCGAGGTGCACGCGGGCCACCTCGCGGATGGCCTCGTTCATGGCTTGGTTGTTGTGCGTGGTCGACACGACGAGGTTGCATTTCTTCACGAGGTCGTCGTCGCCGATCTCGTAGTGATGAATCAACGTCCCGCGAGGCGCCTCGAGGATGCCGATGCCCGTGCCTTGCCGCGGGCCGCTCGCGGTGAGCTCGTCGCCGAGGAGCTCGGGGTCGGCGAGCAGGCCCTCGATGACCTCGGCCGCGTGGAGCAGCTCGATGAGCCGCGCCCAGTGGAACGCGAGCGGCGCGTGCACCACGGAGGGGCCGAGCTTCGCCAAGAAGGCCTGCCGCGCTTCTTCCGCGAGCTTCGTGGGAATGACGTCGCAGTTCTGGATGCGTGCGAGAGGTCCTACCTTGTACCACCCGTCGTCCGGGCCGAGGTCCGCGAAGTAAGGGAACTTCATGTAGCTCCACGAGCGGACCGTCTCGCGGAGCTTCTCGCCGTAGCTCTCCTGGGGGACTCCGTCGAAGCGAACCGTGCCGTCGGCATTTCGTGCGCGCAAGACTCCGTCGTAGAGGTCGAGCTCTCCACGGCGGCCCACGAGAGAGAGCAGCGCGGAGGGTACGGTCCCGAAAGGGGCATAGAGGTCGCGGTTCCCTTCGAAGAGGGACGAGACCATCGCCACGCCTGCCCGCGCCCACGCGAGCACGTCAGGGAGGGGGCGCGCGAGCTCGTCGCGGTCGTGGGAGGTGAGGCCGCGGTTCATTCCCCCGGGGATGGACCCCGTGCCGTGGATGCGCTTTCCCGCGGTCTTCGCGATGATCTCTTGCCCGTACTTGCGGAGCAAAATGCCTTGTTTGGCCGCGTCCGGGTAGGCCCCGAGCACACTCACGACGTTGCGCTTCCGAGGGTCGGCGTCGAACCCGAAGAGCAAATCGGGGGAGGCCAGGTGGTAGAAGTGCAGGGCGTGCGACTGAAGAATCTGCCCGTAGTGCATGAGCCGGCGCAGGAGCTCGGCCGTACGCGGCACGGGGCGCGCCCCCACGACGGCGTCGAGCGCCTTCGACGCGGCCAGATGGTGGCTCACGGGGCATATCCCGCAGAGCCTCTGCACCATCACGGGGACTTCCCAATAGGGCCTCCCCTCGATGAAGCGCTCGAAGCCTCGAAACTCGACGATGTGGAGGCGCACCTGGTGCACCTTGTGATCGGCGTCGAGGAGGAGCGTGACCTTCCCGTGCCCCTCGACGCGTGTCAGAGGCTCGATGACCACCCGGCGAAGGGGCTCGGGATCGTTCGCGGTTTCGAGGGGAGAGGGCATGTTCGTTCGTTTCAGTCGTAGCGAATGAGGCCGTGGGCGAGGCGCGGGGCCCTGCCAGCGGCGATGTCTTCGAAGAATGCCCAGAACGCTTCGGCGGAGGGGGGGCAACCCGGGAGCGAATAGTCCACTTTCACGACGTCGTGGATGGGGTGGACCTTCTCGAGGAGGAGCGGCAGCTCGGGGTCCCTCGGGATGGTCCCGCCCTCGAGGCCTACGCCCGTCAGGTAGACCGACTCGAGGCAGTCGCGTACGTCGAGCGCGTTTCGCTGGGCGGGGAGGCCACCCGTGATGGCGCACGCACCCACGGCGACGAGCACCTTGCACTCTCTTCGGAAGAGCCGAAGCGTGCGCACGTTCTCGGCGTTGCAGAGGCCCCCTTCGACGAGGCCGACGTCGCACGCGACGGGGTGTTTGAGGTCCGTGAGCGGCGAGGCGTCGAATTCGACGAGCTCGAGCAAGGTCGCGAGGCGTTCGTCGATGTCGAGCAGCGACATATGGCAGCCGAAACACCCTGCGAGCGAGGTCGTGGCGACGCGCAGCTTGGGGGAGGGCATGGTTACTCGTCTCCGGCGGGCCGAGTGGCGACGACCCGGAGCGGCTCCGCGTCGAACGTGCGCTCACCGAGGGGAGTACGGAAGCCTCTCCCACGAGGGAGGAACACCCCGACCGGGCAGACGTGGGCGGCGGCGTCCTTGGCGGAGAACGACGTGTCCCCGAGCTTGCCCGACTCGGCGCTCACGACGAGGTGCTTCGTCGGCCCCCGCCCCGAGAGCGCAAATACGCCCTTTTTGTCGACGTTCGCGCTCGCTCGCACGCAGAGCTCGCACAAGATGCAGCGGTTGAGATCGAGGATCGTCTCGGGGTGCGAGGCGTCGAGGGGGCGCGTGGGTGAAAAGGGGGGATAGTGCGGTGTCGTGACGCCGAGCTCGTAGCCCACGGCCTGGAGGGTGCAGCTCCCGCTCGCCTCGCACGAGGGGCAGAAGTGATTCCCCTCCGTAAAGAGGAACTGGACGAGCTCGCGCCGCATGGCCACGAGGTCCTCCGCGGTCGACTCGACCTCGAGCCCCTCCGCGGCCGGCACGGTGCAGCTCGTCTGCCACTTGCCGGCGACGCGGACCGTGCACACGCGGCAGCTCCCGTGGGCCTCGTAGCCCGGTTTGTGGCACAAAAACGGGATGAAATGCCCCGCGGCAAGCGCCGCGTCGAGCACCGATTGCCCCTCCTCGTAGGGGACGTCGTGGCCGTCGAGCGTGAAGGTCCGGCGGTCGGTCGTCATGGTGTGCTCTCTTCGGCGAGGTGGGCGTCGTCGTCGTCGCGGCCGGTGACGTCACGCGCCTTTTCGAGCGAGGCGTCGAGGTCGAACGTGGGGAGGGCCTCTACGGGTCGGAGCCGGGCGTCGAACGCGGGGCGAAACTTCTCGATGCCCTGGAGCACCGGGTTTCCGGCCATCGCCCCGAGGCCGCAGTGGCTCGTCTTCGCCATGACCCTCGCCACGCGTTCGACGTCGACGAGGTCCCGTCGTGCGGCGTGGCCCGACGTGATGCGACCCATCGTGCGCGCGACGAGCGTCGTCCCCACGCGGCAGGGGGTGCAGAACCCGCAGCTCTCGTGCGCGAAGAAACGCGCGTGATTCTCGAGGATGGCGAGGATGTCTCGCCGGTCGTCGAACACCGTGAACGCCCCCGCGGAGGGGACGTCCTCGAAGGAGATCGTGCGGTCGAGCTCGCGGGCGGAGAGCAGCGTCCCGGCGGGCCCGCTCACCTGCACGGCCTGAACACGGGAGGCCCCCGCGTCCTCGAGGACCTTCCGCACCGTCACTCCGAACGGATACTCGTACACGCCGGGCCGTTCGACGTCGCCCGCGACCGAGAGGATCTTCGTGCCCGCGGAGGTGCGTGTACCGAGGTCGCGGAGCACCGACGCTCCGTCCCGCGCGACGAGCGCGGCCGCCATGAAGGTCTCGACGTTGTTCACGATCGTGGGGCACTGGTCGTAGCCGTGAGTCACCGGGAAGGGCGGGCGGTTCCTCGGGATTCCGCGCTTGCCCTCGAGCGACTCGAGCAGCGCGGACTCTTCCCCACATACGTACGCGCCCGCGCCGCGGCGGAGCTCGATGTCGAACGAAAATCCGTGTATACCGCATGCATTCGCGCCGAGCATGCCCGCGGCCCTCCGCGCGGCGAGCGCCTCCTCGATGGGCGCGAAGAGGAAGCGGTACTCGGCCCGCACGTAGAGAAACCCATGGCTGGCGCCGACCGCGTAGGCCGCGACGGTCATGCCCTCGAGCACGAGGTCGAGGTGGTGGGCGAGGAGCCCTCGGTCCTTGAAGGTGCCGGGCTCGCCCTCGTCGGCGTTGCACACGACGTAGCGCGGCTCGCGTGGCGCCTTCGCGCAGGCCGCCCACTTCGCGCCGGTGGGGAACCCGGCGCCTCCTCGCCCACGGAGGCCGCTTCGAGAGATCTCGGCGAGCGTGTCGTCTCGGCCTCGTCGCGCGGCCGCCGCGACGGCCTCTCCCGGGGTGAGCTTCGCCGAGAGCAGGAGGTCCCTTCGATGGACGTTGGAGCGCACGGCGAAGAGCTCGCGCGGCCAGGTCGCGAGCGCGGCCCCCGCCCGAACGAGGGCCATCACGTCCCCGAGGCGTGCGCCGTCGAGGCTGCCGATGGCGTGCCCGTTGACGAGCATCGCAGGACCTTGATCGCACAGCCCCGTGCAGCTCGTCGTGCCCACCGAGATCCGCCCGTCGCGCGAGATCTCGTCGTCTCGGAGGCCGAACGACGCGCGCATACGCTCGAGGAGCGCCAGGCTCCCCGCCATACGATCGGTCGTCCCGTCGCTGAAGAGCACGCGGTACGCGCCGCGCGGCTCGTCGGAGAAAAACGTGTAGAATCCCACCACTCCTTCGACCTGCCCGCGGGGGACACCCAGCATCGAGGCGAGCTCCGTGATGGCGCCCTTCGAGACGTAGCCTTGGGCCTCGGTGACGTCGTGGAGGATCTCGACGAGCCACTTCGGGTCGTGCCCGTGTCGTTGGACGATCGTCGCGAGGTCTTCGGTCATGAGCGCGGCTTCGAGGATACGTGCCGGCGGTCGTAGGCTCAACGCTCGAAACCGGAACGTGGCTCGTGCAGACGATGCGCGCATGCCGAACGTTTTGCGTTCGCGCGGAGGTCCTCGGTCGAGAGCCGTGGACGAGCTCGTCGCGGCGCGCCGCGTGCTATCCGATCGAGCATGAACGTCGGCGCGAGGGTGGTCGTGGGGATGGTGCTCGGCTCGGCGGTCGGATGTGGCCCCGTCTACGAGGCCCCACCGCCGCTCCCCCCGCCGCCCGTGCCAGCCGTCTACCGGACGCCCGCCGAAGAGTGGTCGACGTGGGAGGCGTCGACGGGGCAAACGGAGCCCCCCGAGCCGTCGTCGAGCGCGCCTCCCCCACCGCCCGCGTCTCCACGAGCTCCCGGCGAGGGGCCTCTGCCTCCGCTGCCGAAACAAGGGCCGAAGTACGCCGAGGCGCCGCCTCCCGAGCCGACGTGGGTGCGCCCGAGCCAAGGTGGCCAGTGGGTCTACACCCGCGACTACGGCTGGCTCTGGGTGCCCGCGGGCGCAGGCTCCACCGACTACGATGGTGTACCCTACACCTATCTCTACACCCCGCGCTTCGGGTGGACCTGGTACGTCTCCCCTTGGGGGCCGGGGTACTACTCGTACGGAGGCTGGGTCGTGCGGCCTTACCGTCCGGTAGGCTGGGTCTCGCGGCCGTGGGTCGCGCACCCGCACGTGGTCGTGCGCCTCGGTGGGCACGCGCCTCGTGGGCGGCGCTGATGCGCACCGCGATCGCGCCGTTTCGTCGGTTCTCGTCGTTGACCGTGTCGAACGTGTACCTCGTCGACGGAGGGCCGGGCTCTCGCTGGCTCGTCGACTGCGGGCACCCGCTCGAGCGGTGGCTGCTCTTGGCCGAGCTCCGAGCGTCGGGGCTGCGGCCGAGCGAGCTTTCGGGGGTGCTCCTCACGCATCACCACTCGGACCACGCCGGCAACGCCCGTTACCTGCGGGAGCGGTTCGGCCTCAAGGTCTACGCCCACCGAGAAGACGCACGGACCCTCGAGGGAAAGGGTCCTCCTCCGCTCGTCGATCCACCCGGGAGCAGCCTCCTCGAGCGCGCTTTTTTGGCGGTCGAGGCGCGTTTTCCCGCGCGCACGCGCGTCGACGGGTGGCTCGACGAGGGCGAGTCGGTCGCCGGGCTCGAGGTGCACGCCGTACCCGGTCACACGGAGGGCTCGGTGCTCTACCGTCACGAAGCGACGCGCACCCTCCTCACGGGCGACACCGTGCTCACGGCGCTCCCGCCGCTCACCCTCCGCGCCGGGCTCACCCTCGCGCACCCGGCGTACGCGGTCGACCTCGCCCGCTCGTACGCTTCGCTCAAGGCGTTCCACGACGCAGGCCACGCCTACGACAACCTGCTCGCCGGCCACGGGAGGCCGCTCATGGGGAGCGCGAGCGACAAGGTGCGCGAGCTGCTCGACGTGGCCCTCGGCGCGTGACCTGCGAGAAGGCATGAACGAGCCGCGAGAAACCGTGCGAACATGCCCCGTCATGGGAGTCGATCGCGACGCCGCTGCCGCACACCTCGAGGCCTTCCTCCGCGCCATCGGGCGCGACCCCGACGCCGACGAAGAGCTCGTCGACACGGGGCGCCGCGTGACGGATGCCTTCGTCGACGAGCTGTGCCGCGGGTATACGATCGACGCGCGGCTCCTCCTCCGCGAGGCAGTCATCACCGGTGACGCCGAGCTCGTGTGCGTCCGCGACGTCTTCGTCAGCACGACCTGCCCGCACCACCTCATGGCGGCCACCGGCAAGGCCACGATCGCCTTCGCTCCTGCGGGCCGCATCGTCGGCATCGGCACGGTCGTGTCCGTGGTCGAGGCCTACGCGCGGAGGCTCGTCCTCCAAGAGGGGCTCGGCGAGGAGATCGTCGAAGCCATCGACGCCGAGCTCCGCCCTCGTTGGGTCGGTTGCCGGCTCGTGCTGACCCACGGCTGCATGGTGTCTCGCGGCGAGCGCGCGCACGGATCCCGCGTCGAGACGCTCGCCCTCCGCGGTTTCGCCGAAGGGGACGTGTCGGGGCGCTTGATGGCGCACCAGGTGCTCGGTGTAGGGAGGAGTGAGTGAGCAAGAAACACGCGATCGCCCTCGTCACGGGCGCGGGCAGCGGCATCGGGAGGGCGACGGCGCTCGCGTTCGCCGCGCGAGGGCTCGACGTGGTCCTCGTCGGGCGCACCGAGGCCACCCTCTTCGAGACAGCGGGCGAGGTCATGGCCGCGGCTCCGGGCGTGCGCACGCTGGTCGTCCCGTGCGACGTCGCCAAGAGCGCCGAGGTCGCCGCCATGCACGATCGTGTGCTCGCGGATCTGGGGACCCCGGAGGTCGTCGTGAACAACGCGGGGTGCGTCGTGCGCGCGTCCATCGAGCACACCACGGACGCCGACTGGGCAGAGGTGCTCGGGGCGAACCTCGACGGCACCTTCTACGTGACCCGCGCGTTTTTGCCCGCGCTCCGAGCCCGCGAACGAGGACGCTTCGTGGCCGTCGCGAGCATCTCCTCGACCCTCGGCACACCCAAGCTCTCGGCCTACTGCGCTGCCAAGTGGGGTGTCGTGGGGTTCACCAAGTCGCTCGCCGAGGAGCTCCGTGGCTCTCCGCTCGCGGCGCTCGCCGTGCTCCCCGGCTCGGTCGACACGGCGATGCTGAAGGGCAGCGGCTTCGAGCCACGCATGAGCGCATCCGACGTCGCGTCCACGATCGTGTATGCCGGCCTCGACGCGCCCGCGGCCATGAACGGGAGCGCCATCGAGGTCTTCGGCTGAACGGGAGCTCGTGTGTCGGCCTCGCGGCGTGCTTGTGGTCGCTGCGCCGTGCGCTACCGTGCTCGCTCATGGGGAGCAAACTCGCAGGTCCGTTCGTGCTCGTGGTCTCGTGCATCGTCGCGTGCAGCAAGCCCGAAGGCGTCGTCGCCGAGACGCTCGTGCCTCCTCCTCCGCGCGGCCCGTCGAAGCTCGAGGTCCAAGAGCCTCCGCCGCACGCGCCCCAAGCTCCCGTGCGCGACGACGCGCCGTTGCCACCTCCCGCGCCGATCCCTATCGCGCCGAACGCGTCGGCGGCCCCGGCCCTCGGGAGCGCGTGTGGGGCCGAGGCCGCTCTCTGCGGAGCACGGGGGCGCGTCTCCGTGCGGGCGTACCGTACCCACGGCTTCAACCCTTCGGCCGACCTCCCGTGCAAGCCGGTGTCCACGTCCGACGGCAAGATTGGAGCTTCTCCGGAGATGCCGAGCGCGTGCGCCACGGACGACAAGGTCGTGGTCGATACGTCGTGCATCGTCTGCCGCATGCCGCAGGGCACCGTGGTCGAGGCCGTGATCTCCGAGCTTACGCCGCAACAGGTGTCGAGCTTGGTCAAGGTCGCGGGCCTCGCGCCCGGGGCTGCCCCTCGCGCCGCGGCCGACTGGAAAGCCGCGATCGCCGAGGCGCACAAACGCTCACCTTTCGTCCCGCAACCCGGAGCGCCCTGACCGGCGACTTCGGTGTAGTCTCTTCGATCGGTGTCTTCGTCGCCTCCTCCCTTCGATGGCGCGCTCGACGCGCTCCCGCTGTTTCCGCTCCCGGACGTCGTGCTCTTCCCGGGGGTGCGGATACCGCTCCATGTGTTCGAGCCGCGGTACCGGGCCATGCTCGCCGACGTGCTCGAGACGCACAGGTCGCTCGCGATCGTGCGCCTCCTCCCCGGCGAGGACGAACGAGGCCTCCCGCGGATCGCCGGCGTGGCCGGCGGAGGGGTGATCCTCGAGCATCAAACGCTCCCCGACGGGCGCTCCAACATCCTCGTCGAGGGCATCGCGCGCCTCTCGCTCGACGAGCTCCCGTTCGAGCCTCCCTACCGTCGCGCGCGGGCGCGTGTGCTCGAAGACACGGCGGGCGAGGTCCCGGCGTCGGAGCACGCCGCCCTCGTGAGCGCAGCTACGTCCTTCGCGCGTGCGGTGCGGAGGCACGATCCATCGTTCTCGCTGCGCGTCCCCGACGACCCCGATTCGGCCACACTCGCCGACATGTGTGCGTTCCAGCTCCTCGTCGACGCGGACGTCCGTCAGCGGGTCCTCGAAGACCTCCGACCGGCCTCGCGCGTGCGCCGCGTCGTGGAGGAGCTCATGGTGCAGGCGGCGGCGCTCACGCGCCCGGATCCGGACGCGAGCCGCGCGAACTGACGCCGTGAAGCTCGTCGCCACACTTCCGAAAGCGAGCCTCGCGTCCGGCGCCCACGTGCGTGTCCCTTACCCTCCGTACGACGTGCTCGTCGCGCTCGTCGACGGCGTGCCCTTCGCGATCGAGGATGCCTGCAACCACGCCGGCGCGAGCCTCGCCCCCGGCCCCCGCACGAAAGACGGCAAGTGCGTCGTCTGCCCCGTGCACGGCTACGTGTTCGAGCTCACCACGGGCAAGCTCCGGAGCCCGCGTGGTCTCTGCGGAGATCAGCGGCCCTTCGTGATCGAGGACGACGGTGAAGGTACGCTCACCATTTGGGACCCTTTCGAGGTCGTCGTCGTTCCCTGATCCTCGCGCACGTCTTCTGCGTATCGTAGGGGCATGGACCGCATCGCGCCGACCCGAAGGCCCTCGGCCCGCCCCTCGGGCAGCCAGACCTGGGAGAAGCTCCTCTTCGTTCACTACACCTTCCCGGTGTCGCTCGTGCGCCCGCTCGTCCCGAAGGAGCTCGAGCTCGATCCGTGGGAGGACGGTCTCATGTGGGTGGGCATCGTGCCCTTCGAAATGAAGGACATTCGGCCCAATTTCGTCCCCTTCGGGATCGATTTCCTCGAGACGAACCTTCGCACGTACGTGTCCCGCAAGGGCGAGCCGGGCGTGTTCTTCTTCTCGCTCGAGGCAAGCTCGCTCTTGGCCGTCGAGGCCGCGCGCTTCGGGTGGGGGCTCCCGTACTTCCACGCCGACATGAGCCTGCACGAGCACGAGGGCGTCGTGCGCTACGAGACGGCGCGCCGAAACACGAACGTGCGCTCGTCCTTCGAGTACCGCGTGGGCAAGGAGCTCGGCGCGTCGAAGCCAGGAACACTCGAGCACTTCCTCCTCGAGCGTTACCTGCTCTTCACGGTGCGCGACGGCGTCGTGTCGAAGGGGCACGTGCACCACGTCCCGTACCCGGCGTTCGAGGCCGAGCTCCTCTCCGTCGACGATGGCCTCGTGCGCGCGGCCGGGCTCCCCGCTCCCGAGGGGCGTCCCGCGTCGGTGCACTATTCGCCCGGCGTCGAGGTCGAGGTGTTCGGCCCGTGGGAGGAGCGCGAGTAGCTCGCGACGCCGAGGCGCCCAAGGCTCAAGGTGTGGGGCTCGTGCGCCTCGCGATGGCCTCGAGCGCCGCGGTGAGCCTCAGCGCCCGCGCCCGCTCGGCCACGAGGAGCAAGGGCAGGTCGCGGCGTAGCCTTCCGCGTTCGTCCTCGGGCATGGTCTCGATCGCCGCGGTCATGGTGTCCGCCCCCAAGAGGCGCGAGAGCCCCGCGAACACACCGGCGAGCGCGACGTGCGTCTCCGGCGCTTTCGGGTCGCACGAGGCGAGCGCGCGCGCGGCGAGGAGCAGCGGCAGGAGGTCGACGAGCACGGCGCTCGGAAACGCGTGGCGCCGGGCCGTCGCGACGAGGAACGCGAGCACCGCCGCGCCCACGTGGATGTCCTCTATCGTTCGGAAAGGTTTGACATATTCGGCGTAGCCGTCGCCGGGAAAGAGCTCGTCTTCGCCGACGCGGACACCCGTGAAGGTGGCCGTCGCGTGCACGATCTCGGGAGCGAACGGGGTCGGGGGCCTTGGCGTGAGCGTGACGCCTTCGCGGCCCGTGGGCACACGCGCGACGCGGAGCAGGGTCTTCCCCTCGTGCTCTCCCACGGTCGCGACGACCAAGAGCTCCTCGACCTCGGTGGCCAAGGTGACCCAGGTCTTCGCCCCGTCGAGCACGTACCCCTCGCCGGACGGCGTGAGCCTCGTGCGAATGTTCTTCGGGTGCGCGCCGCCCTCTTCGCTCGCCGCGAGGCACCCGGGCCGCGCGCTCCCCCCGAGCCGCGCGATCGCCGCGAGATATCCCGCGCGAAACGCCTCGCCCACGTCTCGCGCGGCGTACCCTCCGAGGATCGCGCGCTCCACGGTCGACGCCGGATCGCCGAGACCGGCGCGCGGCGAAGGTCTCCCGAAGAGCGCTTGGAGCAGCTCGTCCGTGTCGGTCGTCGAAGGGGCAGGGGGCATCGTCTCGCCTCGTCTCGTGGGTGGAATACCCGTTGAAAAAGAGGGGATCGCCCTCGGCCGCGCGCAGGCCGCGACGCCGCGGATTTCCGCCCGTGAGCCCCAAGGTACCACCGCTCGTGGCGTGACGAGCGTTGACACGAGGTCGCCGAACAAGGTTCACTGACCGAGGTTTCGCCTTGCCTCGTCTCCACCCCCTCCTCCAGACGCGTCCTCTCGGGCGGCTCGGGCGCACCGAGCGCTTCGCGGCGGCGTCGGTCGTGGCGCTCGGGGCCATCCTGGCGAGCGAGTCCCGGGCCTCGGCCCAGTGTGTCGACGAGGAGCTCAAACAAGACCTCGTCGGTGGCCGGCACTACCGCGGCGTGCAGGATCGCCTCTTCCAGAAGGCCTTTCGCCACGAGTTCTCGGTCATGGGCGGCCTCTACGCGGCCGACCTGTACTCCTCGAGCTGGACGCTCGGCGGCGCCTACACCTTCCACTTCTCCGAAGATCTCGGCCTCGAGGCGAGCGTCGCGTTCAGCCGGTTCCGCACCGCGGTGACCGACACGTACGAGCGCCGCTACCCGCAGGTGCAGGTCGAAGAGAGCACCGATCGCCCGGGCCGGCTCTACTTCGGTCACCTCGTGTGGTCGTTCGCGTACGGCAAGCTCCGGTGGCTCGGCGGCGGCATCTCGCGCTTCGATTTCAACGCGGCCCTCGGCGCCGGCATCACCGACGACTCCACCGCGCAAGGTGTCACGGGCAGCTTCGGCCTCGGCACCAAGTGGTACTTCGGCAAGTGGTTCGCGCTCCGCATGGACGCCCGCGACCGCGTGCTCCGCGAGACGCTCATCGGCGAGGACCACCTCGTGAACGACCTCGTGCTCACCTTCGGGATGAGCATCTTCGCCCCGTTCGGCGGCTGATTCGCGCGAAAAACCGGCCGAGGTTGTCCCCCGGGGGCTTCGCGGCTATGGTCGGCGGGTTTCGGAGGCCTCGTCGGGGGGAGGCCATCCCCTCACCTCGGAGCTTGGACACTCGTGGACCGCTCGTCATGCGTCGTGCTCGTGCCGTACACCGGGCACATCGAGATCGAATGCGAGCGGAGCCTCGGGCGCCTCGAGGACGAGGGCTACATCGTGCGCCGCGTGCCTTCGGGCGCGGGCATCGATCTCCAGCGCAGCCAGATGGCGAGCGACGCCCTCGAGGACGGCTTCGAGGAGCTCTTCTGGATCGACTCCGACATCGCCTTCGACCCGGCCGACGTCGACAAGCTGCGCTCGTACGACAGGCCGCTAACGTGCGGAATTTACTCTAAAAAGGGCGCTCGTGAGCTCGCGTGTTTCGTGCACCCGGGCACCGAGGAGATCGTGTTCGGCAAGCCCGGTGGGCTCCTGCCCGTGAGGTACGCCGGCATGGGCTTCGTGCACTCGCGCCGCGAGGTGTACGAGGCCATCCGCGAGGTGTGCCAGCTCCCTCTCTGCAACCGCCGCTTCAAGCGCCCGGTCGTGCCCTACTTCTTGCCCACGCTCCTCGAAGAAGAAGACGGCGAGCCCTGGTACCTCACCGAGGACTACGCGTTCTTCGAGCGCGCGCGCCTCTCGGGGTTCGGGCTCTTCGCCGACACGTCGGTGCGGCTCTGGCACGTCGGGCGCTACAAATACGGCTGGGAAGACGCCGGCAGCACCATGCCCCGCTACGGCACCTACAAGTTTCAGGTGAAGTAGGTTCCCTACATCTCCGTACGCGTGATTTTCCGGGTGTTCGTCGCGGCACGCGACCGATAAGCTCGTCGCGTGCTGACTCCCAGGCGGCTCCTCTTCGCGACCGGGCTCGCGGCCTTCACGTTCGCGCTCCCCTTCGCGTTCGCCCAGCCGAAACGTGGCGGTGGCGCGGCCAAACCGAAGCCCGCCGCCAGCGCGACGGCCAAACCCGCGAAGGACGGCGAGGCGCCCACGCCCACGGCCGAGAGCGACGCGGGCCCGAGCGACGACGGCGGCGACCTCCCCGTGGCCAAGCCGGAAACGTGGGAGGGGGGCATCAAGCCGTCGCCCCTCACCCCCCAGCCGAACGAGTACCCCGGCGCCGTCGATGGGGGCGCACCGCTCGACTACGACCGCATCCTCGCGGACATCGCGGCTCTCCGCGCACGTGTCGCGGCCGCGAGCCAAAACTTGTATCTTTCACGCATCGCGATCTCGGTCCAGTCCGAGGGGAGCGACTCGCGCATCGCGCGCCTCACGGTGTCCCTCGACGACGGCGTCGTGTTCACCGCGCCCCAAGGCTTCCGCGCGGACGACGCGAAGGCCGTGTACGACCACGCCGTCTCGCCGGGGCGTCACGCCGTGACGGTCGAGGCCGAGCGAAAAGATGCCAAAGACGAGTCGTTCCGCTCGGCGCAGCGCTCGCGGTTCATCGTCGACGTCCCGAAGGATCAGGTGCTCAAGGTGGAGCTCCGCGTCTCGGACGACTCGACCATGGGCGCCGATTTCCCGGGTGACAAGTCGGGACGCTACGACCTCCGCGTGCGCCTCCGCGCCAAGGCGAGCCCCGTGGGGAAGGCCCCGTGACGCGGGGCTCGCGGCGTCGTGGTCTCGGCGTGCTCGTGCCGCTCGTGGCCGTGCTCCTCCCGTGGGCCGAGGCGTTCGCGCAGTCTCCGGCCGCGCCGCCCGCGTCGGCTCCTTCGGGCGCGCCCGCCACGACGACACCCGCCGCGCCGCCTCCGCCGTCGCCCGCCCCTCCGAAGCCCGAGGGCGATCTCACACGAGGCGAGGGGATGCGCGCCTACCAAGCGGCGATGGCCGCCCGCAGGCTCGGGCCCCAGCGCGCGCCCACGGTCGAAGAGTTTCGTGAGCGTGTCGCCGACGCCGAGGCCCTCGTGCGCGCGAACCGCACCGACGAGGCCATCTCGCGCCTCACCGAGATCGTGGAGAGCCGTGATTTCGCCGTTCAAGCCGAGACCGACGAGGGCCGCGCCGCGGTGCTCGCGCTCGGCGAAGCGTACGCGGCGGCGGGCATTCGGCAGCCTGCGCGAGGCTACCTTCGCCGAGTCCTCACCACGAAGGGGGCGTGGGAGTCTCGCGGGGCGTACGCGCGCCGCGCGGTGAAGAAGCTCGTCGAGATCGGCCTCGAGACCCGCGCCTTCGCGGACGCCGAGGCCGACCTGAAGGACGTGCCCGAGTCGGCCCCCGAAGAGACCAAGGCCGAGATCGCCTACCTCCGAGGCCGCGCGCGCGAGGCCGCGAACGACCCCGACGGGGCGCTCGGGTTCTACGCCAAGGTGCCCGAGACCTCCCGCTTCTGGTCGCAGGCGACGTACCTGTCGGGCCTCATCCACGTGGAGCACGGCCGCGCCAAAGAGGGAGAGAACCTGTTCTGCAAGGTGGCCGACCCGAAGCGCCAAGACAAGACGGCCCCCGTGCTCGCCGACGAGAAGTTCTTCGCCGTGCGCGATCTCGCCCGGTTGGCGCTCGGGCGCGTCGCGCACGATCAGTTCCGCCACGACGACGCGCGCTACTACTACTACCTCGTCCCTCGGGACTCGGACCGCCTCTCCGAGGCGCTCTACGAGGCGGCGACCACGCGCTACGAGAAGAAGGACTACCAAGGCGCGCGCGAGCTGCTCGACGAGCTCAAGAAGCTCGACAAACACCACCGCTACGAGGACGAGGCCGGCATCCTCGACGCGTACATCGACCTCGCGCTGTGCCGCTTCGCCGAGAGCGACAAGAAGCTCCGCGCCTTCCTCACGCGGTACGAGCCCATTCGAAACGCCGCGCGCACGCTCGGAGGGTCGGATCGTGGGGTGTCCGCGCTGCTCGCCGCCGCGTCGAACAAAGCCGACGCCGGCGCGGTCGAGGCCACGTCCCTCGCGATCTCGCCCGACGCGCTCCGCACCGTGGCGGCCCTCGTCCGCATCGACCCGACCTACGCTCAAATCGCCAAAAAATCCGCGATCTTGGAGCGCGAGGTCTCGGGGCTTCGGCTCGCGAAGCGCACCTTGGGCGACATGCAGGCGAGCCTCGCCACGAACGGCGGAGTGCGCCCCGCGACCGACGACAAACCCGATCTCGCCGAGCGTGACAGCGAGGCCCGCGCGTCGCTCGACGGCGTGCGCCGCGACCTCGACGATCTCGCCGCCACCAAGAACGACGCGACCGTGGCGGAGCTCCGCAAAGAGCTCGCGTCGCTCGAGGGCAAGCTCAAGGTCGCGGGGGCCCAAGCGCGCGCGGCGGAAGGCGCCGAGTCTCCCACGGACCTCGGTGGCCTCTGGAAGCACGACGAACAGCGCGCCACCTCCCTCTCCGCGGACGTCGAGAACGTACGCCGCGAGCTCTCGGGCACCGAGCAAGCCCTCGCAAAAGACGCGCTCCGCAGGCTCGATCTCAGGCTCTCGCGCTTGCTCCGGCGCGCGCGGCTCGGGCGCATCGAGTCGGTCCTCGGCAAGAAGCGGGCGCTCGAGGTCGAGATCGAGGCCATCGCCGACGGCTTCCTCCCCCGCGACGCGGTCGACTCGCTCGACGCCGCCCGCTACCTGAAAGACTCGGAAGAGTACTGGCCCTTCGAGGGCGACGACTGGCCCGACGAGTACGTGGGCGGCGAGGGGCTCCGCTGATGCGAACGCTCCATCTCCTCTCGGCCGTCTCGGTGCTCGTGATCGCGAGCTCGGCGAGCGCCGCACCCGACAAAAAGCCTCCCGTGACGCCGCCGCCCGCGACCGCTCAAGGGGCCGGCACGCTCGTCACGACGCCGACCACGGCCGCGCCGACCACGAGCGTGAAGGCCGCCGACGAGCGCACCGTGTCGGCCGGTCCCTCGGCTCGGCCGGTGGGGCGTGTGGCTGGACGCGAGGGCGTAAAACGGCCCGAGATGCGCGGACCGCGCCTGCCCGAAGAGGTCCGCAAGAAGCTCCGCGCGCAGCTCGATGCGCGCGTCGAGCGTGATCTCCAGGCTATTCGTGAGCTCCGCAAAGAGGCCATCGGCCTTTTGACCACCTTCGTCGACGAGACCCCGAAAGAGGCGCGTGAGATGCCCGAGGCCCTCATGCGGCTCGGCGAGCTCACCTGGGAGACCGAGCGCGAGGCCGTGGTCGATCGCTTCCGCGCGTGGGAGAAGCTTCCCGAGGCCACACGAGGGCCCGCGCCCGATCCCAACTACGGCCCGGCCCGCGCCCTCTTCGCGCGTGTGCTCCGCGACTACCCGTGGTTCTCGCAGTACGACCTCGCCCTCTACGTCGACGGGTTCCTCGCCACCGAGCAGGGCAAGCTCGACGAGGCCCAAGCGCGCTTCGATCGCATCCTGCGGGATCACCCTCGCTCGCGCTTCGTGCCCGACGCCCACATGTCGCGCGCGGAGCTCCTCTTCTCGCAGAAGAGCGACTACGTGGGCGCGCTCGCCGAGTACGAAGAGGTGCTCAAATTCAAGGACAGCGAGCTCTACGGGCTCGCGCTCTTCAAGAGCGCCTGGTGCCTCTGGCGCCTCGGCCGCTCCGAAGAGGCCGCGAAGCGCTTCGTCGGCGTGTTCGAGGTGACCGACTCGAACAAGGTCCAAGGCGAGAGCAAGAAGAAGCAGCTCGACGAGCTCCAGGCCGAGGCCTTGAAGTACCTCGTCGAGGTCTTCACCGAGGACGAGAAGAACACCGCGTCCGACGTGTACGGGTTCCTCACCAAGATCGGCGGCGACAGGTTCGCGGGCAAGGTGGTGCGCGCGCTCGCGACCCAGTTCTACGATCAAGCGCACTACGAACGAGGCATCGAGGCCTACGAGCTGCTCCTGAAGCTCGAGCCCACGAGCCCCGACGCGGGCCGCTGGGTGCTGCAGATCGCCGACGGTCAGGCCACCCTCGAAGACTGGCCCAAGCTCCGGAACACGTACGCGCGCGCGCTCGCCGGCTACACCACGGGCAGCTCGTGGTCGAAGGCGCAGGGCGATCCGCAGAACGTGGCCGACACGCAGAAGCAGATCGAGACCCACCTTCGTGAGCACGCGCTCCAGCTCCACGCGAAGGGCCAGAAGGACAAGAGCCGCACCGAGCTCGAAGGGGCCGCCGGCCTCTACGAAGTGTATCTCTCGAAATTCGCTCAGGAAAAGAACGCCTATCAGATCGAGTTCTACGTCGGCGAGATCCAGTTCCACAGGCTCGGGAAGAACACCGAGGCGGCCACGCACTACATGGCCGCCGCGAGGGGCATCCCCCAGAGCGAGGCGAACGTCGAGCCTCAGAAGACGCTCCGCCACGACGCCCTCTACAACGCGATCGCCGCGCTCGAGCGTGTGCGCGTGACCGAGCTCGAGGCGCGCAAGGGCAAGCCCCAGGGCGCCTACCAAGAGACCGAGGCCGACAAAAAGTTCGCCGAGGCTCTCGAGCTCTACGCGCAGCTCTACCCGCAAGATCCGGCGCTGCCCGAGCTCCTCTTCCGACAGGGCCGGCTCTATTACGACTACGGCGTCTACGATCCGGCGGTGAAGATCCTGGGCTCGCTCGTCGAGAAATTTCCGAATAGCCAGTTCTCGCAAGGCGCCGGCGAGCTCATCTTGGACTCGTTCAACAAGTCCAAGAACTACGAGAACATCGAGGTGTGGGCGCGGCGCCTCAAGGCGACCCCGAGCTTCGCGTCGGCCGCGCAGCAGGCCCGCCTCGACACGCTCATCGTGCAGGCCGTCTTCAAGCAGGGCGAGCAGAAGTCGGCCGCGAACGATCACGCGGGCGCGGCGCAGGCGTACCTCCGCGCGGCGCGTGAGTTCCCGAAGGACCCTCGCGCGGCGCAGGCCTGCGTGAACGCCGAGCTCTCGGCGCAGAAGGCCGGAGACGTGACCACGCTCAAAGAGGCGGCGAAGCTCGTCACGAGCCGCGAGTACGCGACCCGCCCCGAGGCCCCTCAGGGCGCGTGGATCGCGGCGTCCACGCTCCAGGCCATGGGCCTCTTCGGCGACGCGGCCGACCTCCACGAGGCCATCGCCCAGAACGCCGACAAGGACCACCCGAACTACCAGAAGTTCGAGCACACGAAAGATGCAGGATACAACGCGGTCGTCCTGCGCGTGGCGACGGGCGAGCACGACAAGGCCATCGCCGCGGGCAACAAATACCTCGCCGTGTGGGGCTCGAGCGCCGAGGCCGACGAGGTCGTCTTCGAGATGGGCCGCGCGCACCAGAACGCCGGCCGTAACAAAGAGGCCGTCGATCTCTACCGCCGGTACGTAGGTCGCACGAAGAACCTCGACCACCGCGTGCAAGGCCTCGTGCTGCTCGCCATGGCGCAGCAAAAGACCGACGACGAGAAGGGCTCCGATCTCTCGCTGAAAGAGGCCGTCTCGCTCGGCCGACAGCGCGGGCGCGAGCTCGGCGCCGACGGCAAGTTTTACGCGGCCAAGGCGCGTTACATGGAGGGCGAGAAGATCCTCCGCAGGTTCGATCAGATCCAGATCCAGGGGGACGTGAAGCAGCTCTCGGCGCGCCTCAAGCAGAAGGCCGAGCTCTTGAAGGCCGCGTCCACCGTGTTCCTCGACACGGTCTCCCTCGGCGTGGCCGAGTGGACCACGGCGGCGCTCTACCAGATCGGTCGCACGTACGAGTCGTTCGCCAAGGCGCTCCGCGACGCTCCTCCTCCGTCGAACCTCTCCGACGCCGACAAAGAGGCCTACCAGACGCAGATCGACGAGTTCGTCGTGCCCATCGAGGAGCGCAGCCTCGACGCCTACGAGAACGGCTGGAAGAAGGCGATCGAGCTCGGCATCTACAACCAGTGGACCGCCAAGATGCGCGAGGCCCTCGGGCGCCTCAACGCGGAGCTCTACCCGCCGTTCGTGGAGACGGGCTTCGACGTGCGCTCCAAGGGGCCCGCAGCGTTGCCCGCGTTCATCGATGCCCCGCGACGCGGTGGCGCGCCCGCGAAGCCTCCGGCCGCGGCCTCCCCGGCGCCTGCGCCTGCCCCCGCGCCTGCCCCGGTCCCGGCGAAAGGGGCCAAGTGATGGATACTAAACGATTTTGTGTAGCCCTCTCCATGGCGGCGCTCGTCGCCTGTGGGGGCAAAGCGGTCAACGGTCCGGCCTCCGGTCCGAAGGCGCTCCCTCCGGCGAACCCCGCCGCCGTGGGCAAGATGGTGCAAGGCATCACGTTCGCGAAGGAGCCGCGTGGTCGTGCGCAGGGCATCGCGCTGCTCCGCGAGGCGGTGGCGATCGACCCGAACCTTTGGGAGGCCCACTTCGACCTCGGGCTCGTGCTCGCGATGGACTCCGATCTCTCGGGGGCCGAGGGCGCGCTCAAGACGGCGAGCTCGCTCGCGCCCGATCAAGAAGACGTGGCCGTCGCGCTCGCCGAGGTGCGTCGCCGTCGTGGGCTCACGAAAGAGGCGGCCGAGGGGCTCGAGTCGTTCGTCGCGCAAAACCCGCAGGCCACCGAGGCGCGCTCGCTCCTCGCCACGGCGCTCCGTGACTCGGGGCAGTACGAGAAGGCCATCAAAGAGGCCCGCGAGGTGCTCGTCCGCAAGTCGGGAGACGCCTCGGCGCTCTCGGAGCTCGCGCTCTGTCACCTCGCCAAACAAGAGCGTGAGAGCGCGAAGCTGCTGGCGCGCCAAGCCATCGACGCGAACCCGAAGAGCGCCGCGGCCCACCGCGTGATGGGCCTCGTGCACCTCGGCGACGGCGACGACGCCGCGGCGTTCGCGTCGTTCCAAAAGGCCGCCCAAGAAGACCCACGCGACACGACCGCGCGCCTCAACATGGGCACGGTGCTCCTCCGCGCGGGCGCGTACGCGAAGGCGGAAGAGCAGTACCGCGCCGCCCTCCAAGTGGCCCCGGACGACCTCGACGCGCAGGTCGGCCTCGCCGCGGCGCTCCGCGGGCAAGCCGAGGGAAAGGCTCAAAACAAGCTCGACGAGGCCAAGTCCCTCCTCGACAAGGTGCTCGACAAGAACCCGAAACACGCGAGCGCGCTCTTCAACCTCGGCGTCTTGCTGAGCGATTTCCAGAAGAAGCCCGACCAGGCCAAGCCGCTCTTCGAGCGCTTCCTCGACGTGGCCCCGAAGGCTCATCCTGCGCGCGCCGAGGCCGAAAAACGCCTCGCGCAGGCCCCCAAGGCTGCGCCGCCGCCGCCCGCACCCGCGGCTCCCGCGCCCGCGAAACCCGGAGGGAAGTCGTGAATCGTCGAACGAGCCGCCTCGCCCGCATGTCCTTCGCGGTCCTCCTGTGCGGGGCGTTCACGGCTTCGGTGATCGACGGGGCCGCGCTCGCCAAGCCCCCACGACCTCAGCCCGCGCGGCCCCAGCCTGCGCGCCCCGCACCTGCCCCGAAGCGCCCGCCCGTCCGCGACGGTGGTGCTCCGACCGACGCTGGTGCACCCACGCGCGAGGACACCCGCACCTCGAGCGACGCGGCGGTCGTCGAGACGAAGACGGGCGACGGTGGCAAGTCGTTCCGCTTCGAGGCGCTCGAGGTCGAGGGGCGGCTGAAGAGCCCGCAGATCGTCTACTTCTTGCGGCGTGTGCGCGCCGAGTTCGCGGCCGGTGATCTCGGGCACAGGTCGTTTTCGCACGAGCTCTCCGAGACGCGCGACGAGCCGAGCTTCTGAGCCCGGACGTCCCGGCGAAGCGAAAGGTCGCCGGTTTGCTCCGCGCGAGGCTAGCTCGATATACTGCCTCGGTTGGACGACTCTTCGCGCCCAGGTACCGCAAAAGACCGCTACGAGGTCGTGAGCGAGCTCGCGACCGGCGGTATGGCGACCGTGTACCTGGGGCGGCTCGTGGGCGCGCGCGGGTTCTCTCGCACCGTGGCCGTCAAGGTGATGCACCCGCAGTACGCGAAGGACCGCGCCTTCTGCGACATGTTCGTCGACGAGGCGCGCCTCTCGGCGCGGATTCGGCACCCGAACGTCGTGCCCACGCTCGACGTGATCGACGATGTGGATCGTCTCGATATCGTTATGGAATACGTCGAGGGAGAGTCCCTCTCGGCGCTCCTCAAGACGTGCCGCGCCGAGGGGCGCCTGCTCCCGCGGGACATCGCGTGTGTCATCGTGCACGACCTCCTCTCCGGCTTGCATGCCGCACACGAGGCTCGCGGCGAGGACGGCGAGCCGCTCTCGATCGTGCACCGCGACGTGTCGCCGCAGAACGTGCTCGTCGGGGTCGATGGCCTCTCGCGCGTCATCGATTTCGGCGTCGCGAAGGCGCGCGGAAGGCTGCATTCTACACATAACGGGGAGATCAAGGGCAAGATCCCCTACATGCCGCCCGAGCAGCTCTACGGTGAGGAGCTCGATCGTCGCGTCGACGTGTACTCGGCCGGGGTGGTCCTTTGGGAGGCCCTCGCGGGCAAGCGCCTCTACGACCAGCCGAACGAGGCCGCCGTCGTGCTCGCGATCACCGAGGGCCGCGTGGTCCCCCCGAGCACGTTCGCCGAGGGGATCCCGCCCGCGCTCGACGCGGTGGTGATGCGCGCCCTCGAGAAGAGCCCGGGCGACAGGTTCGCCACCGCGCACGACATGGCCGCGGCGCTCGAGGACGCGGCGCCGCTCGCTTCACGCCGCAAGGTGGTGGAGCTCGTCCGCGAGGTGGCGCGCGAGAAGCTCGAGGAGCGCTCGCGCATCGTGCGCGCCCTCGAGAGCGGCAAGTCGTCGGCGGCGAGAGCCCGTCCGGCCGATGTGGCCACGGTCGTCGAGGGGCTGCCGGCGTCGTCCCCCTCGGGGAGCGCCCGTGGTCCCGCGCTCGCGATGTCCTCGTCCCCGTCGACGTCCCTCCCGTCGGGCGACAGGCCGCTCCGCGTCACGGTGCTCTTGGCGGCGGCGATGGTCGCCCTCGCGGCCATCCTGCTCATTTCGTCGCTCGTTCCCCGCGCGGAGGTGCCGCGAGCGAGCGCCGATGCCTCTCCCGCACCCCCGGAGGCCGCCGCGTCGCCGTCGGCCGTCGTGTCGGCCGCGCCGCCTCCGGGCGCGCCCTCGGTCGCGGCGAGCGTGCCCGCGGCCCCGTCGATCGACGCCGCGGCGAAGAGCGCTCCTCCGCGCCCGCCCACGACGAAGAAGAAGCCCGACGACTGCAACCCTCCCTACACGGTCGACGCCGAAGGGCACCGTCACTACAAGGTCGAGTGTTTGTGACGCTCGCACGAACGAGGACGAAATGAGCGGAAAAGGCCCGGATCTTCGAACGCAGCGCCGACCGAAGCTCGACGCGCCTCCCGGCAGCCCGACGCCCTTCGTGCTCACGGTGGTCGAGGGGCCCAACGTCGGCGTCGAGCACGTGATCGATCCGGCGAACCCTACGCGTGTGCTCGTGGGCAAGAGCCCCGCTTGTGTGTTTCACCTCGACGACCCCGAGGTGTCTCGCCGGCACGCCAGCGTGTTCGTTCGTGGCAGTCAGCTCGAGCTCATCGACCTCGGGTCCACGAACGGCACCACGGTGAACGGCGTGCTGATCAAGGAGGCGTACCTCGTCGGTGGAGAGGCCGTCCGCATGGGGGCGACGGTGATCTCGGTGAAGCGCGACGTCCCGAAGCGGCTCGTCCTGGGGAGCGCCACGCGCTTCGGGCGTGTGCTCGGGCAGAGCACGGCGATGCGCCGCATTTTCCCGAGCCTCGAGCGCCTCGCGAAGACGTCGCACGCCGTGCTGCTCGAGGGTGAGCCAGGCACGGGAAAGGAGCTCGTGGCCGAAGAGCTCCACCGCGCCGGCGTACGCGCCGAGGGCCCGTTCGTGGTGCTGTCGACGAGCACGCTCCCCCCCGAAGAGATCGTCGCGAGCCTCCGGCCCGGGAGCGACATCGTCGAGCAAGCCCGCCAGGGGACGCTCTTCGTCGACGAGCTCGGCTCCGTGCCCGTCGAAGGGCAGAGGCTGCTCGCGAAGCTCGTGGCCGAGGGGGCAAGCGACACTGGCGTGAGGATCATGTGCGCGACGAGCGAGCTCCTCGACTCGGACGCGTACCAAACGAAGTTCGACCAGGATCTCTTCGTCGCGCTCCTCCCGGGCCGGCTCGAGATCCCTCGCCTGCGCGAGCGCGAGGGAGACGTGGCCCTCCTCGCGCGGCACTTCTGGGCCGAGCTCGTCGCCCCCGACGAGACGCCGCTGCCCGAGGACTTTCTCGCGCGGTTCGAGCACTACGCGTTCCCCGGCAACGTGGCCGAGCTCGCCGCGGCCGTCGCCGCGAGGCACCTCCAAGGGGAGCTCGTCTCGGCGTTCAAGCACGAGCCTAAGCCGCAGAAGAACGTCGACTTCATCACCGACGTGACGTCCCGTGATCTGCCGTTCCCTCGCGCGAGGGAGCTCGTCGTGCACGAGTTCGAGAAGCGCTACGTCGAGCGCGTGCTCGAGCGTCATGGCGGGAGCGTCGCGAAGGCCTCGGCGGCGAGCGGGGTCGCCCACCGGTACTTCCAGCTCATCAAGGCGCGCGTAAAGTAGCGAAATCACGAGCGATTGCGCGGGTGCTCTTTCGGCAAGCGTGCGCCCGGTGCGCCGCACCTTCCGGCGTCGTCGAGCTGCTACGCTCGAAGGACGTGATGCGTTTTCGGCGTGTCGTTCCGCGTGGGCTGCCTGTCATCGGGCTCACCTTCGCGCTCTTCGTTTGGCCCGAGGTCGCCCTCGCCGGCAAGAAGGAGTGCGTGCGCGCCTTCGACGACGGCCAGCGCGCGCAGTCGGATCATGCCCTCCGCAAGGCTCGCGACGCGTTCCTCGCCTGCGCCTCGGCCGAGTGCCCCGCGGTGCTTCGGGCCGATTGTGGGAAGGCCCTCGACGAGGTCCGCGCGGCGATCCCCACGGTCGTGCTCTCGGCCAACGACGGGGAAGGCCGCGACGTCGTCGCCCGGGTCACGATCGACGGCGTGCCTGTCACCGACGCCCTCGACGGCATCGCCAAGGAGATCGAGCCCGGGCCGCACAAAATCCGGTTCGAGCCCGCGCCGCCGTTCGTCGTCGTCGAGCTCGATGTCGTGGTGAAAGAGGGGGAGAAGAACCGTCGCATCGCGGCGACCCTCGCGCCCCCGAAGAAGGTCGAGCCGAAGGTCGGCGAAGCCCGCGACGTCCCCGAGGCTCCTCCTCCGACACGGAGCGCCCTCGGGTACGCGGTGCCGGCCGGGCTCGGGGCGATCGGAGTGACGGGCCTCGTCGTCGCCGTGGCGAGCAAGGTCGCGCTCGACGGGAGGGTCGACGATCTTCGGGCGACGTGCGCCCCGACCTGCTCCCAAGACGAACGCGCCGACGCCTCGGGCATGCTCGTGCGCACGAACGTCGCGCTCGTGGTGGGGCTCTCGGCCCTGGGGCTCGCGGTCGCCTCGTGGGTGCTCTTCTCTCCGTCGTCCACACGATCGCAGCGGCCGCTGGCGGTGCTCACGTGGTGAAGGTGCGGCTCTCCGCCATCGTTCCTTTGGTGCTCGCGTGCGCCGCGGGGTGGGTGGGCGCGTGTGGGCCAGGCCTCTTCGATGGGCTCACCGGCGGCTCGAAGGACGCAGCGACCGAGCCCTCCGACGCGCTCCCTCCTCCTCCTCCCGTCGACGCCGGTTGCGCGCACGCGTACGCCCCCGAGCGCCCGACGGTGGCCGACGGCCCCGACACGGCCGAGCGCGTCTTCGCGATGGAGAGGCTCCGCCTCGACACGGGAAATCAAGCCTCGTCGCTGCCGAAGCCGGCTGGCCTCGACCTCGATCGAAGGTGCACCTGTCCGGAGGAGAGCGCGTGTGCTCGGCCCGACGGGGGCGCGGTGTGCGACGATCCGAACGGCCGCGACAACCAGGGGGCGAACTTCATCGCGCAGATCCTGCCCGGCGTGCCGGGGCTCCGGCCGACCGCCATCGAGGACGAGCTCCGGAACGGCGTGTACTCGGTGATCTTGCGGGTGTCGGCGTGGAATGGCACGGCCGACGACCCTCAGGTCAACGTTTCGTTGCTCCTATCTCCCGGGCTCGAGGGGCGGCTCACCGACGCGGGGCCACGCGCTCCGAAGTTCGACGGCACCGACGTGTGGGCCGTGCACCCTCGGTCCCTCCAGGACGGAAACGCCCTCGTGGGGCAGTCGTGCTCGACGCCGGGGGTGTTCTGCCTGCCGATCTACACGACGTCGTCTGCCTACGTTCGCGGCGACGTCCTGGTCGCTCCGTTCCCCGTGGTCCCCATCGCCGTAGGCCTCGAGAGCGGCTCGTTCGAGCTCGAGATCCGGTCGGGGACGCTCGTCGCTGCGCTGGAGCGGAGCGGTGGCAAGCTCGCCCTCGTCGGTGAGATCTCCGGGCGCGTGTCGAGCGAGAGCCTGCTCGCGAGCGTCACGTCGTTCATCAACCCGATCACGAAGCTCCCGATCTGCCCGGGCGATCCTTCCTACGAGACGCTCAAGCAGACCATCTGCGCCCTCCCCGACATTCCCCTCGATCCCACCAAGGACGGGACGAACCAGCGCTGCGACGCCATTAGCAACGCGCTCGGCTTTCGTGCGCCCGAGGCCAAGGTCGGCGCCGTGATCCCGCCTCCGTCCGGCACGCCAGCGTGCGACGGTGGCACGCCGAAGTGCGACTGAGGACCGTGGGTCAGCGCGGCCCGAGCGCCACGTGCACGACGCGCCCGGCGAGGGCGACGCACGTGTCGCCGCAGGCCGCTCTCGTGTCGACCGTGCCTTCGGCCACGTAGGTGCGCGAGGCCGCGTCGACTTCGGGGGCGATGTCGTCCAAGGTGGCATGAAGCTCCTTGCCGTCGACGCTGAACGTCACGCGGCCCTTCGCGGTGAGCTCGGCGCGCCGCTCCTCGGGCACGGCGAGGCGGATGCGCAAGCCCGTGCCGCCGACGACGCGCACGGCGACCTCCCCCGGGTGCACCACGGTCGAGGGGTCGGCGTAGAGGCCCGTGACCACGCCGTCGAACGGGGCGACGACGCGGCAGTCCTCGACGGCCTGCTCGAGCTGCGCCACCCGGACCTTGTGCTCTTCCGCCATGGCCGACGCTGCGGCCGCGCGTGCGCCGGCGCCCCGCGCGTCGAAGGCCGATTGGGTGGCCTCTTCGCCCGAGACGAGCGCGATCGTGCGCCCGTCGACCTCGACCGTCGCGTTCCGCCGCGTCTGCCTGTGCGCCGCGGCGCTGGCTTCGGCCCCGAGGGCACCGGCGGTGGCGAGCTGGGCTTTGTGCGCCGCCTTCGCCGCGGCGAGCGCGTGCCGCCGTTCGCGTGCATCATACACCAAGAGGACGTCGCCCTTCTTGACGTGAGCGCCGAGCTTCGCCGGGACGTCGACGACGGTCAGCTCCGACTTCGGGGCGAGGTTGGCCGTGCTCGGCATGAGGAGCACGCCGACCACGGTGGGGGAGAGGGCCTCGTGCGGCGCGGGCGCCATGCTCGCCGACGTGACGGGCGTCGGGCTCGGGGCGGTGCTCGCGAGCTTGGCCCCGACGAACGGCGCCGCGAGGACGAGGGTCGCGCCCACGATGGCGGGCAGGGCGCGGCGGACGAGCCTCGCGTGGCCTCGCGTCTCCGTGGGCTCGGGGGGCTTGGTGCCGGGCAGCGCGACCGGGGCCGCCGACGTGCGGTACGGGGTGGTCATGGCATCCTCCGAGGGAACCCCGCGGGCCATCCGGGGTAGGTGGGGAGCTCGTCGAGCGGGCTCGAAGGGGGCGCCTCGAGCGACGGGGCGAAGCCTCCTCGGACGGCAGGGAGCCACTCGCCGTGCGCGTCGGTGCGGGCGGGCCTGGGCCTCGCGGGCGCGTGCCGTCGGGTCGGGGGCTCGCCGTCGTCGTGGCGGTGCCGAGGGCGTCCCGTGCTCGCGCGCGTCGGGTTCGGTGCGCTCCCCATTTGCGCCTCGACGAGCCGCGCGTAGTGGCCTCCGCGAGCGAGCAGCTCGGCGTGGGTGCCCGCCTCGACGAGCTCCCCCTCGTGCATCACCAAAATGCGATCCGCGCCCACCACCGTGCTGAGCCGGTGCGCGATGAGGATCCGTGTGCACCGGAGACCGTCGAGGGAGCGCTGCACCGCGGCCTCCGTGATCGCATCGAGCGCGCTCGTGGCCTCGTCGAGGAGGAGCACGGACGGTGCGGAGAGGAGCGCTCGCGCGAGGGCGATGCGCTGACGCTGGCCACCCGAGAGAGAGGCTCCACCGGCGACCACCGGGGTGTCGTACCCCATGGGCATCTTGCGGACGTCGCCGTCGATGCACGCGAGCTCGGCGGCAGCGACGACCCGCTCGAGCGAGGCCTGCGGCTCCGAGAGCGCGATGTTCGCCCGGATCGTCGAGCCGAACACGTGCGGGCGCTGCACGACCACGCCGAGCCGCCGCCGGAGGGACCGGAGCTCGAACGAGTCGAGCCTCTCGCCGTCGACGAGCACACGCCCCTCCGAGGGCTCGTAGAGGCCGAGCAAGAGGCGCCCGAGCGTGGTCTTCCCGGAGCCGGAGCGGCCGACGATCGCGATGCACTCGCCCGCTCGCACGTGCACCGACACACCTTTGACCACCAAGGGAGACTTGTCGCCGTAGCGGAAGCTCACGTTCTCGAGGGTGAGATCTCCTCGGAATTTCGGCGCCGCGCGGAGGGGCTTCTTCGGATCTTGCTCGGGCGCCGTGCGCAAGACGTCTTCGATGCGCTCGAGCTGCACCTTGACCGTCTGGAGGCGCTGGAGCGTAGCGACGAGGTTGATGGCCGGGTGCACGAACCCGACGGCGAACGCCTCGGCCGACAGCATGGTCCCGAGGCCGATGCGGTGCTCCATGACCTCGTGGACGCCGGACACGAGCAGCACCATCGGGCCGACGAGCCCGAGCGTGCCGAGCACGGCCTCCGAGAGGCTCGAGGTACCGCCTCGGCGGAGACCGACGTTGAGCACGTCGACGTAGAGCGACGCCCACTTTTGGGACGCGGCGTGCTCGGCGCCGCTCGCCTTGAGCGACTCCATCCCGGCCAATAGCTCCGAGAGCGCGTTCTGCGCCTCGGTCTGCTTCGCGATCGAGCTCGACGAGGCCTCGCGCAGCTTCTTTCGTGACACCACGTACACGAGGGCCTGGACGGCCACGATGGCGAGCGCCGTCGCGGCCATGGGGAGGCTCATGGCCGCCAAGAGCGCGAGGTGCACGACGACCAAGAGCCCGTCGATCGCCCCGGAGAGCACGGCCCCCGAGACCACCTCGCGGATCTGCTGGACGCTCCCGATGCGGAGCTGGAGATCGGCGGCCTGGCGGCGCTCGAAGAACGCGTACGGGAGGCGCATCATGTGATCGACGAAGCCGAGCGTGAGCTTGGCGTCGAAGCGCGTGCGGAGGTGCAAGAGGAGCTGAGCGCGTGTGAGGGTCGCGACGAAGTGGAAGGCGACGGCCACGACGAGGCCCACGACGAGCACCGTGAGCAGGTGCCGATCGTCCCGGGGGACCACGCGATCGACGAGGCGCCCGTTCACGAGCGGGAGGAGCAGCGCGATGCCTTGGAGGAAGAGCGAGAGCCCCGCGATGCGCACCCAGTCGCGGTCCCCGGCGAGCAGGCCGGCGAGGCGCTTCGCCGTCTCGCTGTCTTCCTTCTTCGACGTGACGAAGAGGTCGTCTTTCTCGAAGAGCAGCGCGATGCCCGAGAACGAGCGCCGGGCTTCGTCGAGCGTCACCTTGCGCCGGCCGAACGCCGGATCCACGAGGCGTACCTGGCCGTCCTCGACGCCCTCGAGCACGAGGAAGTGGCACATGTCCCAGTGGAGGATCGACGCGGAGGGGAGATCGGCGAGATCCTCGACCTCGACGCGCACCGCGCGACCACGGAGGCCGTACACGGAGGCCGTCTCGACGATCGCCCTCGCCGTGACGCCGTCGCGGCCGATCGCCATGGCGTCGCGGAGCGCGTGCAGCGGCACGTTGCGCCCGAAGGAGCCGAGCACCATCGCGAGCGACGCGGCGCCGCAGTCGGTCGCGGCGGTCTGGCGAACCTCCGGGATGCGTGCGGGGGTGAGCGCGCGCCCGAGCTTCGCGAGGACGGGGAAACGCTCGCGCAGGTCGCTTGTGTCGATCTCGAGCCCTTGAGCGGACATGAGAGCCTCTTTTGCAACCGAAGGGCCAACCGAGGGGACGCCGGTGCGGTCAAAAAGTGACGTGATTTCGGAGTGTTGAGGGCATGAGCCCGAACGTCACCCCGGGTCGAACGCGGACCGTGATCGAAAGCTTCACCCCGCCTCGGGCTAAGGGAGCACGGCCCGGAGCGCGGGGAGGAGCGTCACGAGCAGAGGCTCGCGACGGACGCGGATCTCGGCGGTCCCGGTGAGGCCGTCGAAGTATCCGTAGGGGTGGCCGTTCGATTGGAACGACGAGGCGGGCAGCTTCGCGCGAACGAGCACCTTGGCGCCCGGCTGGAGGGAGACCGCTCCCTCGCGCTCTTGCCCGAGCACACGCTGAGCCTCGAGCGGGCCGACGGCCTCCGAGGAGACGTCGGACACGACCATGTCTTGGTACTCGTAGCGAAAGCCGTCGAGCTCGAAGCGCACCTTCTGCCCCTCGCGGAGCATGGGGAGGTACTCGGCGGAGACGAGCATGACGAGCGAGGCCTTCGCGCCTTCACTCGGGGTCACCGTGGCGATCACGTCGCCGGGGCCCACGTGGTGGCCCACCTGGGCGCGTACGTCGCTCACGATCCCCGCGATCGTCGCGCGCACGTAGCGGCTCTCGACCGCATTTTTTGCCTGATCGCGGCGCGCGCGCAGCGCCACGACGGCCTGCTTCGTGCTCGCGTCGTTGGGGTCACGCAGCATTTTGGCGAGCAGGAGCTCGAGCTCCGACTCGGCGCGGTGGAGCTCGGCGCGCTCGTCCGTGTCGCTCATGTGGGCGAGCACGGCACCCGCGAGGACCGACTGCCCGGGGGTGACGCTCACTGCGTCGATCGTGCCCTGCCCGAGCGCCGTCACGACCCGTCGACCGTCGATGCGGACGACGGCCGCGCCCTTCGCGTACTCGTCGACCCCGAAGAGGCTCGCGAAGAGGAAGCCGACCACGGCCGCGATCGCCACGACCTTGACGGCCACGGTCTCCCAGCGGCGCTCGAAGCGGAGGATGTCGCCGCGCTCCTTCGTACCCTCGTGGGCTTGCACGGCTTCTTGGCGAAAGAGCCCCATCGTCATGATTTGTCGGTCTCCGTGAGGATTTTGGCGCGGCCGGTGGCGACGAGGAGGCGCGCCTTGGCGAGGGTCTCGGTGAGCTCGGCGCGGAGCTTCTCGGTGCGCGCGGCGATGTCGGCGCTCTCCGCGTCGTAGAGCTCGACGGGGGTCGACAGCCCTTGGACGTAGCGTGCCTGCACGACGGCGTAGACCGAGGCGGCGAGGTCCGCGGCCTTCTTCGCGTGGGTGAGCTGCTCGCCGACCGTGCGCACCGCGCTCGCGGCCACCGAGGCCTCGCGCTTCGCGTCCAAGACGGCCTTTTCGGCGAGGGCGTCGGCGTGTTTGGCCTCGGCGCGCGCGGCCCCCGTCGCGCTCGGGATGGCCATGTCGAAGATCGGGACCGAGATCACGAGCGAGCCGTGGGCCGTGCGTGCGGTGAGCACGGCGTCGTTCCGGTCGACGTACGCGAACCTGTACGTGGCGTCGCCGTGGAGGGCGATCGTGGGAAAATACCGGGACGACGTGGCCTCGGCCTCGGCGGCCCTCGCGTCTGCGACCGCACGCGCGGCGGAGGGGAGGGGGCCCTTTGCGGCGTCGACTTCGGCGCGCGCCGCGTTCGCGTCGACCTCGAGCGAGGGGACCTTGCCCTCTCCGATCGTGCTCGCGTCGACCCCGAGCAGCACCGCGAGCTCGGCGCGGCTGTCGGCGGCGGACACCTCGGCGACGGCCGCGTCACGCCGAGACGACTCGAGCCGCTGGAGCGCGCGGAGCTCCTCGATCGGCGGCTGAAGCCCCGATTTGGCGAGGGCCTTCGCGATCGTGGCGAGGCGCTCGCGGTTCGCGACCGTGGCTTTGGTGAGATCGACGAAGCGCCGCCGATACACGTAGTTGAGGTACGTCGTGGTGACGTCGGCGATCGTCGCGGCCATCGAAGCGGCCTCGTGCGCCTCGGCGGCGCGAAGGCCCTCGTCGGCGGCGCGTGCGGCGTTCGACGTACGGCCGAAATCCCAGAGCGTCCATCGCAAGGACACCCCGCCCGACGCCGAGAGCTGGCTGTTCTGGTACACGAAGACCTGGTCGCTCGGAGGCGGCGCGGCCTGCGTGTCTCGCACGGTCGACGCGTTGCCCGCGAGCTGCGCGGTGAGCGTCGGGTAGTAGGCCGCGCGGGAGAGCGAGGTCTTCTCGTCGGCGGTCGCGCGAGCAGCCTTCGCCGCCATGATCGCCGGCGCGCGTGACATCGCCCGCGAGAGCGCTTCTCCGAGAGTCCACGGCTTACCCTCGGCGCGCGCGTCGTGGGCGACGAGCGCGAAGGCGCAAGTGAGCGCGACCGAGGCGAGGCGTGTGGTGTTCACGTCGACGATCTCAGCAACCCGTGTGCCACGAGGGGCGAGCGTGATGCGTAGACCTCCGTGTCTATCCTCATGGTCCGGCATCCCCTTCGGATCCATCCCGAGCCCCCACCGGTGATCACTTCGATCACGAAGAAATGCGGGGAACTCTTCATGATTTCGCAGGTCTTTGGCTGCCGATGCTGGCACGCGCGCTGCACTTCGTCGGTGCAAAGGAGCTCCGACCATGCGCCAACCCAAGACGTTTCCCTCCCTCGACCCGCAGGCGCTCGACCGCGTCACCGGGGGCCTCAAGCTCGATGGAATTCCGGAGAGCACGAACATCGAAGACCGACGCCCCCAGTGGGCAGGCGGCCCCGTCCCGAACGACGTTTGGCAGAAGGAGCAAGACGATATCGCGCGCGAACGCGACGAGCGCGAACGGACCTGCGACGAGAACGACCCCTACGGCGACGAGGACGCCTCCATGGACGACGACGGTGCGGGCGAGCGTGACGGCGATCTCGGAGGAGGCCGCACCGACCAGGGGAACGACGAGGGCGGCGGCAACGAAGGCGACTACGGCAGCGAAGGCGAGGGCGGCGACTACGGCGGCGACGGAGGTGGGGACTACGGCGGCGACGGAGGTGGGGACTACGGCGGCGAGTGGTAGCCCCACCGAGGTGGAGTCGATCTGGGCGATCGTGCGATGGCACGGTCGCCCTTTTTTCTTCGGGCGGTGCTCGTGCGGAAGGAGGGGCTATTCCTGCGGTCGCGTCTTCGATGGAACCAACGGCAAAAGCCCACCCGTTTCCGGATGGGCCTTGCTCGTACTCTCGTCGGGGCTCGCGCTCTCTTACGCCTCGTAGACGTCGCCGCCGCCATCCCCGCCGAAGTCGCCTTCGTTGCCGTAGCCGCCGTCGCCTGCGTTGCCGTAGCCGCCGTCGCCTTCGTTGCCGTAGCCGCCGTCGCCTTCGTTGCCGTAGCCGCCGTTGCCCTCGTTGCCGTAGCCGCCGTCGCCCTCGTTGCCGTAGCCGTCGTCGCCCTCGTTGCCGTAGCCGCCGTCGCCCTCGTTGCCGTAGCCGCCGTCGCCCTCGTTGCCGTAGCCGCCGTCGCCCTCGTTGCCGTAGCCGCCGTCGCCCTCGTTGCCGTAGCCGCCGTCGCCCTCGTTGCCGTAGCCGCCGTCGCCCTCGTTGCCGTAGCCGCCGTCGCCGGAGCTCGCGTCCGCGCCATCTTCGGTCGATGAGCTCGCATTCGCAGGGGCCTCACCGGCTTCGCCACGTTGCTGCCCGCCCATGTCGCCCGGCGCGCCGAAGCCGCCGGGGTCGCCGAGCGGCTCGAGCGGAGGGCCCTTGTACTCCCAGTTCAGCGCGCCTCGCACGGCCTCGAATGCTCCCATGGCGCCTCGCACGGCGGCAGCAGGGTTCATCGCGGCCGCTCCGACCGCTCCTGCCAGCGGTGGGATGAACTGCACGAATCCACCCGAGACCTGGTCGAGTGCGGCGTCGTCGATGGGGCGAAACTTCGAGTGCATGCTCATGGTCGTGACCTCCGAGACGACGGAAGTGCAGCGCGCGTGCCAGCGCGAAAACCCGAGAAAACGCGATCGTCGCGCGGGGTGATCTGGGTTTGCGTCCGTTCGCTCGGAGGATCCACGCGTGCCGTGCGCTCGCCGGGGCCTCGCCGCGGTCGGCCGACCGACGCGATTTCCTCGAGGATTCGAGGCGTGTGAGCCCGCGGATCATGGGGCGGCGCGCGCGCCCGGGGTCGGCGACGATGCGTGCGGTCCGTCCAGACGCGCCGTGGCCGAGTGCGACATGTCGTACCGCTTCCGCGCGGGGCCGTGGGCTTCGGGCGAACATTTCTTGTACGCTCGTCGTGGGCGGCGCGTCGAACGTGGCCTCCCGAGGAGGCTCCGTGACCGCTGTCCCGTCTGCCCTGGCCCCCGCGGCCATCACGCCCCAAGTGCTCCGTGTCGCCGCCGTGTGGGGCACCACCGTCGTCGCGCTCCGCACCCTCGACCGCGGCCAGTCCTTCCGCCTCGGCGACGACAAGCTCTCCGAGCTCCCCATCCCCGACGGTGTCGAGATGAGCGCGCTCCCTCTGCAAGCGTCGCAGGGCGGATGGCTGCTCGACGCGCAGGGCGCTCGTTCCGGCCTCCTCATGCTGCGCGGGCGAAGCGAGGACCCGGCGCAAGTGGGGCGCACCGGCATGCCCGTGCCCGTGATGCCCGGCGACTACGGCCTCATCCAGTACGGCCAGTTCGCGATCTTCTTTCAGTACACGTCGCAGCCCATCGCGATATCGCAGATGCGGTGGCCCGAGCTCATGGTGATGCTCGCGATCGTGTCGAGCGCCACGTTCCACGGCGGCATCGTCGGCCTGTTGAAGACGCTCATGACCCCGGGGCCTCTCACGAAGCCCGTCGAGCTCTCGAGCCCCGAAGAGAACGCCGCTCGCTTCGCGCTCCAGCGCGCCGACCTCGAGGTCCCCCCGCCGCCGGCACCGGGCGTGGACCCGAACCCCGGCGGGAGCGGCGTGAAGGACCCGGGCGCCAAAGACAAAAAAGAGCAGGGCGGCGGCCAAAAGATGAAGGGCGCCGAGGGCAAGCTCGGCATGAACGGCCACGAAAAAGACACGAAGGTGCCCGGCGATCCCAAACCGAGCACGCACCTCGGCGGCCTCAGCGAGGTGCTCGACGGCGACACGGGCAAAGAGATCCAACACACCCTCAAGTCGATCAACACCGTGGCCGACGCGCTCGGCGGGTTGAAGAGCGAGAACATCGTGCTCGGCTCCGGGCCCGGTACGTCGCTCAAGGGAGGCGGCCCCGGTGGCGGCGGCACGGGCGCGGGCGTCGCGTTCGGCGCGGGCACGCTCCAGACGGGGTGGGGCCAAGGCAAAGGCGGTGGCTTCGGCAGCGGCTCGGGTGGCCCCGGTGGCAAGGGTACGGGCGGCAACGGCGCGGGCGGCTCGGGTGGTGGCACGGGCTCGGGCAACGGCACGGGCTCGGGCAACGGTGGACCCGGCGAGGCGAAGGTCGCCGTCGCTCCGGGAGCGGGCACGTCGAAGGGCGGGCTCTCCGCCGAGCAGATCCGTCGTGTGGTCGTCGCGCACACGGGCGCCCTCCGCGCTTGCTACGAGAGCGAGGCGCAGAAGAACCCCGGCCTCAAGGGCGGCGTCACCGTGGCGTGGAGCATCGACGCCTCGGGCTCGGTCGGCGGCGCGAGCGTCGCGAGCTCGTCGCTCGGTAACCCACGCGTCGAAGGGTGCGTCGTGCGCCAGGTGAAGTCGTGGCGCTTCCCCGCGGCCGACTCGCCCACGCAGGTCGCGGGCTACCCGTTCAAGTTCGGCATCGGCGGCTAGTCAAGGATGAGCTGTCGTAAAGCTCTGATTTGAAACGACAATTTGGAGGTTTGGAAAAAAGATTACTTGGGTGTAAGCTTGGCGCGCTCCGGATGGGCTGGTTCGGCATCGAACCGTAGACTCCCCCCTCCAGCCGTGCTCCACCCCATGCCCCGCACCCGCTTCTCGAGCCTCTCCTCGTCCCTCGCCTTGGCCTGGACCATGGCGGCTGCGGTCGTGCTTCCCACGGCTGGCTGCAAGGAGAAGGCGTCGGCCGCGGAGCCCGCTCCTCCCACCGGTCCGAAGACGGTCAAGTTCGATCCCAAGGCGCTCGCTCGCCTCGGCGTGAAGGTCGACGTGGCCGGCGCGAAGACGGCCGAGAACGACATCGAGGTGGCCGGCTCGCTCGAGTACAACCTCGAGCGTTACGCCGAGGTGGGCGTCATCCTCGACGGGCGCGTCTCGTCCATCCACGTGAAGGTGGGCGACGCCGTCAAGCGTGGCCAGCTCCTCGCCACGGTGGTCGTGCCTTCGATCGCGGCCGCGCAGGCCGATTTCGTGTCGGCCGAGGCCGCGGCGCGCATCGCCAAAGAGAACTCGGCGCGCGAAGAGGCCTTGCTCCAACGTGAGCTCACCACCGCCCGCGAGGCCGAGGTCGCCCGCGGCGAGGCCATCAAGACCCAAGCCGAGCTCGCCGCCGCCACGGCGAAGCTCCAGGCTTTCGGCGTCGCGCGGCCCTCCGGCACGGGCACCATCTCGGGCGCGGGGACGCTCACCCTCGCGTCCCCGATCGAGGGTGTCGTCGTGCGACGCGAGGCGGTGCTCGGCAAGTTCCTCCAACCCCAAGAGACGGCCTTCGTGATCGCCGACCCGCACTCGCTGCGAGCGTCGCTCAACGTGTACGAGCAAGACCTCGGCTACTTCAAGATCGGCTCCGAGACGACCATCACGTTCGATGCGCTCCCCGGCAAGGTCGTGAAGGGCACGGTGCTCGTGGTCGAGCCGCAGGTCGGCAAGTCGAGCCGCACCGCGCGTGCCCTCATCGAGGTGCCGAACCACGACGGCGCGCTCCGGCCCGGTCTCTTCGTGCGCGCTTCCATCCCGCTCCCGCAAGAGGCGGGCGAGCACCTGCTCGTTCCTGCTTCTGCCGTGCAGCCCCTCGCCGATGACGACGTCGTCTTCGTGGAGCGCTCCGAGGGCGTGTTCGAGGTGAGGCGCGTCGAGGTGGCGCGGCGGACGCCGCAGGTCGTGACCCTCCGCGCGGGGGTGTCGAAGGGCGAGCGTATCGTGGTCGCGGGCGGCTTCGTGCTGCGCGGCGAGGTCACGAAACAATGAATCTTCCCGGGTACTTCCGGGGTAGCACCGAGGGTCTTCGGGCATGAAAGCACTCGTGCTCTGGGCGGCGCGAAACCCGCTCTTCTCGATCTTGATCGGGCTCATGTTCGTTGGCTTCGGAGTGGCCGCAGCGCGCTCGCTCCCGATCGACGCCGTGCCCGACGTGACCAACGTGCAGGTGCAGGTGGTCACGCGAGCGTCGTCGCTCTCGGCGACCGAGGTCGAGGCGCAGATCACGCAGCCCATCGAGCGCGCCATGGCAGGCACTCCCGGCCTCGTCTCGTCGCGTAGCATCTCGAAGCTCGGCATCTCGATCGTGACCCTCGTCTTCACCGACGACGTCGACGTGTATTTCGCACGCGCCCAGGTGAGCGAGCGCCTCACGGGCGTCCGCGACGACATTCCGCCGGAGCTCGGGCGGCCCGAGCTCGGCCCGGTCACCACGGCCCTCGGCGAGATCTACATGTTCGAGCTCCGGTCCGACTCGGGCCGCTCGAGCGAAGAGCTGCGCACCATGGTCGAGTGGCAGATCGCGCCGCGCCTGCGCCAGGTGCCGGGCGTGGTCGAGGTCGTCGGGTTCGGCGGCGCGCTCAAGCAGTACCGCGTCACGGTCGATCCGCCGCGGCTCGCCGCGCACGGCCTCTCGGTCGACGACGTACGCGACGCGCTCCTCCGCGACAACCGCATCGCCGGGGGTGGCTTCGTCGAGCGCCACGGGGAGCAGGTCGTGCTCCGAGGAGACGGTCGTTTCCGCGGCCTCGAGGACATCGCCGAGACCATCGTCCATATCGACGACAAGGGCATCCCGGTGCGCATCGGCCAGCTCGGCGAGGTCGACACGGGCCCCGCGCTCCGCCAGGGAGCCATGACGCGCGACGGCCGGGGCGAGGTCGTCGGGGCCAGCGTGTACATGCTGAAGGGAAAAAATAGCCGTGAGGTGGTCTCGGCCACCAAGGAGGCGATCGACCAGATTCGCCCGAGGCTGCCCGCCGGCGTGCGCATCGAGACGTATTACGATCGCTCCGAGTTCATCAACGACGTCATCCACACGATCGGCAAGAACCTCACCGAGGGCGCCATCATCGTCATCGTGTGCCTCTTGCTCACGCTCGGCAGCATCCGCGCCGGCTTCCTCGTGGCGGGCGCGATCCCGTTCGCCATGCTCGTGGGCTTCATCGGCCTCTCGCTCGTCGGCTACAGCGGCAACGTCATGTCCCTCGGCGCGATCGACTTCGGCATCGTCGTCGAGGGTGCGGTCGTCGCCGTGGAGCACGCCATGGCCCACGGCGCGAGCGAGCCCGAGCGCGCCATTCGTCGCCGGCGCATCACCCAGGCCGTGGCCGAGGTCGCGAAGCCGGCCGTGTTCGGCGTGGTCATCACGGTGCTCACGTTCTTGCCCTTGCTCAGCCTCGAGGACGTCGAGGGCAAGATGTTCCGCCCCGTCGTCGTCTCGCTGTGCTTCATGCTGCTCGGGGCGCTCATCTACGCGCTCGTCATCATCCCGGCCATCGCGCCTCGCTTCCTCAAGATCAAGTCGGCCGAGGATCCGTGGCTCATTCGCCAGGCGCGCCGCGCCTACGTGCCCGCGGTCGACTTCGCCATGGCGCGCCCGAAGACGGTGATCGCCGGCTCGTTCGCGCTCACGGCGCTCATGCTCGGCTCGGGCGCCACCATGGGCGCCGAGTTCCTCCCGCGCATCTTCGAAGGCGCCTTCGCGATCGACGCGACGCGCCCGCCGTCGACCTCGCTCGAGCAGGCCGTGGCCCTCGCCAAAGAGACGGAGCTCGCCTTGAAGGAGTCTCCCGAGGTCGTCACCGTCGTGAACCGCATCGGTCGGCCCGAGGGCGCCGTCGACATGGCCGGCCCCGAGTCGAGCGACGTGTTCGTCATCTTGAAGCCGCGCAAAGAGTGGCGAAAGGGCCTCATGCCCGACGCGCTCGCCCAAGAGCTCTCCGATCGCGTCGACGCGCGTGTGCCCGCTACGCTCTCGGCGTTCTCGCAGCCCATCGAGATGCGCGTGAACGATCTCATCGCCGGCGTGAAGAGCGACGTCGCCATCAAGGTCTTCGGTGACGACCTCGCGACCATGGTCGAGACGGCCGACGCCATCCGCCGCACGATCTCGACCGTGCCCGGCGCGGCCGACGTGAAGATGGAAGCCATCAACGGCCTGCCCTCGCTGCGCGTCGAGGTCGACCGCATGCGCGCGGGCCGGCTGGGTGTACCCACGTCCTCGGTGCTCGACGTGCTCGCCATGGCCCGCGCCGGATTGCCCGTCGGGCGTGTCCGCGAGGGGGAGCGTGTGTTCGACCTCGTGTTGCGGGTCGGCGGCGAAAAGACCGAGGACGAAGGTGACCTTCGCCACCTCCCCATCACCACATCGTCGCACACCATCGTACCGCTCGAGAGCGTCGCCAAGGTCTCGGAAGAAAAGACGATCGTGCAGGTCGGGCGTGAGCAGATGCGCCGGCGCGTGGTGGTCCAAGCGAACGTGCGCGGGCGCGACGTGGTCGGCTTCGTGAAAGAGGCCCAAGAGAAGTGCGCCGCCCTGAAGACCCAGAAGTCGGTCGAGGTCGTGTGGGGTGGCCAGTTCCAGAACTTCAACCGCGCGAAGACGCGGCTCTCGCTCGTCGTCCCGATCTCGCTCGCGATCATCGCGCTCATGCTCGTCGTCATGTTCGGGAGCGCGCGGTACACGGCCGTGACGGTGCTGAATCTGCCGTTCGCCATCGCCGGCGGGGTGTTCGCGCTCGTCATCCGCGGGCTCCCGTTCAGCATCCCCGCGGGCGTCGGGTTCATCGCGCTCGCCGGCGTGTCGGTCATGACGGGCATCGTCATGACGACCAACCTGCTCCAAATCAAAGACGTGCACGACGTGACCGAGCGCGTCCGCAAGGCGGCCCTCTTGTCGCTGCGCGCGCCTTTGTCCACGGCCCTCGTCGCGGCCATCGGCTTCATCCCGGCCGCCATCTCGTCCGGCACGGGCTCCGAGGTCCAGAAGCCGCTCGCCACCGTCGTCATCGGTGGCCTCATCATCGCCATGCTCGTCTCGATGGTGGCCCTCCCGGCTATGCTCCTCCTCGTCGCCCGACAGCAGCAGGCCTCGGGCGCCGATCGCCGCGAGAACGACGACGACGAGCACGATGGCGAGCGCCACGCCGACGACCACGGCCACCACGGTCACTGAGACGGGCGGCTGCCACGAGCGCGTGGGCTAGACGATTCGTCGTCGGCCACGGAGCTCGAGCGGCTGCCACGAGCGTAGGAAGGAGTTCGACGACAGCCTCCTGCGCCGAGGGTCGAAGGTTCGCGCAGAGCTCCTGATCTCCTCGCGGAGACGAGCGCGAGCGCCAAAAAGACGGAGGGCCCGCCCTCTCGGACGAGCCCTCACGGAGCGTCACGGTTCGTGGGGTCGTCAGCCGCCGGTGCGGGTCCGCGCGCCGGCCGCCGTGGAGCAGCCGTTGTTCGGGCGGGTGTCGTCGGGGCAGATGACCGCGCACTTCATCGTGCCGAGGTCGACGAGCTCGTCCCAGTCGCAGTCGTCGTCGGTGATGGCGGTGGGCGCGGCCTGACCGCCGAGCTTCACGCGGAAGGCGTAGTGCATCATGGTCTTGACCATGCTCTCGTTCACCCACGCGTAGCCGCCGTCGCCCCAGGTGGTGCCCCACGAGTTGTGGATCAGGTACTCGCGCTTGCCCTGGGCGTTCTCGCGGTAGCCGCTCATGGTCACCGCGTGGCCACCCGAGATCTCGGACTGGGTCCAGTCTTGGATGACGAAGTTCTTCATCTTGCTGTTCGACCACTTGGAGCCGTCGATCTTCATCGCGATCCAGAGGTCGGCGCCCGAGGCGAGCGCGGCCTGGAGCTCTTCCACGTCCGGCGGGAGCGTCTTGAGCTGCTCGATCGCCTCGATCTTGAAGAGGCCGTTCTGCGTCGCCTTGTTCAGGTTCGCGACGTAGGTCGAGTCTTGGCGGGCGGTGCCCTCCTTCACGCCGTACGTCGAGCCGCAGTCCTCGTACTGCGGAGACGCCATTTTGCAGGCCTCTTTTCCGCTGTAGGGCCAGTTGGTCCACGACGTGATCGACTGCCCGAGGTTCGAGTCGCCGGCGGCCGACATCTTCGGGATCGCGTAGAACGACCAGATGTGCGACGGGGAGCTCGACTCTTGCTGCTGGCCGGAGCGCTTGATGCCGTTGTCGAGGGTGGACGAGAGCGCGAACGCCGTGCACGAGCCGACGTAGCCCTGGTTCTTGATGGGGCCCTCGAGGTTCTCGGTGCGGTGGTCGACGAGCTTGGGGAAGCTCCCGCCGACCGTGCCCGAAGCCGCGGCCTCGTTGCCAGACGGGCGAGCGGCGCGCTCACCGCCAGGGGCGGGCTGCGCGGGCACCTCGTTCATCTTGAGGCGCGGGGCGATGGCGCCGCCCGCTCCGAGCTTGGCCTGGAAGGGCTTGGTCGCGAGCTTGCCCTGCTTGGCGAGGCGCAGCTTGGCGGCGCCGAAGTGCTTCTTGGCGCGGAGGAGCGGGCTCGTGTCGAGGTGGCAGTCGATCCGCACCCACACGCCGGGCGAGATCTCGGTGGGGCCACAGGCCTTGGGCTGTCGGCTGCGGATGTCTTGCAGCTTCTGCATGTTCATCGGGTCGGCCACCCCGGAGAACGGCACGATCGGCGCGGAGTGCACCGCGCGCCCGCCGAAGGGGTTCCCCGAAGCGGGAGCGGGAGCCGCGGGAGCCGGCGTGCTGGGCTGCCCGCCCTTCATTTTCGTCACCATCTGGGCCTGAGCCCCGCCGGCGATGAGGAGGGAAAGCGTTGCCGCCATACCGAAGACCACGTTTCTCATGCGACCTCTCTGTTTGGCCCTTCAGGCTAACCTGGTTTCGGGGGTGCCGGGGGGGCAAGGACGGACGACACAGCAAAAGACTGCCCTTTTCGGGCCTTATTCACCGCCGGGCGAGCCCATCTCCCAACGTGTTGAAATCGTGGGGTAAAATCTTTTGGTACGGGCGGCGTTCGGCCGAAAACTTGGTCCCCCCGGGCGGACCCTGGTACCGCCGAAGCATGGCCCGAATGGACGAAGATCGGTCGTTCAAACCCATGCTCCGAGCCGGGACACGCTTCGCGCGTGACGCGGCTCAGCGCCCGGTCTTGATGTTCGAGGACGTGTTCAAGTCGTACCGGCCGGGCGCGCCCGTGCTCCGCGGCATGAACCTCATCATCGAGCGCGGGGAGTTCGTGTTCATCACCGGGCCGAGCGGCTCGGGCAAGAGCACGCTCCTGCGCCTGCTCTACCGCGCCGAGCGCGTCGACGACGGGCGCATCCTGTTCATGGGGCGCGACGTGGCTCGCCTCCGCGAGGACTCGGTGCCGTTCCTCCGCCGCAACATCGGCGTCGTGTTCCAAGACTTCAAGCTCGTCTCGTCGTGGACGGTCTTCGAGAACGTGGCCATCACGCTCGAGGTCATCGGCGTCGCGCCTCGCCTCATCAAGACCCGCGTCGGCGAGGCCCTCGAGCGCGTCGGCCTCACGGGCCGCGGCGGCGACCTCGCCGGGGTCCTCTCGGGCGGCGAGCAGCAGCGCGTGGCCGTGGCGCGCGCCATCGTCGGGGAGCCCGCGCTCATCTTGGCCGACGAGCCCACCGGCAACCTCGACCCCCAGCTCGCGATCGACATCTTGGGCCTCTTCGAGGAGGTCCACGAGCAGGGCACCACGGTGCTCTTCGCCACGCACGACCGCACGCTCCTCGATCAGCGCCCGCGCCGCATCATCGTGCTCGACGAGGGCAAGGCGATCGACGTGCCCTCGGGCGTCGCTACGCCCGACGAGCCCATGTACGACAACGAGCTCCCGCTCTGATCTTCGCCTCTCGCCCTTCGTGACCGCCACGCATTGACCCGACGCCGGCCGAACCGCACCTCGCGGACCCTCGGCCGAGGAGAGCCTCCGTCCATGATCGACGCTTCCATCAGCACGACGCGCCGCGCCCGCCGCGGGATGCTCCGCGAGTGGCGCCTTCACGCCCTGAGCGTGTTCTCGCTCGCCGTCGCCTTCGTGTGCCTCGGCGCGGCTCTCTTGGTGGTCACGAACCTCCGCGCGATCGAGGAGCGCTGGGCCCACGCCGGGCGAGCCTCGGTCTACTTGAAGGACGGCGCCACCCAAGAGGACATCGACGACCTCAAGAAGGCGCTCGAGAAGGTCCCCGGGATCATCGCCGTGAAGTACGTCTCGTCGGGCCAGGCCCGCGGCGACTTCGGCAAGGTCGAGGCCGCGCAGAAGGGCGAGCTCGCGGCCCTCCCGGTCGAGGCGTTCCCCTCGTCGCTCGAGGTCGAGGTCCGCCCCGACATGGGCGACGCCGAGCTCGAGGCCACGGTGAACAAGCTCCGTCAGATCCCCGCGGTCGAGGACGTCGAGACGTACCAGGTGTGGACGGCGCGGCTCTCCAAGCTCGTTCGTGGTGGCGTCACCGCCGCCGTGCTGCTCGCCGTGGTCGTGTTCACGTCGGTGCTCGCGGTCGTCGGCTCGACGATCCGCCTCGCCCTCCAGCGCCGCAAGACCGAGGTCGAGGTGCTGAAGCTCGTCGGCGCGACCGACCGCTTCGTGAAGGGGCCCTTCTTGCTCGAGGGGAGCGCACAAGGTGCGATGGGCGCGCTCGGGGCGATCGTGCTGCTCGCGGTGCTCTTCTTCGTCGTCCGCGGCCGGCTCGACGGAGAGCTCGCGCTGCTCGTCGGCGTGGAGCCCTCGTTCCTCCCCTGGCACGTCGCGCTCGGCATGGTGCTCACCGGGGGCCTGCTCGGCATGACCGCCGCGTCGCTCGGCCTCCGCAAGCTCGTCACGGTGTGAGCATGAAATCGAAGGCCCTCTTCGCGACCCTCCTCGCGCTCCCGCTCACGTTCGGCGCGATCGTGCACGCCGCCCCCGGCGAGAAGCTCGGCAAACCCGAGGCGCCGGCCGACGCCGTGACCATGCCGCCTCACCCGGCCATGGTCGCGCAAGGCACCGAGACCGGAGGGCAGGCCCTCGCCCTCGCCGCGCTCGATCGCAAGATCGCCGACCTCGACGCGGAGGAGGCCTCCTCGAAGAAGGAGCTCTCGGAGCTCGGCCCGAAGCTCGCGGAGACCCACGCCAGAGCCCTCGCGCGTGGGCGTGCATTCTACAAGCTCTCGCGGGCAGGCATGCTCCCCGTGGGTGGCGGCTTCGAGGCGCTCGTGTCGCACGCGATGCGCGTCGAGCGGGCCCGCCGCGTGCTCACGAACGACCTCGAAGAGGAGAAGCGCCTGCGCTCTCGTGGCGGGGATCTCGCCCGTGGGCTCGAGCGCGTCGCGCGGGACCGAGTGTCGCTCGCGAGCCAGCGAAACGCGATGGACGCCGCCCGCCTCGCCATGGCCGACGAGAAGCGCCGCCAGATGGCGTTCGACTCGGCCTTCACGCAGAGCTCCTCGGGGGGCGGATACGTGGCCGTCTACGGCGGAAACGGCGCCTCGGCCGAGCCCGTCGCGGGTGGGTTTGCGTCGGCGCGGGGGCGGTTGCTCTTCCCCGTGGCGGGGCGCGCCGAGACACGCCAAGCCCACCGCGAGGGCACCGATGGTCCGGGCCTCGAGGTCCGCGCCGCGCTCGGCACCGCGGTGCGCGCGGTCTTCGCGGGCCGTGTGGCGTTCGCCGATCGCTACGGCGCGTACGGCAAGCTCGTCATCTTGGACCACGGCGAGCACTACTACTCGGTGAGCGGGAACCTCGGCGCCGTCGACGTGAAGGTCGGCGACGAGGTCGGCGCGGGCGAGCGCATCGGCACCGTGGGCGACGAAGGCCACGGCGCGATGCTGTACTTCGAGGTTCGCCGCGGCACCGAGACGATCCCGGCCGCTCCTTGGCTCGGCCTCTGACAGGGCCAAGCGCCGCTCGCGGCCTTCTCCTCGTGCCTCGTGTCGCTGCGCTTTGCGCGGCGGGATGACGCGCGCTACCTTTCTTCTCGTGACGACCGTTGCCTGAGCCACCGAGGGGCCTCGTGCCCTTCGGAGAGACCCTGGGTCAGCCCTGCGCACCACGTGCGTAAGGGCCCGGTTTCGTTTGGTTTTCTTGCGAGGTAGTCATGGTTCTCGAGTCGCTCGGGTTTCGCCCCGAGGTAGGTCGCGCGCTGTCGGCGCTCGGTGACCCACGTCTGCGGTGTGCGCGTGTGATGCGCGCCGAGCGCGGAGTCGTGTGGGCGCTCCGTGAGGCGCAAGGAGAGGAGGGGCCCGAGCTCTCCGAAGCGCGGCTCGTCTTGCCTCGTCGGCTCCACGCGGGCGATGGGGCGCCGGTCGCAGGAGACTGGGTGGCGTATCGCGAGGACACGGGCGCCGTCGTGCGCGTGCTCCCGCGCCTCTCCGCGTTCGTGAGGAGGAAGGTCGGTCGCGCCGAGGCGGTCCAGGTGCTCGCGGCGAACGTCGACGAGGTCGTCGTGGTGATGGCGCTCGACACCGACTTCAGCGTACGGAGGCTCTCGCGGTACCTCGCGCTCGCGCGTGGGAGCGGGATCGTAGTGCGCGTGCTCTTGACCAAGGCGGCCGCGTGCTCGGACGTGGCGGCGCGCGTGGACGAGGTCGTCGTGGCGGCGGGAGGGGCCCCCGTGGCGGCCGTCGACGTGATCGCCGGCCTCGGGCTCGAGGTGGTGGACGCGCTCGCGACGCCGGGGAAGACCCTCGTCTTCGTGGGCTCGTCCGGGGTCGGCAAATCGACGCTCGTGAACCACCTCGTCGGGCCGGGGGCGGCCGCCGTGCGCCCCGTGCGCGCGAGCGACGGGACGGGGAAGCACACGACCACGCGCCGTGAGATGCACCTCCTCGCCGGAGGTGGGCTCGTGCTCGACACCCCGGGGCTGCGTGAGGTCGCGCTCGTCGGGGACGCCTCGGGGCTCGACGAAGTGTTCGCGGACGTGGCCTCGCACGCGCGCGCATGCCGGTTCCGCGACTGCACGCACTCGGGGGAGCCGGGGTGCGCGGTGGCTGCAGCGATCGACATGGGCGAGCTCGACGGTCGGCGTGTCGACGAGTCCCGTGCGCTGCGCGACGAGCTGTCGCGGACCGAGCGGCGACGAGCCGAGAAGGCCCGTGGAAAGCGCATGGCGGGCGCGCTCCGCGAGGTGCTACGGGTCAAGGGGAGGTGGGACCCGTGAGCCGTGGCTCGAGCAGGTGGGTGGACGCGAGGCGGGCGATCGCGCGCGCGCACGCGTCCACCATCTTCGGTCCACCGTGGCCCTCGTCCTCCACGACCTGGAGCTCGCAGCGCGGCCCCCAACGCCGCGCGACCTCGAAGGGGACGCCGACGGGCGAGCTCACGTCGAGCCTCCCGTGGACGAGCACCGTGGGCAGGTGAGAGACCCTCGCGAGGTCTCCCATGGGGAACGCCTCGCCGAGCTCTGCGAAGACGTGGCACACGAGCGTCGCGAACGTCGCGCGAAAGCGTGGGTCGGCGAAGCGCGGGTCGCCCCCCTTCCCACCCAGGCTCACGTGGGCCTCCTCCCAGGCGACCCAGGAGCGCGCGGCGCGCTCGCGGACGTTCGGGTCAGGCGAGGCGAGGAGCGCACGGTACGCCTCGACGAGCCGTGTCCCGGGGGGCCTCGGGGCCGCCTCGGAGAGCTCGGCCCATGCCTCGGGGAAGAGCTTGCCCACGCCTTCGGTCATCCAATCGACGTCGGAGGCGCGGGTCGTCGAGAGAGCCATTCCGACGACGCCGAGCACGCGGTGGGGGTGCGACGTCGCGTAGGCCAGCGCGAGCGAGGCACCGAACGAGACGCCATGAAGCAGCCACGCGTCCACGCCGAGGTGGACGCGGAGCGCCTCGATGTCACGCACGAACGTCCGGAAGTCGCAGGTCGCGAGGAGCTCCGCGCTCTCGTCCGCGCGGGGCAGGGAGCGCCCTGCACCCCGTTGATCGAACGCCACGATGCGGAACGTCTCCGGGCAAAAGCGACGCCGATGCCCGGAGAGGAGGCCTGCGCCGGGGCCGCCATGGAGGTAGAGCGCCGGAATCCCCCGCGGGTTGCCCGACGTCTCCCAGAAGAGCTCGGCACCCGGGACGCCGAGCATCCCCGTCGCGTGGGGCTCGATCGGCGGGAAGAGGCTCATTCGAGCGTCGAGCGGGTGACCTGGGGGTCGCCCTTCGCGAGCACGAAGATGCCCGGGAAGCCCTTCGTCTCGAAGCCGTCGCTCGGGTTCCTCTTGAGCGTCGAGTCGGTGATTTTCAGGGTGCCCGAGCGATCGTTCGAAACGAAGAAGATCGCGCCGCCGCCCTCGTTCGCGTGGTTGTCCTCGATGACCGTGCCGCAGAGGTCGAGCGTGAAGGTGTTGCCGTCGTTGTAGATCGCGCCGCCGCTGCCGCCACCCGGGGTGCCCGCCTTCGCCGGGTTGGCGCCGCGGCCCGTGGCCGTGTTGTGCGTGAAGCGCGAGTCGATGACCGTGTAAGATACACCGATGCTCGAGAGGGCCCCGCCGTTGGCGCCCGTGTTCCCGAGCCCGGCCTCGCCGCCGAACGTGGAGCCCACGACGTAGAGCGGCAGGTCCTTCGATTGGTCGAACGCGCGCACGGCCCCGCCGCCCACGTCTTGGCCTTCGGCGTCGCAGGCGTTGCGGAAGAAGCGGCTCTTCACGATCTTGAGGCGCCCGCCGCGATCGAAGATGGCGCCGCCTCCGCCGAGCGCCTCGCCCTTCGCGTTCCCGTCGACGAACGTGAGGTTTTGCACCGTGAGCTTGGGCGTCTCCTGGTCTTGGCAGTGGGGCGTCGTGAACTTCTGCTTCTCGTCGCAGGTGTTTTGGTAAAGGATTCGCACCTTTCCGCCGCCGGAGAGCGTGATCTTGCCACCCCCGTCGACAACGACGATCGGGCTCGTGTTCACGACCTTGGCCGTCTCCTCGAGGACGATGGTCTTGGGGGCGGCGCCGCACGCGAACGTGATGACGCCGCCTTTGGCGACCGCGTCGACGAACGCGCGGCTCGTGCAGCTCTCGGGCGTTCCATCGCCCACGACGGTGGTGGGGCTCGAGACGTCCTCGGCCTTCGCGTCGTCCGGGATGGGGCAGCCGGAGGCGGGCGTGCCCGCGGGGGGACCTTCACCCGGGAGGGGCGCGGGTGACGTCGGAGTGGTGGGCGTGCTGCCCGCGGGGAGGCCGTCGGGCGATGGCGCTGGTTCGGTCGAGCTGCACGCCGCCCCGAAGTGCACCATGGACGCACACACGACGAGCGCGGGGAACGCGGGGAGCCAGGGACGCTTCATACGAGGGAGCGTACCTCATGCGCGCGCGCCGCGCCGGCGACGGTCCTACGGGGTGCGGGCCATCATCTCGGCGAGCTTGCCGCTACGGTCGAGGTCGTGGAGGTCGTCCGAGCCGCCGATGGGGGTGCCGTCGATGAAGATTTGCGGCACGGTGCGGCGCTTCGTCGTGGAGACGAGCCAGGCGCGTTTGTCGGCGTCGTTCGAGACGTCGACCTCGTCGTAGGCGATGCCGCGACGCTCGAGGAGGGACTTCGCGCGGGTGCAGTAGGGGCAGTAGTCGGTCACGTAGACGACGACACGTTGGCTCATGGCCGGCGCAACCTAAACACGCCGGGACGGCGCGTGAAGGGGAATCGCAAGGAATTCTCGGGCTTCGGGGCGGCCGCCGATCGGGGCTCGTGCACGAAATCTTGGTGGTAGCATCCGGGGACCCATGGGAGCCGAACAGACCATCCACCTCGAGAAGTACGCCGCTGACGCCAAGGCCCTCGTGGCCGGGGCCCAAGCCCTCGCCGACGAGCGCAAACACGGTCAGGTGGAGCCGCTGCACCTGCTCTCGCGCGCCATCGAACGCGACCGAGGAGTGCAAGAGGTCTTCAAGAAGGCTGGGGTGTCGGCGACCGACATCGCGGTCGAGACCGAGACGCAGCTCGGCCGCCTCCCGAAGACCCAAGGCGGGCTTGCGTACCTGTCGACCGCCACGCTCCAGCTCCTCGGCCGCGCCGAGAAAGAGGCCGACAAGAGCGCCGTGGGCGTCGATCACCTGCTGAACGCGCTCTCGCAGGAGATTCGCGGGCCCGCGGCCGTGGTGCTCCAGGCGTTCGGTCTCGGGCCGGGCTCGCTCCGGCCCCACATGGAGGCCTTGAAGAGCGTGCCTCGTGAGATCCCGGTGGCCTCGAACGGCGGAGGCGGGGCGAGCTCCGACGGCGGCGCCCCGAAGTTCACGAACGACCTCACGGCCCGCGCGCGCGAGGGCCTCATCGACCCCGTGATCGGCCGCGACCTCGAGGTGCGTCGGCTCCTCCAGATCCTCGAGCGCCGGCAGAAGAACCACCCGCTCCTCGTGGGCGAGGCGGGCGTCGGCAAGACGGCCATCATCGGCGCGTTGGCGATGCGCATCGCCCAAGGGGACGTGCCCCACAACCTCTCCGGGTTCGTGCTGCACGAGCTCGAGGTCGGCTCGCTCATGGCGGGGGCGAAGCTCCGCGGCGAGGTCGAAGAGCGCTTGAAGCAGGTGCTCACCCTCGTCAAACAGAAGGACACCGTGCTCGTGATCGACGGGATCGAGTCCCTCCTCGGTCAGGGCGCGGCGGGCAGCAGCGTGGGCGACTTGCTCAAGCCGCTCCTCGCGCGCGGCGAGGTGCGCCTCCTCGCGACCACGACGCCCGAAGGGGTGCGCAAGCTCCAAGAGAAGGACCCGAACCTGCTCCGGCGCTTCACCGTGCTCGGCATCGATCCGCCCACGCCCGAGAAGGCGATCGAGATCCTGCGCGGCATCGCGACGCGGTTCGAGACCTACCACAACGTACAAATCGGCGATCCGGCCGTGGTCGCGGCGGTGAGGCTCGCCAAGCGCTACGTCCAAGACCGCGAGCTCCCCGACAACGCCATCGACCTCCTCGACGAGGCCGCGGCCCGCAAGCGCGTCGAGCTCGACGGCGTGCCCGCGCACATGGACGACGCCATCCGCAGGCTCGCGTCCCTCAAGGCCCAGCTCGCCGGCCTCATGGACGACGAGGACACCATGAGCAAAAAGTCGAAGGAGCGCATCGACAAGGAGATCAAGGAGCTCGAGCCCACGGTCTCGGAGATGCGCGTGAAGCTCGACTCGAAGCGCGGCGCCGCGGCCGCCGCCCAGGCGCTCCGTGAAGAATACACGAAGCTCCAGGCCCAGCTCGAAGAGGCCCGAAAGACCCACAACTTCGCCAAGCTCGGCGAGCTCGAGCACGTGCAAATCCCCGACGTGAAGCGCCGCCTCGACGCCGCCGAGGCCGCCGTGGCGCGCGACACCTCCGGCTCGTCGACCTCGCGCGTGGTCGGCGAAGAGGACGTGGCCGTCGTGCTCGGCGACTGGACCGGCATCCCCATCGCGCGCATGCTCGAGGCCGAGAGCGAGAAGCTCCTCAAGATGGAGGACCGCCTCACGAAGCGCGTCGTCGGCCAAGAAGAGGCCGTGCGCGCCGTCTCCAAGGCCGTCCGTCGCGGGCGCGTGGGCCTGCGTGATCCGGGCAAGCCCATCGGAAGCTTCCTCTTCCTCGGGCCGAGCGGCGTGGGCAAGACCGAGCTCGCGAAAGCGCTCGCCGAGTTCCTCTTCGACGACGAGCAGTCCATGACCCGCCTCGACATGAGCGAGTTCATGGAGAAGCACATGGCCCAGCGCCTCGTGGGCGCGCCCCCCGGCTACGTGGACAGCGAGGAGGGCGGCTTCCTCACCGAGGCCGTGCGCCGCAAGCCCTACAGCGTGCTCCTCTTCGACGAGGTCGAGAAGGCCCACGCCGACGTCTTCAACCTGCTCCTCCAGGTGCTCGACGACGGGCGCCTCACCGACGGCCGTGGACGCACGGCAGATTTCTCGAACACGGTCGTCATCATGACGAGCAACATCGGCTCGCAGCGCATCCTCGAGACCGACCCGAAGCTCTTCGAGTCGGCCGAGGGGCGCGAGGCCCTGCGCGACGTGCTCCGCGAGGAGCTCAAGAACTTCCTCCGGCCCGAGTTCTTGAACCGCATCGACGACGTCATCATCTTCCGCCCGCTCTCGAAGGACGACCTCACCGGCATCGTCGACATCCAGCTCGTGCGCCTCGAGAAGCTGCTCGTGGATCGCGAGCTCAAGCTCGAGCTGCTCCCCGCCGCGAGGACGCGCCTCGTCGACCTCGGCTACGAGCCGGCGTTCGGCGCGCGCCCGCTGAAGCGCGCCATCTTGAAGAACGTGCAGGACCCGCTCGCCGAAGAGATCCTCGCGGGTGGGTATCCACCCGGGGCCGTCGTGCGCGTCGACGTGAAAGACGACATCTTCACCTTCTCGAAGGGCTGAGATGCGCGTCCATTTCGTAGGTGTATGTGGGACGGGCATGGGCGCGCTCGCGACGTTGTTTCGCGAGGCGGGCCACGAGGTGAGCGGGGCCGACATGGCGTTCGATCCGCCCATCGGCCCCGCCCTCGAGGCCGCGGGCGTCCTGTGCATGCGCGGCTACGAGGCGAGCCACGTGTGCGACGCGAAGCCCGATCTCGTCGTCGTGGGGAACGCCATTCGACGAGGGAACGCCGAGGCGGACGAGGCCGAGCGCCTCGGCATCGAGCGCACGAGCATGAGCCTCGCGCTGCGGACGCACTTCCTCACCGGGCGCCGGCCGTTCGTGGTGTGCGGCACCCATGGCAAGACCACGACCTCGTCGATGGCCGCGTGGCTGCTCGAGAAGGCCGGCACCGAGCCCGGCTACTTCATCGGGGGCATCCCCAAGAACTTCGGCAAGGGCGCCAAGATCGGGCAAGCGAAGCGCAAGCTCGGCGGGAGCGCGTCGGCGTTCGCGGGCAAATCGCCCTTCGTCGTCGAGGGGGACGAGTACGACGCCGTCTACTGGCACAAGGAGCCCAAGTTCCTCGACTACGTCGGCGCCTCGACGGACGACGTGGTCGTGCTCACGAGCATCGAGCACGATCACATCGACATCTACCCGGACGAGGCGCGCTACGTGGCCGAGTTCGATCGGCTCGTGGCGAAGATCCCGGAGGGGGGCCTCCTCGTGATCGACGCGCACGACCCGCGTGTGCGCGAGGTGGCCGCGAAGGCGAAATGCCGCGTCGTGACCACGGCGCTCGACGGCGACGACACCGGGGGAGAGCCGCCCGTATGGCTCGCCGCGCCCGTCCCGATCGACGACGCGGGCGTGCAGGCGTTCGACGTGTTCGTCGGGGGCTCGTCGGCGGGCCGCTTCGCGATGAAGAGCCCCGGGCACCACAACGTGCGCAACGCGCTCATGGTGATCGCGGCGTGCGCCGAAGGGTTCGGCGTGGGCTTCGCCGAGCTCCGCGCCGGCCTCGGCTCGTTCGAGGGCGTGAAGCGTCGGCAGGATCTCGTGGCCGAGGTCTCCGGGGTGCGGGTCTACGACGACTTCGCGCACCACCCCACAGCGGTCCTCGAGACCTTGCGGGCGCTCCGGGCCAAGCACCCCGCGGGCAAGCTCTTCGCCGTGTTCGAGCCGCGCTCGGCCACGGCGTGCCGCTCGCTCCATCAGGCCGACTACCCGGGCGCGTTCGCGGTCGCCGACGAGGTCATCTTCGCCCCGCTCGGGCGCACCAACGTGCCCGAGGCCGAGCGCCTCGACGTGGGCAAGCTCGTGTCCGACATCGGCCTCCGCGCCTCGAACGCCGAGAGCGTCGACGCCATCGTCACCGCGCTCGCGGGCCGCGCGACCCACGGCGACACGATCGCCCTCCTCTCGAACGGCGCCTTCGGGGGCATCCACCAGAAGCTCGCCGACGCGCTCCGTGCTCGCGGCGCATGACCGTGCATGATGCATGAAAAGGAACGCATGACCCTCTCGAACTCACGCCTCGTGGAGCTGCTCGGCGTCGCCACCGAGGCCGCGAACGAGGCGGCCGCGCACCTCCTCTCGGGCTTTCGCGCGCCGCTCGAGGTCGAGCACAAGGGCCGCCGCACCGACCTGGTCACGCGCTTCGATCGCGAGAGCGAGGCCATGCTGCTCCGCCGCCTCGAGAAGACCGGGCTCCACGTCGTGGGCGAAGAGTCGGGCGGATCGTCGGTGCGTGGCGAGCCTACGTTCTTCGTGGACCCGCTCGACGGGACCACGAACTTCGTCCACGGTCACCCGTTCTTCGCCGTGTCGATCGGGCTCGTCGCGCCGGGGCCGGACGGCGTCGAGGTCCCTGTCGTGGGGGTCGTGGCGGCGCCGGCGCTGGGCGTCGTGTTCGCGGGGGCGTGCTCGGCCGAGGGGGAGATCGTGGCGCCGTCGACGCGCGCGGGCGTCCCTTGCAAGGTGAGCCTCACCGAGGTGATCGACGACGGCCTCTTCGCGACGGGCTTCCCGTACGATCGCGCCACCAACCCGGACAACAACTTCGCCCAGTTCGTCGCCGTGAAGCGCCGCGCGCGGGGCGTGCGGAGGTGCGGTTCGGCGGCCCTCGACCTCTCGCTCGTGGCCGACGGTACGTACGACGGTTACTGGGAAAAACGCCTGAACCCGTGGGATCTCGCGGGCGGCGCGGCGCTCGTGCGCGCTTCGGGTGGGCGTGTCACGGCGCTCCCACGAGGCGTGCTCGACGTCCGCGAGGGCCACGTGCTCGCTACGAACGGGCGCGTCCACGACGCCCTCGCCACGTTGCTCGACGTCCGCGCCTGAGGCGGGCTCACTCGAGCGGGTCGAGCTCCTCGAGCTTGCCTCGGAGGACCGTGCCGTCGGGCTTCTTCTCGAGAACGATTCGGAAGGTCGACTCTTTCTCGTCGGCGTCGAGATCGCCGTGCGCCTCGAGCGTGGCCTTGGCGCCATCGTCCGAGATCTCGAAGCGGTAGCGGAACGCCGTGCGCTCGTTCTTCCACGAAACGCCGACGAGCTGCCAGCTCCGGTCGTCGGCGCTGTCGCTCACCACGGGCACCTTGGCGCCGCGCGGCGTGACGCCGGGCGTCCACCGGGTCGAAGGCGGGAATTTCCCGTTCTCTTTCGCGTACTTCTCGAGGGCGTCGGCCATGCCGGCGAGCTTCTGCCGCACCTCGGGGAGGCTCGCCTGCCCGAGCTCGCTCACGCCCTTCGACGAGATGCCCCGCGCGACCTCGGTCGCCGTCGCGGCCTGATCTCCCGGGCTCCCGAGGAATCGCACCGAGAGCGTGATGCTCGTGCCCTTCATGACGTGCGCCTCTTCGAACGCCCCGCGCGCCCGCGCCTTCGCCACGTCGCCCCCGAAGAGCCCATCGAGCGCCAGGGCGAGCTCCCTCGCGCGCACCTCGGTCGGCGCCGTGAGGGTGGCGGCGAGGGTCGTGCTCGACGTGTCGGAGTCGAGGCGCGCGTCGATCGTCGCGCCGGCCCCGGGGAGCTGGCCCTTGGCGCGGGCGATCTGAGGGCCCTCGAGCCGGAGCTCGGCCTGCGCCGCGGCGGCCTTCGGATCGAGCTCGAGGCCCGGCGGCGACACGACGAGGTCTCCGCGCCGATCGGCGCTGGCCGAGAGGGCGTAGGCGCACGCGCTCTTTTTGCTCTCGGAGATGCCCTTCGCGAAGTGAGCGCCGACGTGCACGTTCGCGCCCCGGAACGACACGACGACGTCGTCGAACGCGTCGAGGGTGGACGTCTCCCCGCAGCTCGGCACGTACTTGAGGCCCGCGAGCTTCGCGATCTCGGCGTAGAGCGCGCCGCTCGCCGCCGGGCCGAACGACGAGCGCCGGAGCGCGGCGGTGTCGACGTGGAGCACGAAGGTGGCGTCGGCGTGGACGGCCGCGAGGGCTTCGGACGGCCGAGGTCCGAGCGCCGACGGAGGGGCCTGCGGCTCCCCGCACGCGGCGAGCGAGGCGAGGGCGACGATCGAGAGCGCACATCGAAGACGAGCCATGAAGTGACTATGCCAGCATTTCGCCGCGACGCGCGGCGATCCCGTCGTTTGGTAGGGGCTAGTTCGTGGCGACCAAGATGGCCTTCAAGAGGTCGGCTTGCTCGGCCACGGAGGGATCGTGGAGGTCGCGGGCGAGCAACGTCATCGATTGGGCGTGGAGCTCCGCGAGCTTGCGGAGGCCGCCCGGGATCGCCATGACCTTGTCGCCGGTGAACGCGGCGTCGAGGCGCTTCAAGGTGGCCATGGCCGAGGCGTAGGCGATGACGTCCCCGTGGCGCGACTTCGCGATGCGCTCGATGTCGTCGTCGTACACACATGGGACGTTGACGGCGAACGAGCGCCTCGACGTGCCCTCGGTCAGGGTGGCCGTGACCGTGAAATAGAAGCGCTCGCCGGGCACCCACTGGGGAACCGTGACCCGCAACAGCTCGGTGCGTGCTTCGCCCGCGCGCACGTCGCCGAGCGCGAGCTCCCCCGCGTCGAGCCGCCATCGCACCTCGCCGCCCGTGGCCTCGAGCACATGCGAGGGCGCCGGGGTCCCCTCGAAGGTGAGGCGCACGTCGCGGAAGGAGGTCTCGCCCGACACGGGGACGGCCTCGCGCACGGCCTCGATGCGTGAGTCGAGGTCGGCCGCGGCAGAAGCGACACCCCCGCTCAGCGCCGTGAGCGCCGAGATGCGCCCGTAGTCCGTGACGCGCGTCGTGCCTACGGCGGAGAGGCGCGTCTTTCCGAGGCCGTCGAGCGCTTTCGCCACCGCCTTGTCGTACGGATCGGACGCGCCACTCGTGAGCACGAGCACGCGGGAGACGGCCGGGGTCTTGGGCACCGACGCGACCGCGCGTTCGAGCGTCGTCCCGAGGTCGACCGGCGCCGAGACCGGCTTCTTCAGGGTCTTCTCGAGCGCGGCGAGCACCATCGAGCGGTTGCTCGCGGGCAAAAAAGGCAAGAGCGACCGCGCGCCTGCCGTGTCCCACACGGCCACGCGGTCGCGCCCCGCGAGCTGCTCGAGGGCGGCCTGCGCGAGGGCGAGGGTGTCACCGCCGCGCCCGTCCACCACGAGGAGGACGTTCTCGCCCCATCGCGCCGCGCCTTCACGAGCCGGCGCGAGCACGTCGACGCGCACGAGCACCTCGCCGCCCCACGCGGGCACGCGCGTGTCGCTCGCGCGGAGCACGATGCCGAGGCCCGGGGTGCCGAGCACCGTGGGCTTGCTCGTCTCGACGAAGCGCCCGTCCCTCGGGAGGATGAAGCCGATCGGCGCGCGCCAGGGCTCGTTCGGATCGCGGGCGATGACGGGCTTCGGTTTGTCGGCCTTGTCTTGGTACTCGACGCCGTTGGCCGTGAGCACCGACGCGCCGCCTCCGCCGTTCTCGGGGAAGATCACCGTGCCGTCGCGCGCGAGCCTCGGCCCGTCGCACGCGGCCAAGCCGAGCACGAGCGCCGCGGCCGCCACACGAGGGAGGAGCGCACTCATCTCGTCCGAGCATAGCGCGGGCGCCGCCCTCCCGCGAGGCTCGGGGCTTGCCCTGCCGGCGACCTCGAGACGCCACGTAAGTACCCGAGAGGGCTCGTGATTCGGGAGCCTGCGCCGAGCTCAGGTGCGGGGGATCAGGGCGAGGGCCTCGTCGCAGTCGCCCTCGACGAGGCGATTGCCGACGCCGCGGGCGAGGCTCCGGAGCTTCTCGTACTCGGCTCGCGCCGCCACGCGCTCGTCTTTGCGGAGGTGGACCTTGGCGAGGAGCCAGCGCCCGGTGAGCACGTCCCAGGTGAAGTCGTGGGCTTCGGCGTACGCGATGCCGAGGTGGAGCTGCACGAGCCCCTTCTCGTCGCCGTTCACCGCGTCGAGGAAGGCGAGGAACATGCGGTTGTGGCTCGCGAGGCGCTCGAACGAGGCCTCGTCGCAGTACGAGAGCGACTGCTTGAAGGCGCCGTACGCGCGAGGGTAGTCCTCGAGCCGCACGAGCGTGTCGCCTAGGTTGTGGAGGTTGAGCGCGACCTCGTACACGAGGCCGAGCTCTCGGGCCGCGTCGACGGCGCGCTCGCACGCGGCGGCCGAGCCGCGAAAATCGCGGGAGAAGTAGTCGACCAGGGCGAGGCACTTGGTGCGCTCGCAGGCGGCGGCGGCGTCACCCGGGAGGAGCTGCTCGGCGCGCCCCAAATAGCGCAGCGCCTCGGGCCTGCGGCCGAGCGCGGCGTTCGCTTGCGACAAGAAGATGAAGATGCGGTGGTCCTCGGCCTTGTCGTCGTCGTGGCGAGGCACGCCCTCGAGCCGCTCGAGGAGCGAGGCCGAGCGCTTGAAATCACCCTGACGCGCGGCGAGCTCGGCCGACGTGGTGAGCACACGGCGGAGGAGGGCGTCCTCGCTCTGGGCCACGATCTCGGCCTGCGAGAGCTGCGCGCGCGCGGCGTCGAAGGCGTGGAGGGCCGCGAGCATGCGCCCCGCGGCGATGCGGGCCGTGACCCGATCGTGGAGGGTGCCGGCGGCGTCGACGCGCGCGATGACCTTCTCGCAGAGCTCGAACGGCTCGGGCGCGGCACGCACGAGGCGCACGGCGTCGGCGAGGTCGGAGAGCCACTCGGTGAGCTCGCCCGGGGGCCGCTCTTCGGCGTTCGCGAGCTCGATGGCGCGGGAGAGGTCGCGGGCGGCGGCGTCGAGCTGGCGCGCGAGGAGGCGCTTTTTGCCCGACATCGCGAAGTACGTGGCCACCTTCTCGCGCTCCCCGGCCTCGTAGAGGTGGGTCGCGATCCGGACGGCGTGCTCGGCGATATCGTTCGCGAAGACGACCTCGAGCGCGCTCCCGGCGGCGGCGTGGAGGGAGATAGCGGCCTTCGGCGTGAGCGCATCGACCACGACCTCGCGCACGACGGGCGAAGAGAAGCGCAGGGACGCGGGGCCGGCGTCGACGAGGAACCCGCCCGATTTCAGGTTCGCGAGGGCCTTGGCGAGCTCCGGGATCGCGCGCCCCGTCATGGTGGCGAGCACGGTGAGCTCGATCGTGTCGCCGACGATCGCGGCCGCCTGGAGGACTCCACGATCCTGATCCGAGAGGCGAGACACGCGGCTCGCGACGAGGCCTCGCAGCGTCTTCGGGAGGGCGAGCTCTTGGCCGACGAGCTTCATGGCCACGACGCCCCGCTCGGCGACGGTGACGGCGCGCGCGTCGACGAGGCCCTTCAGCACCTCTTCGACGAAGAGCGGGTGACCGCCGGCGCGCTCACGAACGAACGCGAGGAGGGGCGGAGGCACTCGCCCGATGCCCAGCCGCAGCATGACGAGGTGCTCGACGTCCTCGGGGGAGAGATCCTTGAGCTCGATCGACGAGTGCCCGGGGAGGGCCTCGAGGGGGTGCGAGAAGCCCGCGCGGCCCGCCAAGACGAAGACGACACGCGCCGCCGGGAGCCGCTTGTGCACCTCTTCGAGCACCTCGAAGCTCGCCGAGTCCATCGCGTGCGCCGCGTCCCACGCGAAGACGTGCGGGCGATCGTCGGCGAGGCTGCCCACCATGCGCGCGAACCCGGCGTGGAGGGCGCTTCGCGCGTTCGCGATCTGCGGCGTCTTCGAGGTGGCGCCGAGCACCGAGAGGACGGCGAAGATCTCGTCCTCTTGCATGCCGAGGGCGCGGAGGCGAGGCTTCACCTCGGCGATTTGGGCCTGGGACGCGCCCTCGCGTACGCCGCAGAGCACCTGCAACATGCACCGAATGCCCGACAGCGGGAACTCGGCGCCGCGCGGCGGGCAGGTGGCGAGGTACGTGGCGAAGTCGTAGCCGCCCTTCTTGAGGCGCCGCTCCATCTCGACGAGCAGGCGCGTCTTCCCGATGCCGCTCTCTCCTCGCACCGTGATGAGGCGGGGCTTCTTGCGGGTGGAGAGGGCCAAGATTTCGCCGATGGCCTTGAGCTCCTCTTTTCGGCCCACGAACCGCGCGATGGCGTCCGAGATGCCGAGGACGTCCTTCACGACGAGGGTGGACGAGCGCGCGCCGAGCACGTTCGTGACCGTGACGGTGTCGATCTCGAAGGCGTCGCGCACGAGCCTGTAGGCGGCGGGGCTCAACGCGAGCATCCCGTCCCCCGAGCGCGAGAGATCCCGCGCGACGGTCACGAGCGAGTCGAGGCGCTCGTCGCGGGTGGGCTCTCCCTCACGAGAGACGTGGATGCGCGCGGTGTGCACACCGGCGCTCGGCCGCGCGGACCCGATGGCGCGCAAGACCACGAGGCCGCAGCGCACGGCCGTCTCGGTGTCGTGGGCGTCGGGGTCGCCGGCGCCGAAGAGGGCCACGAGCTGCTCGGGCTCGCGGAGCACCAGCGCGCCGCCGTAGCGCTCGATGGTGAGCGCGGCCTCGTTCGTGGCTGCGTCGGGCTCGCCCTCGGTGGAGCGGCCGCGATCGCCCAGGGTGACGACGAGGCAGGTGACCTCGCGCCGCTCCCCGAGCTCGGCCGCGCGGTCGACGTCGAAGAAGCCCGAGTCGGCCTCTCCGCGCACGGCCGGAGGCGGCGCCGAGCCTTGCTCGAGGTGGGTGACGTGCGCGGGGAGCTCGGTGTCGAGCGTGGGCTCGAGGACCGACTCTTGGGCCTTGCGTGGGCCGCGGAAGGCCACGAGGAAATCGGCCAGGTCGTGCGGCCCGAAGCGCTTCCCTTGGGAGTAGAGGAACGCGAGCAGGGCCTCGTACATGCGGCCCGCGTCTTGGTAGCGATCGTCGCGCGAGCGGCTCATGGCCTGGCGCACGATCGCCGCGAGCTCGGGCGGGATGTCCGGCCGGAGGAGCTCGATGGGCGGGTACTCGCACATCTGGACGCGGCGGAGCGTCTCGAACGTCGTGGGGCCGCTGAAGGGGTTCACCCCGGTGATGCACTCGTAGAGGAGGCTGCCGAGCGAGAAGAGATCGCTCCGCGCGTCGACCTCTTCTCCTGCCGCCTGCTCGGGGCTCATGTACGCGAATTTGCCTTGGAGCTTCCGCGCGCGGGTGTCCTCGATGCCGGAGGGCTCGAGCGCGCCACGGGCCTTGGCGATGCCGAAGTCGGTGACCTTGACCTCGCCCTCGTAGGAGAGGAGCACGTTCTGGGGCGACACGTCGCGGTGCACGACGCCCAAGGGGACGTTGTCCTCGTCGCGGCGGCGGTGCGCGTGGTCGAGCCCCTTCGCCACCTCGCCCGCGATGTACACGCACGTCTCGAGCGGGAGGGGGAGGGCGAGCCTGCGCGTGCGCGTGAGGAGCGTGGCCACGTCGAACCCGTGCACGAGCTCCATCGCCATGAAGTACGAGCCCGCGTCGCCGGGGCCGGTCTGCGCGATGCCGAGGTCGAACACCTGGACGATGTTCGCGTGCGAGAGGCGCACGGCGAGCTTCGCCTCGTGGATGAACATGTCGACGAAGAGCGGGCTCTCGGCGAGCTCGGGCAAGATGCGCTTGATGACGACGATCTTCTCGAAGCCCTCGACGCCGAAGCTCTTCGCCTTGAAGACCTCGGCCATGCCGCCCTTGCCGAGCCGCTCGAGCAGGCGGTAGCGCCCGAACGGAGCTCCCTCGGGGGTTTCGTTGTGGGGGCGCGCGCTCATGGAAGAGGCTCGAAAGGTACCACTCTCCCGCGGACCTTGGCCCGCGAACGACCATAAGAAATAGCAAAACGATTACGGACCGTTGCGGACCGGGCGAGTGACCCACACCGGATTCGTGAAGCCCATGGGCTGGAAGGGCATGAAGGGGAGCACGTCGTCGGCCTTGCGGGCCCCGCGCGCCGCCGCGACGACGAAGTGCGTGCCCGGGGTGAGCGCGAGGGTGATGTCGCTCTCGAAGCGCACCGCGCGCTTCTCGGCCTCGGCGAGCGTGCCGGGCTCGCGGCCTACGCCGGTGGGGCGCGACTCGATGGCTTTGCGGAAGAAGGTGCGCCCGTCCACGACGAGCTCGATGTCGGTGACGTCGACCCAGGGCGCCGCGCGGACGACGACGTGCGCGGTGGTCGACTCGCGCTCGGCGGGCATGGTGACCTCGTCGCCGGGTTTGCCGTTCTCGACCGTGAGCTCGATCACAGGGCCGCTCGTGACGATCGAGCGCCCCGCCTTGATCGCGGCGACCACGGCCTTCGGGTCGGGGGGGTGCCCGGGGGCGCCGCCGGCCGGATCTTCGGTGCGGGCGAGGGTGCGCGGGTACCCGGCCCAGTTGTACTGCACGGTGTGCGAGTCGGAGCTGCCGGTGGCCGCGTACCTGTGCCCGTGCGCGAGGAGCGAGAGCCAGTCTTTGAGGACCGTCTCGACCTGCGCCGGGTTCTGGATCTCGTAGCCGTTGTAGACCTCGATGGTGTCGAAGTCGGAGCGCATGCGCGTGGGGATGACACCCGACTTCGGGTCGAAGCCGACGATGGTGAAGTAGCCAATGCCCTTCGGGAGGCGCGGGTGGTTCACCTGCACGACGCGGGTCGGATCGCCCTTCCGCGCGGCCTCGAACATCTGGCCCGCGCGCACCTGTTTGTAGGGCGGCACCTTCTGGTCGACGGGGTAGGGGAACACGCCGAAGTGGCCGTACCTCGGCCCGAACGTGGTGACCTCGACTCCCGTCACGCTCGTGAAGCGCTTGCCGAGCGAGAGCGCCTGGATGGTCGGCCCGTAGTCTCCGACGAGGTTGTGCTCGGTGGGCACGGCGAACTCGACGCCCGCCGTCACCAAGGTGGTGACGCGGTCCTCGACCGAGACGAGGGAGTCGAAGCTCGGGCGCGCGTGAACGTGCAGATCGCAGCCGATCAAGTGCGGCGTCGGGACGACGTGGCGGAGGGCGAGGTCGACGGTGGTGCGCTTGCCGCTGGTCACGTCGATGGTCTTCGCGTCGATCGTCCACTCGAGCCCGTGGGTCGCCTGGACGCGGTAGCGCCCCTTGGGTACCGGCGTCGTGAGGTCTCCCCCGAGCACGTCGACCAGCGGGCCCGCGCCGGACGCACGAAAGTCGGGCCCGAACGACGGGTCGAGCGTTCCCTCGATGCCGTGGACCCAGAGGCGCGCGGGCACACGCTCTTTCGTGTCCTCGTCGATGACGTGGACCTCGAGCTCGCCGCCGGGGGACATGTCGAGCACGAGCGGCCAGCCCGTGCCGGGGGGGAAGCGCGTGGGGGCGCTCGCCGACGGGCCCTCGCGGGCGTACCACTTGTCGACTGCGGTGGGGGCGAGCACGTCGAACGTGCCCTCGGGGCCGAGCTCCGCTCGCACCTGAGCGCGGCCCGTGTCGTCGACGCCGTAGAGCACCGCGCCCCCGCGTGAGCCGGTGACACGCCCATTCACGCGCGCCACGCGCTGCCCGAGCAGGCGAAAGAGCTGGCCGTAGGTGGCCTCGGGGGTCGCGCCCAGGAACACGACGAGCTCGGTGCGCGCCTTCTTTTTCCCTGTCGCCGCGAGCACGGGCGCCGAGACCTGACCTGCGTCGCCCTCGAGCCCTTCGCCCTCGTCGCGGCGGCTCTCGTCGTCGGGATCGCCGGCGTCGGGGTCGTCGGGGGTGTCGTTGCCGGAGTCGGGGCTCGCGTCGAGGCTCGCGTCGCTGCTCGCGTCTTTGGCCGAGGCGTCCGGCGCGCGGGTCTTGGCGGCCGACGCGTCGAGCTTCGCGCCAGCGTCCTCGGGGGTGGACGCGGGGGTGAGCGCGAGAGGCGCCGCGTTGCGATCGGTCGTCACGACGAGGCGCGCGCGCGCCGCATGAGGGTCGCTGGGCTCGTCGTCGCCGCCGTCGTCGCCGCCGTCGGAGGTGGGGCCCGCGTCGGGGAAGGGGCCCGCGTCGTCGTCGAGGGCGAGGGAGGCGTCCTCGGCGGTCACGGGAGAGGGGGTGGGCTCGAGGGTGATGCGCGCCCCGAACGGCGCCGCGAGGACGAGCGGGTGCGAGGGCCCTCGAAGATGGCCGCGTTCGCGGTCACCGCGTCTCCCGAGACGAGCTCGCCCGAGCCGGGCACCCACACGCTGGAGGCGGGCGTGGTCGCGAGGCGGAGCTCCACCACGTGAGGCGCGAGGCGGTCCGTGTCGAGCACGCGTGCGCGCAAGAGGCCGCGCTCGAGGCGCACCGAGACCTTCACCTTCACGGCGCCTGCGCTCACCTCGACCACGCGCGCCGTCTCGGTGCCCGACGTGGGCCCGGCGAGCGGCCGCACGGTGCCGTCGACGAGCACGGTGGCCTCGAGGGACACCTCGCCGCCGCGCTTCGCGTCGGACACGAGGATGCGCCCGTCGCGGAAATCGAGCTTGTATTTGGCGTCCCCCACGACGACCGCCTCGAGCTCGTGGGGCTCGTCGCTCTTCTTGGGGCGGAGCACGAGCGCGGCGAAGAGCGTGGCGAGCACGACGCCCGCGAGCACCACCTTGTCGACCCCGTCGGCGCGGCGCACCCTCACGGGGCCCCCCCGAGCTCGGCGGCGAGCGGCCCTCCGACGAAGGCCCTTCGTGCGTTCGTGCCCTCGACCCTCAGCGTGACGGTCAGCTCGGGCTCACCCCCGAGGGCCGCCTCGGCGCCTTCGCCCCACTCGACGACGAGCACGGCGCCCTCGTCGCGACGCTCACGGAGCCCGAGCCCCTCGACCTCGGCGAGGAAGCCTTGGGACCTCGGCCCGCCCTCGCGGAGGCGGTAGAGATCGGCGTGCAGCACGAGGCCCACCTTGCACGGGTACTCGGTGACGAGCACGAACGTGGGGCTCGTGACGGCCGTCTCTTCGCCCACGCCGAGCGCGCGGAGGAGGGCGCGTGTGAAGAAGGTCTTCCCGGCGCCGAGGTCGCCGTCGAGGCGCACGAGGTCCCCGGGCCGCAGGCGAGGCGCGACCTTCTCGGCGAGCGCCTTGGTGGCTCGGCGGTTGGGGAGGGCGATCTCGACGGGGGGCTTCGGGGTCACGGGTGTCGGTGGCGAGGGATCGTGGGGCGCGGGCCTACCACGACCTGCCCTCTCGAGCAGCCCGTTGATTTACTCCCGTTAGCCCGTCGCCGCCGCATCCCGACCGCCTTCGTTGCGATCCTGCGGTGCCTGCTCACCTACGAAAGTAGGCTCCGCGGGCTCCTCGGATCGCGCCTTGGCGGGTCGGGCGCGGACAACGACGGGCTTCGGTCCCTAAATCAACGTGCTGCTCCTACTCCGATTCTCGCACGAAGCCGGCCCGGAGGGGGCGCGTTCGAGTGGCTTTTGGACCTACTCCGCGCGCATGGTGGCCATCCTGTTCGGCCGGAACGTGAGGGCCTGGAGGACGACGGGCGGAGCCCCCGGTGGGCGCGTGGTGGCCGCGCGCGCACCTTCCCGGTCCTCGTATTCGAGGCATACCTTCTCGTCCAGGAGGGCGCTCACGCCGGGCGGGTCTCGGATGGTCACGAACACGCCATCGTCGACCGGGCGGACGCGGCGCTCACGAAGCGAGAGCGTATCGAGATCTCGGATCCGTGCGCGGACGGCGACCCCTTCGAAGGAGCCACCGAACCTTTCGAGCCCCGCGGCGCTGCACGCGTCGAACGTGAGCTGCGGCCGAAAGAGCTGCGCCACGCGGACGACGACGGCGCGGCTGCCTGCCCCGTAGCGCGACTCGACGACCGCCGCCTCGGCCTCCGCGAGAGGGAGCTTCTGCGGCAGCACGAAGGCCCCCACGGCGCGGAGCCCGTCGAGCTCCGCGGGGAGCATGGCCGTGTGGAAGGTGCGCCCGTCGAGCTCCATGGTCTCGCGCATGAGCGCGATGAGGAGGGTCTCGTGGGAGCCGCCCTTGGCCTCGGTGACGAGGGGGAGCTCCGCGAGGCCCGAGGTGCGATACCGAATCATGGCGCCGCCGAGGTTCTGGAATACCCAGTACGAGGCGCCCTTCTCGGGGACGAAGGCGGTGGGCAGCTCCCCACCGCGCGAGCGCACGTCGGCGTCGAGCGTGGCATCGGTCGATTCGACGAAGGCGAGGGGGAGCGGGCGCCGCGCGTCGCACGCGAGATCTTCGTAGATCGCGATCCCGCAGGTCGTCACCGGGGGGTTGCGTTCGTCACGCTGGTTCGCCCATTCGCGGGGGCTGAGGGGACGTTCGGGGAAGGCCAGGACGGTGCTCGGGCCGGGGCCATGGGCGCAGGCCATCCCCGTGGGCTTGGGAACGGTCGCGTGGAGGTGGGCCATGGCCGTCTCGCGATCGAGCCGAGTCATGCCGCCGCTCGCGAGGACTTGAAGCGAGCCAGGGACGACCCCCTTCGGCTTCGGCAGGACGTAGACCTTCCCGGCGCGCTTGGGCCACACGCTGACGACCGCCTCCCCACGCGCGGACGTCACGACGACCTGTTCGAGAGGTGCGGTGGGGACGCGAGGGTCCGCCGAGAGCCCCGCGGCGAGCGCGAGCTTCGGGGAGGACAAGGGGAGCGCGAGCGCGACGAGGAGCGCACCGAGGAAGTGGGGAGAGCGTGACATGGGGGATTTCCAAAGAAGGGGCTTCCGCTGTGCACCACGCACGGACGAGGAGGTCGGACACCCGAGACCGACCCGAGCTTGGTGCTCACGGAGCTGCCTTTCGTGGTGGATGTCGGCGCTCAGCCCAGGAGCGTTGCGTGGAATTTTCTCTCGTTCGAGCGTTTTCCGCTTGGCGATGGTGCCGAGACTGCCCGCGCGATCGGGGCTGGCCCCCTCTTCGCTTGTGGGTCAGGCGCTCTTGGCGAGCGCGCGCTCGAGCGCGGTCCGCAGGGCGACGTGATGCCTCCCCAAGAGCCCCCGCTTGACGGCGAGCACGATCGGGTGGCGCCCCTCCTGGCGAGCGAGCTCCCCGATCTCGACGACGCAGAGCTCGCGAGCGAGGTCCTTCGCGACCCTCGAGGGGAGGACCCCGGGGAGGTCTCCCTCGAGGCAGACCCTGGCGGCGACTTCGAACGAGTCGCACGAGAACCGCGGCCGACCGGCGCCGATCGCCGCGAGGAGCCGCGCGTAGTATCCGCGACGCGAGAGGCTCGCGCGTGTGAGACCGACCCACCGCCCCTCGGCCACGGCGGCGCGCGCGACGGCCTCGTCCACACGCCGTGGCCTCACGAGCACGAGCTCTTCGGTGCCCACCTGGAACGCCTCGACGCGTTCGTCCTCGAGGGGGCCGGCCACGGCGACCACGTCGAGCTCCCCGGCCACGAGCGCCCTCACCAGGGTCACCGCGCGGCCTGACACGAGCTCGAGCGTGCCCGGGAGCGCCGCTCGGTCGGCGAAGAGCGCCTGCGTGAGCGAGCGGAGCGCGAGGCTCTCGTACGCCCCGACGCGGAGGACACGAGGGGCCCTCCGCTCCCCCGCGGCTTCGGGGAGGAGACCTTCCAGCACTGCGAGCGCGGGCTCCGCTGCCTCGACGAGCTCGCGCGCGAAGGGCGTGAGGGTGGGCCGGCCCCGCCCGCGCTCGACGAGCGGCCGCCGAAAGAGCCGCTCGAGGGTGTCGATCCGCTCCGAGAGCGTGGACGGCGCGATGCCGAGGAGCTTCGCCGCGTCGCGAAAGCCCTCGGAGGTGGCGAGGGCCCGCAGAGACTCGAGCTTCTCGACGTGCTTCAGGAGCGTCGACACCCCCGCCAATTACCTCACGGCCGCGCCGTCGTCACGTTCGGAGCCGCCGAACGACCCGTTCGCCGAACCCGCGCGTTACCCGCCCGCTCGCTCGCCGTAGAGGTCGGGGCCGCGAAGGGCGGCAAGGAGAACGAAATACGATGATCGACGGCAAACAGACCTCGGGTGCGGCGCTCGTCGCTGCGGTGGCGGCTCTCTTCGCGGTGGCGTGCTCGAGCACGCCCGAGACCACGGCGCAGACCACCCAGGCGCAGAGCGTCAAGTGTGTGGGCATCAACTCCTGCAAAGGCACGAGCGAGTGCCAGAGCGCCGACGGCAAGAGCCAGTGCCAGGGCCAGAACGAGTGCAAGGGCCAAGGGTACGTCACCGTCCCCTCCGAGAAGGAGTGCCGTGACAAGGGCGGCTCCCTCTACTCCGAAGCTGCCGCCCAGAAGGACGGCGGCGCAGGCGCGGACGCGACGCCGAAGACCACGGCCTCGCTCAAGTGCGAGGGCATCAACGGCTGCAAGGGCCAGGGCGGCTGCGCCGGGAACGGCCACGCGTGCCAGGGCAAGAACGAGTGCAAGGGGCAAGGCTGGGTCGCGGTGCCGAGCGAGGCGGACTGCACGGGCAAGGGCGGAAAGATCATCTCCTGACATGGGTACGGTGGGTGTCGGGCTCCGCACGAGCCACTACGATTCATGGCTCTCGGGGCCCGCACGGCCGCCGCCCTACCTCGAGATGATCACGGAGAACGTGCTCGGCCGGGGCGGGAGGCCGCGCGCGGTGCTCGAGGCCGTGCGCGCGCGCTCGGACGTGTTCCTCCACGGCGTCTCGCTCTCGATCGGCGGCCCCGATCCGCTCGACGAGGCGTACCTGCACGACCTCCGGGTCTTGGCGAACGCCATCGACGCGAGGCACGTCTCCGACCACGTGTGTTTCGGCCGGGTAGGGGGCGTGCACGGGCACGACCTCTGGCCGATGCCGCTCACGGAAGAGTCCCTCGAGCACCTCTCGGCCCGGGTCGCGCACGCGCAAGAGAGGCTCGGTCGCCCGCTCGTGCTCGAGAACGTCTCGAGCTACTTGAGGCTCCGCGAGGACGAGATGGGCGAGGCCGAGCTCCTCGCGCGCCTCGCCGAACGAACCGGCGCGAAGCTCTTGCTCGACGTGAACAACGTCGTCGTCTCGGCGAAAAACCATGGCTTCTCGGCCGAGGCGTACGTGAGCACGCTCGCGCCCTCGAGCGTCGCGTACATGCACGTCGCGGGGCACTCGAGGCGAGAGGGCTATCGCTTCGACGACCACGCCAGCATCCCGTGTGACGAGGTCCGCGCGTTGCTCGCGTTCGCGAGGGCGCACGTCGGTGACGTGCCGTGCATCTTCGAGTGGGACGAGAACCTCCCCGATCTCCAGGGCTACTTGGCCGAGGCCGACGCGCTATGAAGCTCGCCGACTACCAGCGGGCCCTCGCGCGCGCCGTGCGTTTCCGCGAGACCCCCGAGGAGCTGTCGCGGGGCGTCCTCGGGGCTGGCTCGCTCTCTCCGGACAGCGCCATCGACGTGTACCGGACCATGTATTGGTATCGGCTCGTCGATGCCCTCTTCGACCTCTTGCCGCGCACGGCCTACCTCCTCGGGAAGCGGAGGTTCACCGAGCTCGTGTGCTCCGCCCTCGCCGACTCTCCCTCGACGTTCTTCGCGCTCGAGCGGCTGGCGGCGCCCGTGTCTCGCTTCCTCGCCGCGCACCCCAAAACGCCACCCCTCACGGCCGACGTGACACGCATCGAGGCCGCGTTCGTCGAGGCCTTGCTCTCGCCGAACGCCGAGGCCCCGCTGCTGTCCCGGGCGCACGTCTCCGACCCGAGCTTCGCCGCGCGCGTAGCGAGGGTGCACCCGAGCGTTCGTCACGTGACCGTGGCGCCGGAGGCGCTCGCGATCTTCGTGGCCGACCCCGCCGAGCCCGAGGTCGACGGCGCCGACAAGGGTGAGCCGCCGTCCCGCGCGGTGCACGTCGTGCTCTCGCGGCCTTCGATGCGCGTGCTCTCTCTCGTGATCGACGACGCCGAGCGCGAGCTCCTCCAGCGGGACGACGTACCGATCGTCTCTTTGATCCAGACCCTCGCCGGGCCCGACGGGGTGCCCGAGCGAGCCTTTTCGCGATTGGCCACGTGGATGAGCCACGGCCTCCTCACCCTCACCGAGATCCCTTCATGAGCCTCCGAGTTTGCATGACTCTCTTCGCCCTCTTCGCCGCGACCTTCGGTGTCGCTGCAGCAGGCTGCGCCGCCGAGACCGAGGACACGACACCCAAGGACCGCACCGCCCCTGGCCCGACGATGCGGCCGGGCGAGCAGTGCCTCTCGTGCCACCGCGCCGGTGGGCAGGCCTCGCGCATCCCGTGGACGGCGGCCGGCACCGTGTTCCGCTCCGCCACCTCGAACGCTGAGGACGGGGTCGAGGGGGCCATCGTCGAGATCGTGGACTCGACGGGCAAGACCGAGCGGCTCACGACGAACGCCGTCGGCAACTTCTACACGGGGACGCCGCTCACGAAGCCGCTCACCATGAGCGTGACCTTCGAGGGGAAGACGGCGAAGATGCCTATCCCGTTGAACGCGGACGGCGCCTGCAACGCCTGCCATTCCCACCCCGACCCGATCGGCGGGGCCATCGGTCGCATTCGAATTCCGTAGTCTCGGCCGAGCCGATCTCCCGGTTGCGGTCGGCCGAGAGCGCGACCCAGGTCCCTTATGGCTGCCCGCCCGCGAGGGGCTCGTCGTGGGGTGCCATTCGAAAAACAAGAGGCCCACGCGGGGGACGCGTGGGCCTCGGGGTGCTGCGGGGTGGGAAGGTCAGGACGCTTCGATCACGCGGCGCGCGACGGGGGCGCCTCGTCGATCCTGTCGCCCTCGGTGGGCTCGGGCGTGATGCCCTTCGGGGCGCGCTGCCGGGCGATGCGCTTGTGGGCGAGCGGGGCGAGGAGCACGCGGTCGAGCGAGGCGCCCTCGAGCAGGGCGTGGGCCTCGACGAGGCGGGCATACTCGCGCAGGGCGTCGATGGCGTCGTTGTAGACCGCGACGTTGTCGTTCGAGGAGCTCTCGACGTGGGCGTCGACGGAGGCCTCACGCGCCATGACGAAGGCGCCGTATGCGGTCTTGGCGGCCTTCATGTGGGGGTTGCAGCCGAGCGTCTGGAGGGCTTTCGCGACCTTCGGGTGAGCGGTGCGCTCGAGCACGCGGCCGCAGGCGACGTCGAGCTCGCTGGCGTCCGAGGTGAGGAAGCCCGTGCCCTCGGGGAAGAGCGCCGCGAGCACGGCGCGGGCGGTGTCACCGACCGAGTCGCCCTCGGGGAGCTGGGCGTGGACCTTGAGGAGGTCGCGGACGGCGGCGAAGGCCTTTCGCAGGGCGACGAGCGGCAGGAAGAGCCCCTCTTGGGCGGGCGCCTCGCTGCCGCCGAGGACAAGTGGATCGTCCTCCTTGGGGATCGAGCGACTGGCCGCGTCGAGGGCTTCGTTGGTGCGCTTCACGCGGACGAGGGCAGCGGCCAAGGTGCGGTGGAGCTTCTTGCCTTTGGCGATGCGGAGGAGGTCGCGGCCAGCGACGAGGGCGTCGTTCACGGTGAAGGCGTGGATGGCGTACGTGCTCATGGTGGTCTCTCTTTCGGAGTGCGCGGGATGGCGGCGTGATTGCCGCGTATCTCGTTCACGCCGGGACAGACCACGCCCGATCGGATTCGTTCCGAAGCACCTTGTCACCCGATCGGCGTACACGGGACATCGAGGCCCGTCTGGCGGCTCCCGTGCCAGCGAGAATGGGCGAATTTCTCGAGGTTTTTGCCATGCCTACCTCGGTGCCAGGTGCCGCACCTTGGTGGGTGAGGTGCGGTGGAAAAAGGGGATTTGGGGTGAAAAAAGCTCCCGGGCGGGCGCGCGTGGATCGGGAGGAGACCCCAAAAATCCCGATCTTTCCCATCTATGGGATGGGACGGGGGGGTATTTGGGTACCCCGCCCTCCCATGGTGGGGATGGGCGAGGGGGGTATTTGGGTACCCCGCCCTCCCATGGTGGGGATGGGCGAGGGGGTGATTTTGGTCTCCTTTTCGCCGGGCGGGGCATGGGACGGGATGCGGACTTCGTGAGCCGGCGCGGGTCGGTGTGGGTGCTCCGGCCGCTCCGACCGCTCTCGCGAGGACGACCGCGAGCTCGCGAGGGCTCCACATGGGGTGCCGGGTTAGCTCCGTCAGCTCCGTCCGCACGTCGAGCACGATGTCTCCCGCTGCTGCCAACGGAGCGCTCGCGGGGCTGTGGATGTGCTCGTGCATCGTCGCGTAGCCGTGCTCCCGAGGCGCTTGGGCCAGTTGTGCCCTGTCTGGGCGGTTCACGTCGCGCGAGCCGTGAGGGGCGAGAGCGCGTCGCATTTGGTTGCTTGCTGCGCGAAGACTCGTCGTTGCCGGAGCGTGTGCTGGTCCTTGCGGGGTGCGAGGATGTGTCAGCGATGTCGTGGCGTAGATGTGTCAGCGATGTCCTGGCACTGGACCGAAATGGACGCCTGCCCGGGCGAAGTACCATAGGCGACGGGTAGTCGGATCCCTTCTCTGGAACCGTCGCTCGCGATGACGTGCTTCACGCTTGACGGTGCTTTCCTCCAATGATCTGCTGTTGGGTATGCCGTTGGTGGAGGTGCCGAATCCCGAAAAGCTCGACACGCTTCGGAAGAAGCCTGCCATCAAAGAAGGGCTCTACGCCTTGTGCTATCGGAACTGCTCTCCAGCCATGATATGCGACAACAATCGTAAGACACCGACGAAGCCCCTGGTTCTGCCGTGGGGAGCGTCGATCAAGTTTGGAAAGTTTCAAGTCGGTTTCGGAAGTCGAATGACGGCCAACGATCATCACTTTCATCGATGTCATGAGAGGCACGAGAGTCGCGATGAATGCTTCCTGGCGTACAATCGTGCGACGCCGCTTCATGTCGACTCGTTCGTACGAGGTTGGGTACTCGACCTTACGGAACAGCCAGGCAAAGCGCGGCGCCAGGAAACGAACGCTTGGATCCATCCGCTGGCGCAGCACCTCGTCGAAAAGAAGGTGCTCGCGCAGTTCGTCCTCCCAGCGAACGCGCCGGAAGGGTATCGACGGCGTGTCGGAAAGACCCGTGCTGGCGAAGCCTACTTCTTGCAGCCGACTGCGCTGACCCCAGCGTTCTGGGAAGAATTCGGCAGAGTCGTACGAGAGACCTCTGAAGCGATACTTCAATAACATCTTGAACACTCTACAGACGCCCCGGAACAGTCGAAAGCGGCGGCGCGTAGCTCGAGCCGGCTGGATCCGCGCTTCTGGCAGACCTACTTGGTATTGATGGTCGTGAGCCCCCCACGTCAGGATAGTCGTCGTCTCGCTCGAAACGTCACCGGCGGCATCGAGGCAGCGAGATGGAACAGCAGCGAGCGTACGCGACTGCTTTCGGAGACGGGGGTGGCCCGGTTGAGCGGCCCACGGTCCTTTACACATCAATCGTGATGCCCGGCTCGATCTCGACCCTCGGCTTGATGGCGGCGTAGACGCCAGGGCCGAACACGGAGACCACGAGGGAGAACTTCATCTCGGCGGTCTTGAGCGCTTTGCGCTGATCCCACCAGCCGAGCACGGGGTAGATCGCGACGAGCTTGTCGCCGACGAGCTCCGACATCTTGCCGCGCCAGCGATCGCTCTGGACGGTTCCTCGGCTTCTCCGCTCGATCCCGACGTCCCAGTTGAACGATTTGGTCTTCTCGATCTTCAGGCGTTTCCCCTCGTCATCGGTTGGGCGGAGCAGCGCGTTGATGCGCTGTTTGAACGCTTCCTGGGACTCCTGCGGTCCCTGCATGTCCCACTTGAGGTCGAGGCCGTGGTACGTGCGCCGCCCGAGCCTGCTCGGCTCGGCGAAGTACGAGAGCGTCACACGCAGCTCGACATCGGGGTCCGCATCGTTGAGCAGGCTCTCGGGAAGCGGGAGCTGGTACAGCTTCACCTTGCGGCGATACTTCGTCTCCGTCGGCTTCGTGGTCGGCCGCTTTGGTGGGGTCTTCTTCGGCTCCTCTTCGGCGATCGCGTTCGGCATCGAGTCCTCGACGACGATCGTGGCGATACCTTGTGCGCACTCCGAGGCGAGGCGCTCGTTGGGCACGCCGTAGCCGCATGCCTGAAGCCGATCGTTCAGGCCGGGGAAGTCCTCGACGATGGCCTTCGTCCAGCTCGCCGACTGGACGATGAGGCCGCGCACCGTCTCGGGGCGCAGGTTCGGTTCGAGCGACCAGATGTGCGCGGAAAGGTGGGCGACGCGCGCGCTCGCCTCGCTCGTCATCGACATCAACCCCACCGGCCTGCCGTACGTGTGGCGGTGGCTCGTCGTGAGCGCCGACAGCGTGGGGACGGCCGAGTCGGTCAGCGATCCAGAGATCGCGAGGTTGCCGCCCTCGAATACCACGTCGGGCTTGATCGGCCACTCGTTTCCGACGAGCCCAGTGCTCGTGTAGGGAGAAATCCCGCCGGGCTTGGTCGCGACGACGCGCGCTTCGGCGTAGACCTCGTCGTTCGGAAGCTCCACGCGCGCCGTGAACGCGCCCACGGTCAGCGCGTTGGACGCCTGCGCGGGCTGGTGGATCTTCTCGGAGAGCTGGAGCTGAGGGTACAGCTCGGCGAGCTTCAACCATTCGGTGTCGCGGGCGTTGCCGGCCGAGACGATCATGAGGCGTCCGAGCCCCTCACGAAACGCGAGCTGGTCGACGGCCTGGCTCCACAGCGTCGGCGCGATGCCATCGAGTGGCGGGTCCTGCATGGACCGCGTCACGGCGAGCACGAAGGCGCGATTGCGAGGGCGTGCGTCCGCATCTTCGGCAGAGCGCACCGCGCGCTCCGTCAGAACTGGCCACTTCTCGCAGTTGTCGTCGTCGGCCGTGCCGTAGCCGGGCGCGATGAGAAGGCGGCTGCTCTGCAGCCAGTGTGAAGCATCGGCGTGTCCACGCTCGATGACCGCCCCCAAGTCGCGATGCAACGCGAGCCCGGCCATCTTCGTGCCATGCCCGTAGGTATCCTCCGGCGAGGGGATCTCGGGGCCCGCTGTCGTCGCGCTCAAGATCGCGGACTTCAGGAGCGGGTGCCCCGTCGCGATGCCCGTGTCGAGCACCACGACGGCGGGTGCGTCCTCGTGCGGCTGACGAAGTGCGAAGCCGGCGATGTCCTTCGTGACGAGATCGTCGAGCAGCTTGAGGTCGCGGAGGGGCTGCGGTGCGAGATCGACCTCGTAGATGCAATCGGTGGCCACACGCAGCTCGTCGAGCTGTCTGCCCGTGAGCCGGATGAAGAAGTAGACCAGCTCGGGACCTTGAAACTCGTCGAGCTTCTGCGGCGCGCCGAGGCGATGGAGCTGACGTGCGATCTGCGCGCGGCTGTTGGCCGTATCTTCGGGGTTGCGGTAGCCGCCTCGGCATCCGACCTCGAGCCAGCAGGCGCGGTCCGCAGGCGGCGCCGCGGCCCGGAGCTGCACGCCGCTCAGGTCGCCGATCTCAGCGAGCCCGATGCTGCCCATCGGGCCGATCGCCTTCTCGCTGCCGCGATGGGTGCTGACCGTACCGTCCTTCTCGGTCTTGGTCGTGACCTTCGAGTCGTCGGCGAAGGCAGCAAGCTTCTTGCGCAGGTATTCGAGGTCCGCGCTCGCCACGTCGAGAACGACGGTGCCCGTGTCCGGCATGACGCCCACGAGGCGCGCGTCGGATCGGGCATCGTCCAGTTGGTCTGGAACGAGCTGGGCGTTCGCCGCCGGCCGAACGGCGACAATCTCGCGCTTCGCGAGCTCGTCACGGGCGTTCTCCGCGCGAGCCTTCACCTGCTGCGCGATGGCGTCGAGTTGCTGGGTCAGCGCGGTGGTGTGCGCGCGCGGATCGAGCGACGGCATCTTCGGTGGATTGCCCCCACCACCTTGAGGCGCTTCATAGGTGTGCACCGAGGTGATCTTCCCTCGAAGGAGAGGGAGCCGCGCGTCGGCCACGGGTCAGCTCCTGGCCGGCACGTTTCGTCGCTTCAGCTCCTCGAGCGCGCGGACGACATCGCGCACCGAGACACCTTCACGATCATCCAACGCCATCGTGCGGACCGCATCGTCGCACGCGCGCGCGACGTCCGCGAAGCTCCAGCCCTCGGCGTGTGCCGCGAGCGTCGCCGCCGCCGCATCGTCGAGGCCTACCGTGGAGAGCCTCAACTTCATCAGCTCGGCGATCTGTTCGCGCGTGGGGATGTCGAACGGCACGATCACGTCGAACCGTCGGAACACGGCCCGGTCGAGCAGCTCGACGTGGTTGGTCGCCGCCACGAGGATGCTGCCGCTCATGTCGGCGTCGACGAGCTGCAGGAACGCGGTGACCACGCGGTTCATCTCGCCTACGTCCTGCGAGTCGCCGCGCGCCTTCGCCACCGAGTCGAACTCGTCGAAGAGGTACACTCCGGGACGGCGCGGCATCTCGGCGAAGATCGCCCGGAGCTGCACGGCAGTCGCTCCGAGGAAGCGGGAGAACAGCGCGTCGAAGCGCACCGTCATCAGCGGCAGACCCATCTCGCCGGCGAGCACAGCCGCGGCGAGCGTCTTTCCGCAGCCTGGGGCGCCGTGGAACAGGAGGCGCCGGCGCGGCTGGACGCCGAAGCGTTCGAGACGCGCGCGCGATCGATTTTCGGAGAGGACGCGCTTGAGCGTCTCCTCGGTCTCCGGGAGCAGGACGATGTCGCGGAGGCGCTCGTCACGGTGGCCGCCCTCGAGGATGTCGGCGAGGTCGCCACGAGGCGCGGCGATGTCTACGACGGGGCCCTGGTGCTTGCGGGACGCCGTCGCGGGCATCTTGGCGACGATCGCGCGGATCTCCTCTGCGACGCGCACGTGCCCGGCGTTGCTCTCGGCCGCCGCAAGTTGCAGCGCAGCCTTGCGGAACGACGATTCGTCGCCCTCCGCGTGGGACTGCAGCAGCAGCTTGAGGATGTCGGCCTTCATGACGCTTTCTGGCTTCTCGAGAGAATCTGGCTCCGTGGCTTCACAACTTCGCGGCGAGGGTACCGCCGGTACCCGCATCGTCGACTTCACCAGAGGCCACCCCCGCTAGCAAAGCCTAGTCAAGCTTGATCAAGGGAACAAGCGACAAGCATGGGCTGGCGTTGGCCCCGGACCTTGCGTCCGGCGCTCGAGCCCGAGCAACGGTCGCCCCGAGCCCGTTGCCTGCAGAACCGCCCCCCCAACCTTCACCAAATCAACTCCGGGCCCAGCCCCCGCAACCTCGCGCGCCCCGTTCGCACAGCTCCCCCAGCGCTTCGCTTGGTTCGTCACGCGGACCTCGCGGTACGTCACGCCGAGGCAGTCGGAACCGGAGCCGCCGGAGGTGCGCGACCGACCGGTTCTTGGAGGGCTCTCTTCTTTCCAGCCTCGACCTCTTTCGAGAAGAGCGGCCCGTCTGCCGTACGGTACGCCTGTGCCGGGTGGGCCGGGTCCGGAGGGCGGCGCTTGAGTCGCGCCTCGCGCACCACCGGCCCGAGATGGTCCTCGACCAATGACGCGGGGTCGCGGCCGAGCACGCTCGCGAGCTCTAGGGGGGCCACGCGCGCCGAGAGGAGCCTGACGATCGCCTCCCTGAGCCTGTTGCTCCTGTGCTTTTTCCCGAGCCCAGCGACAAGGGAACGCTCCAGCTCCGAGAGCTCCCCCCATCCGAGACCGAGCTCCCCCCATTCCGGCTGCCTGAACGGAATGCACGAAAGCCTCGCAACATGCCTCGGATTATTCACCACGACGACCCGATTGACCAGGTGACTCACTCGTGATCCTCTGCCGGGATGCCTCGGCGCGCGCATCCCTCGTTCTCGCTGCCCTTCCTGCTGCTCATGGCCCTCTCCGTCGCGCTCTCGGCGTGCGGTGGGTGCAGCGACGAGACGTCACCTCCAGGCGCCGACCCCGACGGGGGCGTGAACGTGCCGCCGCCGCCCGGGGAAGGCGGGCCGTGGGTCGATCCGTGCGCGGCGCCTCCCATCGACGGCACGGCCGGGGTGTCGTTCGCGGACGCTATCCGATTCTTGACCGAGGGCGCGTGCTCGCAGCAGCTCGGGGTCGACAAGGCGTACCTCGACGCGACGCGCGTCTCCGTCGTGCGAGGGCGCGTGCTCGACGAGGCGGGCGCGCCCGTCGTGGGCGCGAAGGTACGGGCTCCGAGCGAGGCCAAGCTCGGCGAAAGCAAGACGGACGGCGAGGGGCGGTTCAGCTTCGTGGTGCTCGGGGCGGGCTCGACGCGGCTTCGCTTCGATGCGCCCGGGAAGCTGCTCGCGCACAGAACCGCGTCGCCGCGCCCGAACCGGTTCGCCGTGCTCGAAGACGTGGTGCTCGTCGCGCCCTCGGCCAAAGGCACCCCGGTCGCGTTCGGCTCCGCGGAGTGGCAGGTCGCCTCGGGGGAGACGTCGCGGGACGAGAGCGATCCGCGCACGGCCGTGGTGCTCGTGCCACCGGGTACGCGGGCCGAGGTCGTGAAGGCGAGCGGCGACAAAACGCCCCTCGAACGGGGCACGTTGCGCGTCACCGAATACACACGTGGCAGCCGAGGCCCTTCGGCGATGCCTGGCGAGCTGCCTCCGGCGAGCGCGTACACCTACGCGTCCGCGTTTGCGATCGACGAGGCGGGCGTCGACACACGCGTCGCCTTCAGCGCGCCCGTGGTCACCTACGTCGACAACTTCCTCCACATGAAGGTCGGAGCCCCGGTGCCCGCGGGGGTGCTGGAGGATGGTGACTCCGGTTGGAAGGCCGAGGCCTCGGGCCGCATCGTCGCCGTGCTCCCTGGGCCTTCTCTCGACACCGACGGTGACGGCCAGGCCGACGGCGCCGACGCGCTCGCCGCCGCTGGCATCACGCCCGGGGAGATCGCGGCCCTCGCGAAGGCGGGAGTCGTCCCCGGCAAGAGCTACTTGCGTGTCCCTATGGCCCACTTCTCCGCGTGGGACCTCAACTGGGCCTTTGGCCCGCCCCTCGACTCCATCTTCCCCCCGGATGGTGACGGCAAGGGGGGCCCGGGCATTCCGTGCATCGGCTCGGGTGGCTCGTGGTTCGAGTGCGAGAAGCGCACCCTCGCCGAGGACTTGCCGCTCGTCGGCACGAACGTGTTCCTCCACTACCACTCGGACCGCATGCCGGGCCGCAAGGACGCACGTACGCTCACCGTGCCGGTGACGGGCGCGACCGTGCCGCCCACGGCGAAGCGCGCCGAGGTGAGCGTGACGGTGCTCGGCGTGACCGAGACGAAGACGTTCGCGCCGCTGACCCCGAACCTCACCCACACCTTCACCTGGAACGGCAAAGACGCCTACGGGCGCGATTGGCCCGGGCAGACGGTCGCCGAGGTGCGGGTGGGCCTCGTGTACGACGGTGTCTACCAGAACGTGCGCACCTTCGGCGCCTACGGCGACGGAGAGGCCGTCACCGGCGACAAGACGCGCCAAGAGGTCGGCCTCCGTCGCGGATACGAGGTCCCGATCGGCGCGCGTGATCAGACCGCGCTCGGGCTGGGGGGCTGGTCGCTCTCGGCGCACCACGTCTACGATCCCGCGGGGCGCGTGCTCTACCGCGGGGACGGGACGACGCGCTACGCCGCGGACATCGGCGCCACGTTGCGCATCCTCGCCGGGAGCGGGCGCTTCGGTGGCGCTGGCGATGGCGGACCGCCGCTCGCCGCCGACCTCGCCTCGCCGGACGGCGTGGCCGTGGACGCGAAGGGGACGGTGTACGTCTCCGAGAGCATCGGGTACCGAATCCGCAAGATCGAGGGCGGCGTCATCTCCACCTTCGCGGGGACGGGGACACAAGGCCACACGGGGGACGGCGGGCCCGCGACGATGGCAACGATCGACACGCCGCGTGGCGTGATCGTGCGCCGGGACGGGCGCGTGTGTTTCGCCGAGCAGTACGGCGACAGCGTGCGTTGTGTCGGCCGCGACGGCGTGATCCGGACGATCCTGGGCGGTGGGGCCAAGCCGATCACGATCGATCCTCAGCTCGCGACCGAGGTCACGGTCTCGCGACCGACCGCGCTCGCCGAGGGCCCGGACGGGAGCCTCTACGTCACGGCCGAGGGCACGAGCACCGTGGTGCGGCTCGACCCGGGCGGACGTGTCGAGCTCGCCGTCGGCGGTGGCATGGAGATCGGCGAGGCCGTGCCGGCGCGGAGGACCTCTCTGCTCTTGCCGCGTGGCCTCGCCGTGGGCCCCGACGGGACGCTCTTCATCGCCGAGCAGGGGAGAAATCGCGTGAGGCGCGTCGACCCGTCGGGTCTCGTGTCGACGCTCGCGGGAGCAGGGGACGCGGGCAGCACGGGCGACGGTGGGCCCGCCGAGAGCGCGACGTTTCGCGGTCCGACCGCGCTCGCGGTCGACGCCGAGGGCGCGGTGTTCGTCTCCGACCAGGGCAACCTGCGCATCCGACGTGTGGAGCGTGGGAGGGTTCAGGCGTACGCGGGGGGCGGCGATCGACCTGGTCTCGAGGGCTCGGCCGGGCGCCTGACGTCCCTCTCGACGCGCACGCTCGCGCTGGGCCCCGACGGCACGCTCTACGCGACGGAGGAGTCGCAGAACCGCGTCGTCACGCTCAAGTCGCCGTTCCCCGGCACGAGCCCTGGCGAGACGCTCATCCCCGACGAATCGGGCGCCACGGTGGACGTGTTCGACGTGAAGGGGCGCCACCTTCGCACGCTCGACGCGCTCACCGGCACGCCGATCGTGACGTTCTCGTACGACGCCGCGGGCCGCCTCGTGAAGGTGGAAGACCGACACCAGAACGCGCTCACCGTCACGCGGGACGGGAGCGGGCGCGCGACGACGATCACGGCGC